>NZ_JBEXGX010000014.1:0-246030 GCF_040607495.1 Streptomyces sp. NPDC005281 | reverse complement strand
GGCGGAGTGACCACCGGTGTGCCCGGGGACACGGACGCCCGCGGGGCCGGAGCCGGCAGCAATGTGACGCCGTCCAGGACCCAGGGCTCCGGCCCTCCGGCGTTCCGTACGCACCCCTCGGGCCGTACGGCCGGGGCTGCCGGTCAGTCCTCGTCGCGGCGGAGCGACGGCTTCAGGTCCTTCAGCCGGCCCAGCAGGCCGTTCACGAACGAGGGCGACTCGTCCGTGGAGAACTCCTTCGCCAGCTGCACCGCCTCGTCGAGCACCACGGCGTCCGGGGTCTCGTCGACCCAGATCAGCTCGTAGGCACCGAGGCGCAGGATGTTGCGGTCGACGACCGGCATCCTGTCCAGCGTCCAGCCGACTGCGTACTGCGCGATGAGGTCGTCGATGCGCCGCGCCTTGGTGGCGTAGCCCTCGACGAGCTCCATCGTGTATTCGCTGACCGGCGGCTGCCTGGTGTCGGACCGGGAATGCCGGATCCAGTCCGCGAGGACCGTCAGAACGTCCACATCGCGCTGGTCGCCCTCGAAGAGGATCTGGAAGGCGCGCTTGCGGGCCGTGTTGCGGGCAGCCACGGTTAGCTGTTCACCCGGCCGAGGTAGTCACTGCTGCGGGTGTCGACCTTGATCTTCTCACCGGTGGTGATGAAGAGGGGGACCTGGATCTGGTGACCGGTCTCCAGGGTGGCGGGCTTGGTGCCACCGGTGGAGCGGTCGCCCTGGACGCCCGGCTCGGTCTCCTGGATGACCAGCTCGACGGCGGCCGGCAGCTCGACGAAGAGCACCGAACCCTCGTGCTGGGCGACGGTGGCCGTGAAGCCCTCGATCAGGAAGTTGGCGGCGTCGCCGACGGACTTGCGGTCGACCATCAGCTGGTCGTACGTGTCCATGTCCATGAAGACGAAGTACTCGCCGTCCATGTACGAGAACTGCATGTCGCGCTTGTCGATCGTGGCCGTCTCGACCTTGACGCCGGCGTTGAACGTCTTGTCGACGACCTTGCCGGAGAGCACGTTCTTCAGCTTGGTGCGCACGAAGGCCGGGCCCTTGCCGGGCTTGACGTGCTGGAACTCGACGACGGACCAGAGCTGGCCTCCGTCGAGCTTGAGCACCAGGCCGTTCTTGAGGTCGTTCGTGGAAGCCACGGTTGCGGAATCTCCTGGACTGACGTGGACGACCCCGGCGCACGCGCGCAGCCGTGAGGCTAGAGCGCGAGCAGTTCCTTGGTCGTGATGGTGAGTAGCTCGGGTCCGCCGTCCGCCTCAGGGCGTACGACGAGCGTGTCATCGATCCTGACACCGCCCCGGCCCGGGAGGTGGACCCCCGGTTCGACGGTGACCGGCACGCAAGCGTCCAGTTTACCCATGGCCGCGGGGGCAAGCTGCGGGTCCTCGTCGATTTCGAGCCCGACACCGTGCCCCGTCAGGGGCGAAAGGCCTTCGGTATGGCCTCCGGAGTCCAGTACCTGCCGGGCCGCGCGGTCCACGTCCCGGTAGGCGGCACCGGGTGCCAGCGCCTCCCGGCCGGCGCGCTGGGCGGCGAAGACGAGGTCGTACAGCTCGATCTGCCAGTCGGCGGGCGACGTGCCGATCACGAACGTACGGCCGATCTCGCACCGGTAGCCGCGGTAGGTCGCGCCGAGGCATACAGATAGGAAGTCGCCCTCCTCGACACGCCGGTCGGAGGGCCGGTGGCCGCGCCTTCCCGAGTTCGGGCCGGTGCCGACCGAGGTAGCGAAGGCCGGTCCGTCCGCGCCGTGGTCGACGAGCCTGCGCTCCAGCTCCAGGGCGAGATGGCGTTCCGTACGGCCGACGAGAATGGACTCGAGGAGTTCGCCGAGCGCCTGGTCGGCGATCTCCGCGCCGATCCGCAGCGCGGAGATCTCCTCCTCGTCCTTGATCACGCGCAGCTGCTCCACGGCGCCGCCCAGGTCGGCCAGGCGCAGCCTCGGCGCGACCGAACCGAGGGCGCGGTGGCGGGTCACGGTCAGGTGGTGTTCCTCGACCGCGAGCGACTCGGCGCCCTGATCGGCCGCGAGGCCGGCGGCGGTGACGGCCGGATCGCCTCCGGCGCGCGGCAGCACCCTGACGTTCAGCGCCTCGTCGGGGCGCCCTTCCACGGCTTCGCCGGCCGGTGGGCCGGCGCACAGCAGCATGTCCTCGTCGCTGCCGAGCAGGAGCACCGCGCCGAGCGGCGCGGCGCCGGCGAGATACCTCACGTTGGCGGGACGGGTGACGAGCGCTGCCTCGCTGCCGCCCGCCGTACACCGCTCCCTGAGCCGCTCTCTGCGGGTCGCGTACACCTCTGGCATGCACCGAGCCTACGAGCGCCGGCCGGATGTCGCCGGTCCGGAGGGCCGGACGGGTGGGCCCCCGCCCGCGGGCACGCCTGCGAACGCTCTCGTCGCCCCGCCGACGCGGGCCCGCACGGGCGGAGACCCCGCGCCGAACGCGGCGGCGACACCGCACGGGTAGGGACCCTCACAGAACACGGCGGCGACACCGCTCGGGCGGGGACCCTCACCGAGCACGACGGCGATCCCTCATGGCCGAAGACCCTCGCCGAACGCGGCTGTCGTCCCGGTCGGTTCGCCGCCGCGGCCGACCGGAGACCTCAGCGACCGGGCGGACCGGACCGCCTCACCACTGCGGCGGGCTGGCGATCGAGCGGGCCAGGACGTCGTCCAGGACGCAGGCCGTGGCCGCCACGTCGAGCTGGGAGTTGTCGATGATCGGGAGCCCTGAGCCGTACCACCCCGCCATCCGGCCGTGGATGCGCGCGACCTCCTCGTCGCTGAGCCTGCGGTTGCCCGAGCGCTCCGCGTTGCGCTCCAGGACCACTTCCAGGCCCGGCAGGAGCACGACCGGCAGCAGCCCGGGACCCACGTGGCGTTTCCAGCCGCCGAGGCCGACGACCGGCCGGTCCGGGAAGACGGCGTCGTCGAGGATGCACGAGATGCCGTTGGCCAGGAAGTTGCGGGCGGCGAAGCCGCAGGTGCGGCGGGCGAGACGATACTGCGCCTCGGAATGGTCGTTCCATCCCGACTGCGGGTCGGCGAAGCCCGAGCGCACCCATTCGCGTACGTCGTCGAGGCTGATGTGGGCGGTGGGCACCCGGCGGTGATCGGCCCAGTACTTGGCGACGCTGGTCTTCCCGGCGCCGGCGGGGCCGATGAGCAGGACCGCGAGCGTGGTCGCCGTGGGGTCGAGCGGGCCCGTGGCGGGCGGCGGGCTCGGCATGGCCACCGAAACGCCCGGGGGCAGCCGCACATGCCCGGTGCTGTCCGGCACGGGCGGGTGCGACGGAGGCTGCGCCGACGGGTGCTGGGGATGCGGCACCGACGGGTGCTGCGGAGGCTGCTGGGGCATCTGGTGCGGCGGCAGATGATGCTGCGGCGCCTGGGCGGGTGGGGCGCCGGGCGGCACCGGCGCTCCGGCGAAGCCCGGCGCGGGACCCTGCTGCCCCGGGTACTGTCCGGCCGGCGACCATCCGGCGGCCGGCCCTTGCCCCGGCTGGTGGGGCGGCGGCAGCGGAGCCCCCACTGCGTGCTGCATCCGGTGCCACTCCGTCTCGTACAGGCGATGAGCGCTGGTGGACGGGACCCGGTCCCGTCGCTACCGAACGGTACCTTCCCCGGCCGCCGTTGTGTGAACGGCCGGGGACCGTGCGAAGTGCCCGGGAACGAGAGGCAAAACGGGCTGAGCAGGTGTCCTTCGGACGATAAGGCCCCGCGGGGCGCGGCCTGTTACTCGCCGACCTCGCCGTAGGCCGCGAGCAGGACGGCGGGATCCGGACCCTCAAGGACGGTCGGCTTGGCCAGTCCGTCGAGGACGATGAAGCGCAGCAGGTCGCCGCGGGACTTCTTGTCGACCTTCATGTTCTCCACGAGCTTGGGCCACTGGTCGTAGCGGTAGCTCAGCGGGAGACCGACGGACTCCAGGATCGTGCGGTGCCGGTCGGCGGTGGCGTCGTCCAGACGGCCCGCGAGACGGCCGAGTTCGGCGGCGAAGTGCATGCCGACGGAGACCGCCGCGCCGTGCCGCCACTTGTAGCGCTCGTTCTTCTCGATGGCGTGGGCGAGCGTGTGGCCGTAGTTGAGGATCTCGCGCAGCCCCGACTCCTTGAGGTCGCCGGAGACGACCTCGGCCTTGACCTTGATGGAGCGCTCGATCAGCTCGGTGGTGTGCGGGCCCGCGGGCGTCCGGGCCGCCTCCGGGTCCGACTCGATGAGCTCCAGGATCACCGGGTCGGCGATGAAACCGGCCTTGATGATCTCCGCGAGCCCGGAGACGTAGTCGTTGACCGGAAGGGAGTCGAGCGCGGCCAGGTCGCACAGCACGCCCGCGGGCGGGTGGAAGGCGCCCACCAGGTTCTTGCCCTCGGCGGTGTTGATGCCGGTCTTGCCGCCGACCGCCGCGTCGACCATGGCGAGCACGGTGGTGGGGACCGCGATCCAGCGGACCCCGCGCAGCCAGGTCGCCGCCACGAAGCCGGCGAGGTCGGTGGTGGCACCGCCGCCGACTCCGACGATGACGTCGGTGCGGGTGAAGCCGGACTGGCCGAGCGCCTTCCAGCAGTAGGCCGCGACCTCTGCGGTCTTGGCCTCCTCGGCGTTGGGCACCTGGATGGCGACGGTCTCGAAGCCCTGCTCCGCCAGGTCGGCACGGAGCGCCTCACCGGTGCCCGCGAGCGCCTCGGGGTGGATCACGGCGACCCGCTTGGCCTTGCCGCCGATCAACCCGCCCAGCTCACCGAGGAGCTGACGGCCGATCAGGACCTCGTAGGGGTCGGTGCCCGCGCTGCCGCCGACCTGGACACGGGTCACTGCCTCGCTCATGCTTCCTTCAACTCCAGTGCGTCGAGGACCTCTTGGGCGACCTCTTGGGGGGTGCGTCCGTCGGTCGCCACGACCGCGCGGGCGACTTCGGTGTACAGGTGGCGGCGTGCCTCCATCAGCTCGCGCCACTGCCGGCGGGGGTTGACGGCGAGCAGCGGCCGGGCCGCGTTGAGGCCGGTGCGCTGCACCGCCTCCTCCACGTCCATGGAGAGGTAGACGACCTGGTGGCCGGCGAGCAGCGCGCGGGTGTCGGCGTCGAGGACCGACCCGCCGCCCAGCGCCAGCACACCTTCGTGTCCGGCGAGCGCCTCGCGCACCGCCCGCTTCTCGATCGCACGGAAGGCGGGCTCGCCCTCGTCGACGAAGATGTCGGCGATGGCACGGCCCTCGGCGGCCACGATGTCGTCGTCCGTGTCCCGGTAGGCGCAGCCGAGCCGCTCGGCGACGAGCGCGCCCACCGTGGACTTGCCGACCCCCATCGGGCCGACCAGGACCAGCCGTGGGGCGGTCACCGGATGACCAGGTTCTCGAGGTAGGACCGCACGTTGCGGCGGGTCTCGGTGACCGAGTCCCCGCCGAACTTCTCGGCCACCGCGTCCGCGAGGACGAGGGCGACCATGGCCTCGGCGACGATGCCGGCGGCCGGCACGGCGGACACGTCGGAGCGCTGGTGGTGGGCCTTGGCGGCTTCGCCGGTGGCGACGTCGATGGTGGCCAGCGCGCGCGGCACGGTGGCGATCGGCTTCATCGCGGCGCGGACACGCAGCAGCTCACCGGTGGTCAGACCGCCCTCGGTGCCGCCGGCGCGGCCGGAGAGGCGGCGGATGCCCTCGGGGGTGTTGACGATCTCGTCGTGGGCCTGGGAGCCGGGCACCCTGGCCAGCTCGAAGCCGTCGCCGATCTCGACGCCCTTGATCGCCTGGATGCCCATGAGGGCACCGGCGAGACGGGCGTCCAGCTTGCGGTCCCAGTGCACGTGCGAGCCGAGGCCCACCGGTACGCCGTACGCGAGCACCTCGACGACTCCGCCGAGGGTGTCGCCGTCCTTGTGGGCCTGGTCGACCTCCGCGACCATCGCCTTCGAGGCGTCGGCGTCCAGGCACCGCAGCGGGTCGGCGTCGAGCTTCTCGACGTCGGCCGGGGTGGGGTACACACCCTGCGGGGCCTTCACGGAGCAGAGTTCGACGACGTGGGAGACGATCTCGATCCCGGCCGTCTCCTTCAGGTACGAACGCGCGACGGCGCCGAGCGCCACGCGGGCCGCGGTCTCGCGGGCGGAGGCGCGCTCCAGGATCGGCCGGGCCTCGTCGAAGCCGTACTTCTGCATGCCGGCGAGGTCGGCGTGGCCGGGCCGCGGACGGGTCAGCGGGGCGTTGCGGGCGAGATCCGCGAGGATCTCCGGGGCGACCGGGTCGGCCGCCATGACCTGGTCCCACTTGGGCCACTCGGTGTTGCCGACCATGACCGCGACCGGGGAGCCGAGGGTGAGGCCGTGCCGCACGCCGCCGAGGAAGGTGACCTCGTCGCGCTCGAACTTCATCCGGGCACCGCGCCCATAGCCCAGGCGCCGCCGGGCAAGGTGGTCCGCCACCATCTCCGTGGTGATCGGCACGCCGGCGGGAAGACCCTCCAGCGTCGCGACAAGTGCGGGACCGTGGGATTCCCCCGCGGTCAGCCAGCGCAACCTGCTCAACGGTGCTCCTCATGCTCGCGCCCTGGTACTGCTGCTGCGTACACGCGTCCTCGCGTACGGCGACGGCGCGACCGGGTGCGCGGCCCTGGCCCGCCATGTCCGATCCTCCCACGTCCGGGGGCGGGAACCGGCCGCAGGTCCATCAGGCGGACGCATCCGGACGGGCCGGAGCGGCTCGCGGGCGCGGCGGCGGGCCCGCGAGCCGGTGCTCGACGGGGTCTTCCGGGGGTGTCGTCCACCGGGGGGCGTCTACCGGGGGTGTCGCCCACCGGGGGGTGTCTACCGGGCGGCGAGGGCGTGTTCGCCGGCCGTGCGCATGGCGACGAGCGGTGCCGGCGTGTGCCCGGTCATCCGCTCCACCTGGAGCACCGCCTGGTGCACGAGCAGATCGAGTCCGCCGACCACGGCTCCGCCGTACGCGGACCAGCGCGCCGCGAGATCGGTCGGCCACGGGTCGTACAGCACGTCGAAGAGGGTGGTGGGGCGCCCGGGGACGGCGGCGGCCAGCGCGTCCGTGGTCCCGGCCGGAGTCGTGGCGATCACCAGCGGTGCCCGCAGCGCGGCTTCGGCGTCGCCCCAGTCCTCGGTGCGCACCTCGATGCCGAGACGCTCGCCCCACTGCCGCATCTCGGCGGCCCGCTCCCGGCTCCGGACGTACGCGACGACCTCACCGGTGCAGATCCTCGCGAGGGCGGCCAGCGCGGAGGAGGCGGTGGCGCCGGCGCCGAGAACGGCGGCGGAGTCGACCTGCTCGATCCCTCGTTCGTGCAGCGCGGCGACCATCCCGGGGATGTCGGTGTTGTCCCCGACGCGCCGCCCGTCCTCGGTGATCACGACGGTGTTGACCGCCTCGACGGAGGCGGCCGTCTCGCTGATCTCGTCGAGCAGCGGCATGACGGCCCGTTTGAGCGGCATGGTCAGCGACAGCCCGGCCCACTCCGGTCCGAGGCCCTCGACGAAGGCGGGCAGCTTCTCCTCGTCGATCTCGAAGCGGTCGTACGTCCAGTCGCCGAGACCCAGCTCCCGGTACGCCGCGCGGTGCAGGACCGGGGAGAGGGAGTGGGCGATCGGCGAACCGAGCACGGCGGCCCGGCGGGCATCAGTTGCCCGAACTGGCATTGAACTTTTCCTTGAGCTTCTCGAATTGGGCCAGCGTCTTGGCGAATTCCGTATTGTTCTGGCCATCGGTCGCCACGAAATACAGCCAGCCGTCCTTCGTGGGGTTGAACACCGCCCTGAAGGCGTCGTCGCCCGGATTGCCGATCGGACCGGGCGGCAGACCCCGGTGATAGTACGTGTTGTACGGGTCCGGATTGCTGTTGATCTCGGACTCGCCGATATTGATCTTGCTCTGACCCTTCAGGTAATTGAAGGTCGAGTCGAACTGAAGCTTCTGATTGGTCTCGGTGTTGGTGCTCTTCAGACGGTTGTAGACGACCTCGGCCATCTTGCGGTAGTCGTCGTGCGTCTTGCCTTCCGCCTGGACCAGGCTCGCGACCGTGACCACCTGGAGCGGACTGCCGAGCTTGAGCGCCTTCGCCTTCGCCACGATGCCCATCGCCACGTACTTCTTGTTGGCCTGCGCGACCATGCTCTTCAGCACCGCCTCGGGCTTCATGCCCTTGGCGGCGGGATACGTGAGCGGATACAGGAACCCCTCCAGGGGGTCCTTTATGTCCTTGTTGGTGTTCGCCCAGCTCGGCAGCCCGAGGGTCTTGTACTTCTTCTTCGCGACGGCGCTCGTCGTGCCCTTGGCGAGTCCGAGTTTTTCGTCGATCTTCGCGTAGACCTGGGCATTGCGGAGACCGGGAGGCACGGTCACGTTGTTCTGGCTCTTGGGGTCGAGCATCAGCGCGACGGCGCTCTTGGCCGACATCCCCTTGTGCAGGATGTAGGCGCCGGCCTGAATCGACTTGCCCTTGGGATTGTCCCGCTGAGCGGACACGAACGCGTCCACGCTCTTGACGACACCGGCCGCTTTGAGCTTCTGGCCGATCACATAACCGCCCTCGCCCTTGCCGATCTCGACGGGGACCTGCCCCGTACCCTCGCCCGCGAAGTCGGGAGCCGCGCCGAAACGATTCTGGTAGTAGTGGTAGCCGAAATAACCGGCTCCCGCGAGAACACCGCCGAAGACCGCGACGACCATCAGGCAGGCGCAGCCGCTGCGGCGCTTCCTGCCCTTGCCGCCGCCCCGCTCCTTGCCGCCCCGGCCCTTCTTCGGGTCGTCCTCGTCGAAATCGTCGTCGTCATCGTCGTCGCCGCCGGAGAAGAAGGCGTGCTCGCCCTGGTCCGGCCCCGGGTCCCAGTCCGTCTCGGCCGCGGGTTCCGGCTCGGCGCGACGCCGGGCCGGCGGCTCGGGCGGCGGATAGGCGTCGGGGGTGTTGTAGAGGTCGGGCTGCTCGCTCGCGTACTGGCCGGCGTAGGGGTCGGCGGGATCGGCCGCGTAGGGCACCTGGGGCTGCGCGCCGGTACCGCTGTCGGCGTACTGCTGCTGACCCTGGTCCGGGTACTGCTGCTGACCCTGACCCTGACCCTGGCCCGGGTACTGCTGCTGCCCTTGACCGTTGTACTGCTGCTGACCTTGCCCCGGGTACTGCTGCTGGCCCTGACCGGGATACTGCTGCTGACCCTGACCCTGACCCGGGTACTGCTGCTGCCCTTGACCGTTGTACTGCTGCTGACCCTGGTCCGGATACTGCTGCTGCCCCTGACCGGGATACTGCTGCTGGCCCTGGTACTGCTGTCCCTGGTACTGCTGCTGACCCGGGTACTGCTCGTGCCGGCCCTGCGGCGGGTACTGCTGACCCTGGTACTGCTGACCCTGGCCCCAGTCGCCCTGCTGCTGCGGATAGTGCTGCGGCTGGCCGCCGTCGTAGGCGGACTGGCCGTCGGCGGCCTGCCCGCCCCATCCGCCGTCCCCGTACAACGGGTCCTCCGGATGCCACGGTTCGGAGCCAGGGCCCCGGCCATACTCAGTCATCGATCCCCTACGAGCCGCGAGCCGGCCGCGGCCGGCTCGCGTGGCCCGGCTCCCGTCCGCCTCTTAACTGTGCGACGGCTGTTCGAACACCACCGCATCGGGCGGAACGTTACCGTATCGCGATCACATGACCACTTCGACGCCCTCGCCGGGCGACTTGCCTGACACCCGTTCGGATTCCAGGGCCTGCTGGAGAATAATGACGGCCGCCGCCTGGTCGATGACCGACCGGCCCTTCTTCGATTTCACACCTGAGGCACGCAGACCCTGGCTGGCCGTGACCGTGGTCATCCTCTCATCCACGAGCCGCACCGGCACGGGGGCGATCCCGCGCGCGAGCTCCTGGGCGAAGGCACGGACCTTCACCGCGGCGGGGCCCTCGCCCCCCTTGAGGGAGCGGGGGAGTCCGACGACGACCTCGATCGGCTCGTACTCCTCGACGAGCTGCCCCAGCCGGCGGTGGGCCGCCGGGACGTCACGTCCCGGGACCGTCTCCACCGGGGTCGCGAGGATCCCGTCGGGGTCGCACGAGGCGACCCCGATCCGGGCGTCCCCGACGTCGATCGCGAGCCGACGCCCTCTGCGCATCTCCACCGTTTTCTTACTTGGCCGTCTCGGCGACGAGGCGCTGCACCGCGTCGATGGCCTCGCCGACGGCGGCGAGGTTCTGGCCGCCGCCCTGGGCGACGTCCGGCTTGCCGCCACCGCCGCCACCGAGGGTCTTGGCGGCGCTGCGGACCAGCTCACCGGCCTTCAGACCACGCTCGCGGGCGGCCTCGTTGGTGGCGATGACCGTCAGCGGCTTGCCGCCCACGACCGTGAACAGCGCCACGACCGCGGCCCGTCCACCCTGGATGCGGCCGCGCACGTCGAGGACCAGCCTGCGCAGGTCGTCGGCGCCCGTGCCGTCCGGGACCTGGCCGGTGACCAGGGCCACGCCGTTGACGTCCTTGGCGGACTCGACGAGGCCGGCGGCGGCCTGGAGGACCTTCTCCGCGCGGAACTTCTCGATCTCCTTCTCGGCGTCCTTCAGCTTGCCGAGCATGGCGGCGACCTTCTCCGGAAGCTCCTCCGAGCGGCCCTTGACCAGCTCCTGGAGCTGGGCGACGACCGTGTGCTCGCGGGCCAGGAAGTTGTACGCGTCGACGCCGACCAGGGCCTCGATGCGGCGCACGCCGGAACCGATCGACGACTCGCCGAGCAGCTTCACCAGGCCGAGCTGGGCGGTGTTGTGCACGTGCGTGCCGCCGCACAGCTCCTTGGAGAAGTCGCCGATGGTCACGACACGGACGCGCTCGCCGTACTTCTCGCCGAACTCGGCGATGGCGCCCTGCTTCTTGGCCTCGTCGATGCTCATGACCTCGGCCTGGACGTCCAGGTCGCGGGCGAGCACCTCGTTGATCTGCTGCTCCACGTCCCTCATCACGGCCGTCGGGACGGCGGAGGGGGAACCGAAGTCGAAGCGGAAGCGGCCGGGCTGGTTCTCCGAACCGGCCTGGGCGGCCGTCGGGCCGAGGGCGTCGCGCAGCGCCTGGTGCGTGAGGTGCGTGGCCGAGTGGGCGCGGGCGATGGCCGTGCGACGGCGTACGTCGATGGTGGCCTGGGCCTTGGCGCCGACGGTGACCTCGCCGACCTGGACGACGCCCTTGTGGACGTACACACCCGGGACCGGCTTCTGGCAGTCGCGGATCTCGATGACGGCGCCGGTGTCGACCCGGATGCGGCCCGTGTCGCCGATCTGGCCGCCGCCCTCGGCGTAGAACGGGGTGCGGTCGAGGACGATCTCGACCTCGTCGCCCTCGGTGGCGGCCGGGGAGGATACGCCGTCGACGAGGATGCCGACGACCGTCGACTCGGCCTCGGTGCCGTCGTAACCGACGAAGTCGGTCTCACCGGCGGCGTCGGCGATCTGACGGTAGGCGCCGAGATCGGCGTGGCCGGACTTCTTGGCACGGGCGTCGGCCTTGGCCTTGTCCCGCTGCTCCTTCATCAGGCGGCGGAAACCGTCCTCGTCCACCGACAGGCCCTGTTCGGCGGCCATTTCGAGGGTGAGGTCGATCGGGAAGCCCCAGGTGTCGTGGAGCAGGAAGGCCTTGTCCCCGGCGAGGACCGTGCCGCCGGAGTCCTTGGTGTCGGTGATGGCCGTGTCGAGGATGTTCGTGCCGGCCTTCAGCGTCTTGAGGAAGGCGGCCTCCTCGGCGAGGGCCACGGTCTCGATCCGCTGCCGGTCGCCGACCAGGTCCGGGTACTGCTGGCCCATCATCTCGATCACGACGTCGATGAGGTCCTTGACTACGGGACCGGTGGCACCGAGCAGGCGCATGTTGCGGATGGCGCGGCGCATGATGCGGCGCAGCACATAGCCGCGGCCCTCGTTGCCGGGACTCACGCCGTCGCCGATGAGCATCACGGAGGTGCGCATGTGGTCGGTGACCACACGCAGCGAGACGTCGGAGCCGTGGGCGGCGCCGTACTCGACACCTGTCAGCTCGGTGGCCTTCTTGATGACCGCCATCGAGGTGTCGATCTCGTACATGTTCTGCACGCCCTGCAGAATCATGGCGAGACGTTCCAGGCCGAGGCCGGTGTCGATGTTCTTGCTGGGCAGCTCGCCGAGGATCTCGAAGTCGTCCTTCGAGATGCCCTCGCCGCGCTCGTACTGCATGAAGACCAGGTTCCAGATCTCCACGTACCGCTCGTCGTTGACGGCCGGGCCGCCCTCGACGCCGAACTCGGGGCCGCGGTCGTAGTTGATCTCGGAACACGGGCCGCAGGGGCCCGGGACGCCCATGGACCAGTAGTTGTCCTTCTTGCCCAGGCGCTGGATACGCTCGGTCGGGACACCGATCTTGTCGCGCCAGATGGTCTCGGCCTCGTCGTCGTCGAGGTAGACCGTGATCCACAGACGCTCGGGGTCGAGGCCGTAACCGCCCTTGTCCTGGGGCGAGGTCAGCAGCTCCCAGGCGTAGGTGATGGCACCTTCCTTGAAGTAGTCCCCGAAGGAGAAGTTGCCGCACATCTGGAAGAACGTGCCGTGGCGGGTGGTCTTGCCGACCTCTTCGATGTCGGGCGTGCGCACGCACTTCTGCACGCTGGTGGCGCGCGGCCAGGGGGCCTTGACCTCACCGAGGAAGTACGGCTTGAAGGGGACCATGCCGGCGGGGACCAGGAGCAGAGTCGGGTCGTCCGCGATGAGCGACGCCGAAGGAACGACGGTGTGACCGCGCTCCTCGTAGAAGCTCAACCAGCGGCGGCGGATTTCAGCCGACTCCATCAGTGGTCCTCATTCCGGTTGTACGTGTACGTCGTGTTGTCGATGTACTTGATCTGCTTGTTGTCGTCGGACTGCTCGCCGCCGATCGCGCGGATACGGCGTTGCGGGGGCAGTTCGGAATCCGGCTGCCCGTTCAGACCGAGCACCTCGCCGAGTTCGGCCTCTCGTTGGGCCATCCCGTCGCGGACGTCGAGCGCGAACTCCTTGAGCCGGTGGCCCGCGTCGATCGCCTTGTTCGCGGCCTGCGCCGCGAGGCTCTCGGGAGTCAGCTGCCTGAGCTTGCGGTTGACCTTGGTGGTGGCCCATACACCCGCGGCTGCGCCCGCGGTGAACCAGAACGTACGGCGGAACATCGCTGCGTCAGTCCTTCTTCCGCTTTCCCCGCCGCGCGGACGGGACGGTGCGGCCCACGATCACGGTTCGCCGGGGCGCTTTGTCGGGCTCATTCTCACGACGGCCTCCGATGGCCCGGCGCACGCCGTAGCCGAACGCCGCGACCTTGACCAGCGGGCCGCCGAACGTGGAGGCGACGGTGGTCGACAGCGCCGAGGCGTTCGACGTGACCTCCTGGACGTCCGACGCGATGGCGTCGACCCGCTCGATCTGCGTCTGCGCCGAGCGCACCGCCGCGGAGGCGTCGGCCAGCAGGGGCACGGCCTGGTCGGTCACGTCCGCCACGAGCTTGGTGGTCGCCCTGAGCGTCTGGGCCAGCCTCACCAGCGCGACGGCGAGGAAGGAGACCAGGATCGCCCAGAAGACGGCCACCAGGATCCCGGCCACCTCACCACCGGACACTGTGCACCCGCTCCCTGACTGTGTGCCTGAACATCGAAAAGTCGTCACCCGACCCTATCGCGCCGGGGCCGTGGCTCCGTACCGCATTTATCCGCTCCGGCGTGTGGAGTTGCCCGAACCGATTGTACGGAGCGCTAACGGGTCAGTACGCTCCGTATCTCATGCAGCGTTCTCACCCCGCCCGGCGTTCCGGTCCTGCCGCACCGGGCAATCTGCCCCTGGAACTCGACGCGTTCGTGGGGCGCTCCGAAGAACTCACCCGGCTGGCCGAGGCCCTGGAGCGGGTCCGCCTGGTCACCGTCACCGGCATGGGGGGCGTCGGCAAGACGCGCTTCGCCGCGCACGCGGCCGCCGTGACGCGGCCACGCGACGGGGTGTGGCGCGTGGACCTGTCCGCGGTGACCGACCCGGAACTCGTCGAGTTCGCCGTGGCCGAGGCGCTCGGTCTGACGGACCACACGGCGAAGCCGCTGCGCCAGGTGCTGCTCGACCACGTGGCCGGGCGCCGGCTCCTGCTGGTCCTGGACGGCTTCGAGCACCTGGTGGACGTGAGCGCCTCGCTGGTGGGCGAGTTGCTGCGGCGGGCTCCGGGGCTGCGGGTGCTGGCCGTGGGCCGCAGACCGCTGGACATCGCGGGCGAGCGGGTGTTCCCGCTGGCTCCGCTGGCCGCGGCGGAGGCGGCGGAACTGTTCGCGGACCGGGCGTCGGCCCGGGTGCCCGGCTTCACGCTGGACGAGAGGACCACGGCGGACGTCCGGGAGCTGTGCCTGCGGCTGGACGGGATCCCGCTGGCGCTGGAGCTGGCGGCAGGACGCGTCGGCGCCCTCTCCCCCGCCCAGCTGCTCGCCCGGCTCGAGGACCGGTTCCGGCTGCTGACCGGCGGTGTGCGCGACTCCGCGCCGCGCCACCGGACGCTGCGGACGGCGATCGGCTGGAGCCACGAGCTGTGCACACCGGGGGAACGGCTGCTGTGGGCGCGGCTGTCGGTGTTCGCCGGGCAGTTCGACCTGGAAGCCGCCGAGTACGTGTGCAGCGGGGACGGACTGCACGCCGACGACGTCCTGGACGTCCTCGGCGAACTGCTCGCCCAGTCGGTCCTGTCACGCGAGGAGACCGCGGCGGGCGTGCGCTACCGGATGCTGGACACGGTCCGGGCCTACGGGGCGCACTGGCTGGAGGCGACGGGCGACGCGGAGCGGCTGCGACGCCGGCACCGCGACTGGTACATGGGCCTGGTCACCTGGTGCGAGCTGGACTGGTTCTCGCCGCGGCAGAGCGAGGTGGCGCTGCGCGTCGAGACGGAACTGCCGAATCTGCGCTGCGCGCTGGAGTACTCGCTGACCGAACCCGACGAGGCGCATCTGGGCCAGTATCTGGCGGGAGCACTGTGGTTCTACTGGGTCGGCTGCGGGCGGCTCTCCGAGGGGCGGCACTGGCTCGAGCGCAGCGTCGAACTCGACGGAGACCGTGACCAGTCACGGCTGAAGGCCCTGTGGGTGCTCGGCTATGTGGCCGTCCTCCAGGGAGACTCGGTCCCCGCGCTGTCCGCGCTCCAGGAGTGCCGCGAGGAGGCGGAACGCTGCGAGAACGCCGTCGCGGTCGCGTACGCCGAGCACCGCACCGGCTGTCTGGCCCTGGTCTCGGACGACATGGCGCGCGCCGAGGTGCTGCTGCGCTCGGCGCTGGACCGCTATCACGAGATCGGCGAACTCAACAGCAATGTGCTGATGGGCCAGGTCGAACTGGCGATGGCGCTGGCCTTCCAGGGCGACATGCCTGGCGCGGTGAAGCTGTGCGAGGACGTCCGCGGGATCTGCGAGGACCACGGGGAGCGCTGGGCGCTGGCGTACGCGCTGTACGTCCTCGCGTACCGGGCCCAGACCGAGGGTGACCAGGCGACGGCCCGCGGTCTGCTGGTGCAGGGCCTCGGCATCGCGCACGGTTTCCACGATCTGCTCGGTGCCGTTCTCGCGGTCGAGCTGCTCGCCCTGGTCACGGCGGTGGAGGGCGATGCGGCCGAGGCCGCGCTGCTCCAGGGGGCGGCGGCGCGGATGTGGCCGTCGGTGGGCCTGCCGCTGTTCGGTTCGGCGTACTACAACGCGCCGCACGAGCGCTGTGCGGCCCTGTCCCGGCAGCAGCTGGGCGACGAGCGGTACGAGGAGTGCGTACGGGCGGGCGAGCTGCTCGGCCAGGACGCGGCGGTCGCCCGTGCGCTGGGCGGTACCGGGGTCCCGCCGCTCGGGGCGGTGCCGTCGCCGCGCAGACTTCCCCCGGAATTGCGAGAGCCCGCCGTCTCACCCACCTCGAAGGGCGGGGAGACGACGGGCTGACGCTGACGCGTGGTGCCGCGTCCGCTGTAAGAAGATCAGCGGGCGTAGTACTCGACGACGAGCTGCTCGTCGCAGATCACCGGGATCTCCTTGCGGTTCGGCTCACGGTCCAGGCGGAACGCCAGGGCCGGGAGGTTCACCTGGAGGTAGCGCGGGGTCTCGCCGTCGGGGGCGAAGCCACCGGCGCGGGAAACCTCGAACAGCGTCTTGCTGCGGCTGCGCTCGCGGACCATCACGACGTCGTCGGGACGGACACGGAACGACGGCTTGTCGACCTTGCCACCGTTGACCTCGATGTGGCCGTGGACGACCATCTGGCGGGCCTGGTAGATCGTGCGGGCGATGCCCGAACGCAGCACCAGCGCGTCGAGACGGCGCTCGAGCTCGATGACCAGAGCCTCACCGGTCTTGCCCTGCGTCTTGGCGGCACGCTCGTAGGCGCGGACGAGCTGACGCTCGGACACGTCGTACTGCGCGCGCAGACGCTGCTTCTCGAGCAGACGGACCTTGTAGTCCGAGTTCTGCTTGCGGCCACGGCCGTGCTCGCCCGGCGGGTAGGGGCGGGCCTCGAAGTACTTGACGGCCTTCGGGGTCAGCGCGATGCCGAGGGCACGCGACTTCTTGACCTTGGGGCGGGACTGGTTCGGCATGAACCAAACACCTCGTGTCTCTGATGCGAATACGGCTTCACCAGGGTTAGGGAGGTCGCAATCCGCAGCCCGGGAAACCCTCCTCGCCGCCGTGGAAGTCCACGGGGACGGGGCGGGCAGCCGCTCCTGGGTCTGGGCACATACGTGCAGCACGCGAGTGACCCACCGACCGGTCCCGGAAATCCGGGTGGTGGTGGGTTGCCCGCGACACCTTCGACGGTGCGCGACGCTCCTGGAATCCCCCCGTTGAGGCAGGGGCTCCGGCTGGATGTCCCGTTCTGGTGGTGCCGACCGGAGCCGGACACGGGACGCAGCGCTTCGAGCCATCGTACAGGGTGCTCAGGAGCGCCCTCTACCGAGGTGCTTCCTGGTCCACTCCACGGCGTCGGCGTAGCGCGCCTCGGCGCCGTGCCGGGTCGGCGTGTAGTACTCCCGGTCGTTGAGCTCCTCCGGCGCGTACTGCTGGGCCGCGATGCCCTCGGGCAGGTCGTGCGGGTACACGTACCCCTGGGCGTGCCCGAGCTTGGCCGCGCCCTTGTAGTGCCCGTCGCGCAGATGGGCCGGCACCGGACCCGCGTGCCCCTTGCGCACGTCCTCCATGGCGGCGCCGATGGCCATGGTCGCGGCGTTGGACTTCGGGGCCAGCGCGAGGGCGATGGTGGCGTGGCTGAGGGTGAGCGCGGCCTCGGGGAAGCCGATCATGGCGACCGCCTGGGCGGCGGCGACGGCTATGGGCAGCGCGTTCGGGTCGGCGAGGCCGATGTCCTCGCTGGCGGAGATCATCAGGCGGCGGGCGATGAAACGGGGGTCCTCGCCCGCCTCGATCATCCGGGCCAGGTAGTGCAGGGCCGCGTCCACGTCGGAGCCGCGGATGGACTTGATGAGCGCGCTCGCCACGTCGTAGTGCTGGTCGCCGTCGCGGTCGTACTTCACGGCGGCGCGGTCGACGGTCTCCTCCAGCGTCTGGAGGGTGATCTCCGGCTCGCCCTTGTCGAGGGCCGCGCCTGCGGCGGCCTCGAGGGCGGTCAGCGCGCGGCGGGCGTCACCTCCGGCGATCCGCAGGAGGTGCTCCTCGGCGTCCGCGGGCAGGGTGACGGATTCCCTGAGGCCCCGCTCCGAGCCGAGTGCCCGGCGCAGCAGACCGCGCAGGTCGTCGTCGGTGAGCGGTTCGAGGGTGAGCAGGAGGGAGCGGGAGAGCAGTGGCGAGATCACCGAGAAGTACGGATTCTCGGTCGTCGCGGCGATCAGGGTGACCCAGCGGTTCTCCACGGCCGGGAGCAGGGAGTCCTGCTGGGCCTTGCTGAAGCGGTGGATCTCGTCCAGGAAGAGGACGGTCTCCTTGCCGAAGCCGCCGGCGGCACGGCGGGCTCCGTCGATGACCGCGCGCACCTCCTTGACCCCGGCGGTGATCGCGGAGAGCTCCACGAAGCGCTTCTCGGTGGCCTTGGAGACGACGTACGCGAGGGTGGTCTTGCCGGTGCCCGGCGGGCCCCAGAGGATCACCGAGGACGGTCCGGCCGGGCCGCCGCTCCCCTCGGCGACGAGTCTGCGCAGGGGAGAGCCCGGCTTCAGCAGATGCTGCTGGCCCACGACCTCGTCGAGGGTGCGCGGGCGCATCCGTACGGCCAGGGGACTCGCGGACGGGTCCTTCTCCTGGCGGTCTTCGGCGGCGGCGGTGAACAGATCGGGCTCCACGTCCGAAATGCTATGTCACCGCACTGACAATCCCCTCAGGCCCGTCAGCTGGTCCAGAAGTCCCACCAGCGGGTCAGGATCAGCATGCCGATGATGCCGACGTGCAGGGTCGGCAGGACCCAGGTGAACTCGCCGAAGAAGCTCTTCATCCAGCGCGGGGCGGGCAGGAAGCCGCCCCGGACGTTGAAGGAGGTCACGTACCAGAACATGGTGATCGTGGCGACCCAGGCCAGGCTGCACCACAGGCAGAGCGAGTTGATCCGGTACAGCGACTGGAACTGGAGCCAAGTGCAGAACGCGACTCCGAAGAGCGTGCCCGCGTTGAAGGTCAGCCAGTACCAGCGCGGGAAGGTGGCCCGTGCGAGCAGGCTCACGCCGACGCAGATCACGATGCCGTAGGCGACGAGCCCCATCATGGGGTTGGGGAAGCCGAAGGCCGAGGCCTGGGCGCTCTTCATGATGTTGCCGCAGGAGACCACCGGGTTCAGGCTGCATCCCGGGACGAAGTTCGGGTTCTCCAGCAGCTTGAACTTGTCGATCGTGATGACCCACGCGGCAAGGAGACCGGCCGCCCCCGTGATCACCAGCAGCACGGCGAGCGCGCGACTGCTGCCGGCCGTCCGCGCGACGGCGGCGGCGGGGCGTTCCTGATCGGTCGGGACGTCCTTGACTGTCGTCTTGTTCATCACGCCGTTTCCGTAGCTTCGAGAGGGCCTGCGGGCAGGCTCATTGTGCCGCACCCGCCGGACCGCCCACCGTTCGGTGGACATAAGAAGGTACGCACGGCCGCCCCGGAACGCTCGGTTCGGGGAGAGGCTCGTCCGCATGACAACTCACACGGACCAACTCGCTGTGGATGTACGGGGGCTGCGCAAGCGGTACGGGGACGTCACCGCGCTCGACGGCGTCGATCTGGGCATCCGGCAGGGCGAGGTGTTCGGCCTGCTCGGACCGAACGGCGCGGGCAAGAGCACCACCGTGGAGATCCTCCAGGGCAACCGCCGGCGGGACGCGGGAGAGGTCTCGGTCCTCGGCTCGGACCCGGCGACGGGCACGCGCGCGTGGCGCTCACGTGTCGGAATCGTCTGGCAGGACGAATCCGCGCCCGCCGAGTTGACGGTGGGCGAGACGGTGAGGCATTTCGCCCACTATTACCCGAATCCACGTGATCCGGAGGAGGTCATCGGCCTGGTCGGTCTGGAAGAGAAGAAGGACAGCAGGATCAAGTCACTGTCGGGTGGTCAGCGCCGGCGGCTCGACGTGGCCCTCGGGGTGATCGGCGGCCCCGAGCTGCTGCTCCTGGACGAGCCGACCACGGGCTTCGACCCGGCGGCGCGACGCCAGTTCTGGGAGCTGATCCGCAAACTGGCCGACGAGGGCACCACGATCCTCCTGACCACGCACTACCTGGAGGAGGCCGAGGCCCTCGCGGACCGGCTGGCGGTCATCGCGCGGGGCCGGGTCGTCGCCGAGGGAGAACCGGCCGCGCTGCGCGAGCGCTTCGGCACCGAGGCCACGGTCGAGTGGACGGAGGCCGACGGCAGCCCGCGCAGCGAGCGCACCGACACCCCCACCAGGACGGTCGCCGAGCTCACGCACCGCTTCGACGGGGAGATCCCGGGACTCCGGGTCGGCCGCCCCACCCTGGAGGACGTCTATCTGCGACTGACCGGCCTGGAGGACGCGCGATGACCACGACCGACGTACGCCTCGACACGAAGAACATGTCCGGCCGGCTGCCCGGCACCTGGGGACTGGGACTGCGGCGCGGCGCTCTGGAGATCAGGCAGTTCTTCCGCCAGCGCGACCAGGTGGTGTTCACCTTCGCCTTCCCGGTCGTCTTCCTGTTCCTGTTCGCGTCGATCTTCAGCGACGACGTGAAGGGCGCGGGTGTCACCGCCTCCCAGCTGTACGTCCCGGCGATGATGGCCGCGGGCATCATGTCGACCAGTTTCCAGTCCCTCGGCATCTCGATCGCGATCGAACGGGACGAGAAGGTGCTGCGCCGGCTGCGCGGCACACCGATGCCCCCGGCGGCGTACTTCCTCGGGAAGATATGGCTGGTTCTGGTGACCGGCGCCCTGGAGACGGCGATCCTGCTCGTCGTCGGCACCACGCTGTACGGCGTCGACCTGCCCTCGGATCCCGGCAGATGGGCGGACTTCGGCTGGATCTTCGTCCTGGGTCTCACGGCCTGCGCGCTGCTCGGCATCGCGGTCAGTTCGGTCCCGAAGTCGGGCAAGAGTGCCACCTCGGTGGTCGTCCTGCCCTTCCTCGTCCTCCAGTTCATCTCCGGCGTCTACATCTCCGTCGACACGATCCCGGACTGGATGCTGAACATCGGCGCGCTGTTCCCCCTCAAGTGGATGTGCCAGGGGCTGCGCGGGGTGTTCCTGCCCGACTCCGCGAAGGTGCTGGAGCAGGCGGGCGACTGGGAGTTCGGACGGATCGCCCTGGTGCTCGGGGCGTGGTGCGCCGGAGGGCTGCTGCTGTGTCTGCTGACCTTCCGCTGGAAGGACCGGCGCGACGGATGACGGCTCCGGCCCGCGGGCCCCTGCCCCGGTGGGATGCCACCGGGCCCGCAGGCCTCTGCCCCGGTGGGATGCCACCGGGGCAGAGGAAGCGGGTCAGCCCAGGCGTGACCGCAGCTCGGCCACGATCTCACCGGTGGCGACCGCCGCCTGCTCCCCGGACTCCATGTCCTTGAGCTGCACGACGCCCTCGGCGAGATCACGCTCACCGGCGACGATCGTGAAGCGGGCCCCGCTGCGGTTCGCGTTCTTCATCGCGCCCTTGAGCCCCTTCGCGCCGTACGAGAAGTCGGCGGCGACACCGAGCCTGCGCAGCTCGGTGACCGCGGCGAAGAGGATCCGGCGGGCCTCCTCCCCGAGCGGTACCGCGAACACACTGGTGGCCGAGGGGAGTTCGAGCTCCACGCCCTCCGCCTCCAGCGCGAGCACCGTACGGTCGACGCCCAGCGCCCAGCCGACGGACGGCAGCGCGGGGCCGCCGATCATCTCGGACAGCCCGTCGTAACGGCCGCCGCCGCCGACCGCGGACTGCGAGCCGAGACCGTCGTGCACGAACTCGAAGGTGGTCCGCGTGTAGTAGTCCAGACCGCGCACCAGCTTCGGGTCGTCCTCGAACGAGACGCCCGCGGCCGTGATCAGGTCGCGCACCTCCTCGTGGTACGCCTTGCAGGCGTCACAGAGGTAGTCGCGCAGCAACGGCGCCCCGCCCAGCTGCTTCTGGACGTCCTCACGCTTGTCGTCGAGCACGCGCAGCGGGTTGATCTCCGCGCGGCGCAGCGTGTCCTCGTCGAGCTCGAGACCGCGCAGGAAGTCCTGGAGCGCGGCGCGGTAGACGGGTCGGCACTCCTTGTCGCCCAGGCTGTTCAGCAGGATGCGGAAGTCGCGCAGGCCGAGCGAGCGGTACGCCTGGTCCGCCAGGATGATCAGCTCGGCGTCGAGCGCCGGGTCCTCGGCTCCGATCGCCTCGGCTCCCACCTGGGAGAAGTGGCGGTAACGGCCCTTCTGAGGACGCTCGTAGCGGTAGTACGAGCCCGAGTACCAGAGCTTGACGGGGAGGTTGCCGGCCTTGTGCAGGTTGGCCTCGAGGGCCGCGCGCAGGACGGAGGCGGTTCCCTCGGGGCGCAGGGCGAGCCTGTCGCCGCCCTTGGTCTCGAAGGAGTACATCTCCTTGGTCACGATGTCGGTGGACTCACCGACTCCGCGCGCGAACAGTTCGACGCTCTCGAAGCCGGGCGTCTCGATGTAGCCGTAGCCGGAGTTGCGCAGCGGGGCCGCGATGGCCTCGCGGACCGCGAGGTACTTGGCGCTGTCCGGCGGAATGAGGTCGTAGGTGCCCTTGGGGGCCCTGAAGGTGCTCACGGAAGTCTTGTCACATTCCTCGTCGAGGAGCGGAGGTCGGGTCCGCTCCGCGTTCTTGGCGGCTCGCCGTCACCTGCCGCAGATACGGGTTGGTGGCGCGCTCCTGGCCGATGGTCGTCTGGGGGCCGTGGCCGGACAGCACCACGGTCGAGTCGTCGAGCGGCAGGCACACCCGGCCCAGCGAGTCGAGCATCTCGTCCATGTCGCCGCCCGGCAGGTCGGTGCGTCCGATGGAGCCGGCGAAGAGCAGATCCCCGGAGAAGAACACGGACGGGATGTCCGCGTTCTCGGGCATCCGGAACGTCACCGACCCCTTCGTATGGCCCGGGGCGTGCGCGACGGAGAGGTCGAGGCCCGCCAGCTTCAGTTCCGCGCCGTCGGTCAGCGTCCGCACGTCGCCGGGCTCCCCCACGGTCAGCTCGCCCATCAGCGGCATTCCGATGGACCGGCCGAGCGCCTTCTCCGGGTCGCTCATCATGTAACGGTCCGCGGGGTGGATCCAGGCCGGCACGTCGTGCGCTCCGCACACCGGGACGACCGAGGCGACATGGTCGATGTGGCCATGGGTGAGGATGACCGCGACGGGCTTGAGCCGATGCTTCTTGAGCGCGTCCTCGACTCCCTGAGTGGCCTGATGGCCCGGGTCGATGATCACGCACTCCTCACCCGCGGCGGGGGCGACCAGGTAACAGTTGGTCCCCCAGGCCCCGGCGGGGAACCCGGCAATGAGCACGATCGTCCTTCGTGGTGGCGTACGCGCTGGTGTCGTACGGGGCGGTTGGCTGCGCAACAGAGCCTACCGGCGCTGCCGATTCCTCAGCGAACCCATATACGGTACGGGGCACACGCAGGCGGTCGGCTCAGGCGACGCACGCGTCCCACTCGACGTACGAGACGCACGAGGAGAAACCCGGTGGTCAGCCAGGAACAGCGGCGGCGTCAGCTCGCCCGGGAGAAGTTCTTGCGACAGCAGCAGCGCCGCACATCCGCTCGACGAAGGAACCAGACACGCAACGCGGTGATCGCGGCGGTCGTCGGCGTGGTCGTCGCGGGCGGTGCGACGGCCTACGCGACCGGGCTCTTCAAGAGCGACGACAAGAAGGCCAACGCGGGCGCCGGTGCGACGCCCAGCCCGACGCCGAGCGCGGCGCCGACGAGCAAGGCGCCCGATCCGTGCGAGAAGCCCGCCGCGGGCCAGGTGAAGTCGCTCACGTGGAAGAAGGAGCCGGCGCTCGCCATCGACAAGTCCGCCGCCTACACCATGAAGATGGCGACGACCTGCGGCGACATCGACATCGCCCTCAAGGCGTCGGCGGCCCCGCACACGGTGAACTCGTTCGACTTCCTCGCCGGCAAGGGGTACTTCGACCACACGAAGTGCCACCGGCTCACCACGAACGGCATCTACGTCCTTCAGTGCGGCGACCCGACGGCCCAGGGCTCCGGCGGTCCCGGATACACGATCCCGGACGAGAACCTGAAGGACGCGTCGCTCAAGAACAACGTGTACCCGGCGGGCACGATCGCCATGGCCAACACCGGCCAGAAGCACACCGGCGGCAGCCAGTTCTTCCTGGTGTACCAGGACAGTCAGCTTCCTCCCAGTTACACACCGTTCGGCACTATTTCCAAGTCCGGTCTGACGGTCCTGAAGAAGATCGCGGCAGCCGGCGAGAGCACGGGCCAGGGCGACGGCGCGCCGAACGCGACTGTCGTGATCAACAAGCTGACCGTGACGAAATCCTGACCGTCAGCTGCTGAATTTCGGTCGCGCGGGATGCGGACAGCCGCCCCGCCGGTCGCCTATGTTGGCCGTGACGAAACTGTGGACGATGCCAGGGGGCGCCAACGCCCCACGCAGGCATCATGTGGAGGAGGCGCTGTGAGCAGCGACCCGTGGGGCCGCGTCGACGAGACGGGGACCGTGTACGTGCGTACGGCCGACGGCGAGCAGGTCGTCGGATCCTGGCAGGCCGGCACGCCTGATGAGGCGCTGGCCTACTTCGAGCGCAAGTACGAAGGCCTGGTTGTCGAGATCGGCCTCCTCGAGAAGCGAGTGAAGACCACCGACCTGTCGGCGAAGGACGCCCAGACCGCCATCGATCACATCCGCGAGCAGGTGGTCGCCCACCACGCGGTCGGTGATCTGGGCGCGCTGAGGGTGCGGCTGGACAAGCTCGTGGAGACGGTCGACGCGCGCCGCGAGGAACGCAAGGTCCAGCGGGCCAAGCAGTCCGACGAGGCGCGGCACTCCAAGGAGGCGCTCGTCGTCGAGGCCGAGGAGCTGGCGCAGAGCGACCAGTGGCGCTCGGCCGGTGAGCGGCTCCGCGCGCTGGTGGACACCTGGAAGGGGCTCCCGCGACTCGACCGCAAGTCGGACGACGAGCTGTGGCACCGCTTCTCGCATGCCCGCTCGGCGTTCTCCAAGCGGCGCAAGGCGCATTTCGCCTCTCTGGACGCGCAGCGCGAGGAGGCCCGCAAGACCAAGGAGAAGCTGGTCGCCGAGGCCGAGTCGCTGTCCGCCTCGGCGGACTGGGGTCCGACGGCGGCCCGTTACCGCGAGCTGATGGCGGACTGGAAGGCCGCGGGCCGCGCCCAGCGCGAGCACGAGGACGACCTGTGGAACCGCTTCCGCGGCGCCCAGGACGTGTTCTTCGCCGCACGCAGCGGGGTCTTCGCCGAGCGTGACGCGGAGCAGACGGAGAACCTGAAGCTCAAGGAGGAGCTGACCGAGGAGGCCGAGAAGCTCGTCCCGGTGCAGGATCTGAAGGCGGCCCGTGCGGCCTTCCGCTCCCTCAACGAGCGCTGGGAGGCCATCGGCCACGTGCCGCGTGACGCCCGCCCGAAGGTCGAGGGCCGGATGCACGCGGTGGAGCGGGCTCTCCAGGAGTCGGAGGAGACCGAGTGGCGCCGGACGAACCCGGAGGCACGCGCGCGTGCCGAGGGTCTGACCGGTCAGCTCCAGGCCGCCGTCGACAAGCTCCAGGGCCAGATCGCGACGGCGCGCTCCGCGGGCAACACCGCGAAGGCGGACAAGCTCCAGAAGGAGCTCGACGGCCGTCAGGCGCTGCTGGACCAGGCGCTGAAGGGTCTTCAGGAGTTCGGCGGCTAGGCCGGACCGCACATACGTGAAGGGGCTCCCGTACGCACCGTACGGGAGCCCCTTCACGTGTTGCCCGCGTCCGCCCGGCGCGTGGCCGGGCGGACGCGGATGTCAGGCCTCGGAGGGCCTGCGGGCCGAGGTCACGCGGTACACGTCGTAGACGCCCTCGACGCCCCGGACGGCCTTCAGGACGTGTCCCAGGTGCTTGGGGTCGCCCATCTCGAAGGTGAACCGGGAGGTGGCGACACGGTCGCGGGAGGTCTGGACGGCCGCGGACAGGATGTTGACGTGCTGGTCGGACAGGACGCGGGTGACGTCCGACAGCAGCCGGGACCGGTCAAGCGCCTCGACCTGTATGGCGACCAGGAAGACCGAGGACTGGGTGGGCGCCCACTCGACCTCCAGGATGCGCTCGGGCTCGCGGGAGAGCGAGTCGACGTTGACGCAGTCGTTGCGGTGGACCGAAACGCCGCTTCCGCGGGTGACGAAGCCGATGATCGGGTCACCCGGCACCGGCGTACAGCAGCGGGCGAGCTTGACCCACACGTCGTCGACGCCCTTGACGACCACACCGGGGTCGTTGTTGCTGCGCCGCTTGCGGCCGCGGCCCCGCGCGGGCGGTACCGACTCGTCGATCTCCTCGGTGGCCGCCTCCTCGCCGCCGAGTGCCTGGACCAGCTTCTGGACGACGCTCTGGGCGGTGACATGGCCCTCGCCGATCGCCGCGTACAGGGACGAGATGTCGGGGTAGCGCATCTCGTGCGCGAGGGTGACCAGGGAGTCGCCGGTGAGGATGCGCTGGATCGGCAGGTTCTGTTTGCGCATCGCGCGGGCGATGGCGTCCTTGCCGTGCTCGATCGCCTCGTCGCGGCGCTCCTTGGAGAACCAGGCGCGGATCTTGTTGCGGGCGCGCGGCGACTTCACGAAGCCGAGCCAGTCGCGGGAGGGGCCCGCGCCGGCCGCCTTGGAGGTGAAGACCTCCACCAGGTCGCCGTTGTCCAGGGTGGATTCGAGCGGCACGAGTCGTCCGTTGACCCGTGCTCCTATCGTCCGGTGGCCGACCTCCGTGTGCACCGCGTAGGCGAAGTCCACCGACGTCGAACCGGCCGGAAGCGCTATGACGTCGCCCTTGGGGGTGAAGACGAAGACCTCGTTGCGCGACAGGTCGAAGCGCAGGGACTCCAGGAACTCGCTGGGGTCCTCGGTCTCCTTCTGCCAGTCGAGCAACTGGCGCAACCACGCCATGTCGTTGACGGTGTCCTGGCCGGCACTGCCCTTGGCCGCGCGGGGCACGTCGGTGCGGACCTTGGAGGAACCGGCGACGGTCTCCTGCTTGTACTTCCAGTGCGCGGCGATGCCGTACTCGGCGCGGCGGTGCATGTCGAACGTACGGATCTGGAGTTCGACGGGCTTGCCGTTGGGGCCGATGACCGTCGTGTGCAGCGACTGGTACATGTTGAACTTCGGCATCGCGATGTAGTCCTTGAACCGGCCGGGCACCGGATTCCATCGCGCGTGCACGGTGCCGAGCGCCGCGTAGCAGTCGCGGACGGTGTCCACGAGGACGCGGATGCCCACCAGGTCGTAGATCTCCGCGAAGTCACGGCCGCGGACGATCATCTTCTGGTAGACGCTGTAGTAGTGCTTCGGGCGGCCGGTGACGGTCGCCTTGATGCGCGCCGCGCGCAGGTCGGACTGGACCTCGTCGGTCACTATGGCGAGGTACTCGTCACGCTTGGGGGCGCGCTCGGCGACCAGCCGCACGATCTCGTCGTACATCTTGGGGTAGAGGATCGCGAAGGCGAGGTCCTCCAGCTCCCACTTGATGGTGTTCATGCCCAGGCGGTGGGCGAGCGGCGCGTAGATCTCCAGGGTCTCGCGCGCCTTCTTCTCCTGCTTCTCACGCTTGAGGTAGCGCATCGTGCGCATGTTGTGCAGGCGGTCGGCGAGCTTGATGACCAGGACGCGGGGGTCCTTGGCCATGGCGACGACCATCTTGCGCACGGTCTCGGCCTGCGCGGCCTCTCCGAACTTGACCTTGTCCAGCTTGGTGACGCCGTCGACGAGCAGCCCGACCTGGTCGCCGAAGTCGCGGCGCAGGGTGTCGAGCCCGTACTCGGTGTCCTCGACCGTGTCGTGCAGGAGACCGGCCATGAGCGTCGCCGGGTCCATGCCCAGCTCGGCGAGGATGGTGGTGACGGCGAGCGGGTGCGTGATGTACGGGTCGCCGCTCTTGCGCTTCTGGCCGCGGTGCCAGCGCTCGGCGACCTGGTAGGCCTTCTCGATCTGGCGGAGCGTCGACGTCTCGATCTTGGGGTCGTTGCTGCGCACTATCCGCAGCAACGGCTCCAGGACGGGGTTGTACGGGTTCGAGCGCTGGACGCCGAGACGGGCCAGGCGGGCCCGGACACGGTTCGAGGAGCCTCCGGAACGCGAGGGCTGGGAAGCCGCGGGACGGACCGGCGGGGTGTTCGCGGGGCGCTCGGGCGGGGCGGGCTTGGGACGCGATCCCTCCGCGGCCGTGCCGTCGGGCGCTGACTGGGCGTGCTCGACCGGCCCGCTCGCTGCCTTCGCTGCGGGCTGCTCCGCGGCGCCCGAGCCGGGCTCGGGCTGGGTGGAGGCGGTTCGCCCCAGGCGTTCCGCGCTGGGGGCGAGTGGCTGGGCCTCGTCTGGCAAGAGGGCTCCTCGTGCGCGATCCGGGTCCCCCGGTCAGGCTCCGGAAACCCCATGGTAGCGATCCTTCGTGCCGGACTCGCTGTCGGCCGCCGTGGGCGGCCTCGTACAGCAGGAACGCCTGAGGCGGGCGCCGGATTCCTCCGGGCCCGCCTCCGCGGTGTCCTACGGGTGCCTCAGGCCTTTCGGGGGCCTTTACGGGAGCTGGACCCCCGGCTGGCGTGCGCACGGTCCTCAGACCGTCAGGAGCGCCTCCAGGGGAGCCCCGGCCAGGGCCGGCTCCAGACGGCCGCGGCCGCCCAGGAAGCCGAGCTCCATCAGCACGGCGACGCCCGCGACCTCGGCGCCCGCCCGGCGGATGAGCTGGAGGGACGCCTCGGCGGTGCCGCCGGTGGCGAGGACGTCGTCGACGACGAGCACGCGGTCGGCCGCGTTCAGGTCCTCGGCGTGCACCTCGATCTCGGCGGAGCCGTACTCCAGGTCGTATGTCTGCGACAGGGTCGCTCCGGGGAGCTTGCCCGCCTTGCGCACGGGGATGAAGCCGATCCCGGCGTGGACGGCGACCGGGGCTCCGAGGATGAAGCCGCGGGCCTCCAGGCCGACGATCTTGGTGGCGCCGTTGCGCACGGCGATGTCCGCCAGGGCACCGGTCAGCGCGCCGAACGCGGCCGGGTCGGCCAGGAGCGGAGTGATGTCCTTGAACATCACTCCCGGCTCCGGGTAGTCGGCCACGTCACGGATGCGACTGAACAGCAGCTCCTCGATGCCGGTCATCGGCGCTTCCCCGAGGGGCGGCCGCGGCCGCGGGTGCGGGACGCGGGCTGGTTGCGGGGACCGACGACCGCCGGGGTGGCGTCGTCCCGCTCGTCGTCCTCGTACGACTCGGTGCCCTGCGGCTCCAGGGACTCGCCCTGGGCGGCCGCCTGGGCCCGCTTGGCGAGGACCCGCTTGCGCAGGGCCTTCATCTGCGGCTCGCGTTCCTTGAGGTCGGCGACGAGCGGCGTGGCGATGAAGATCGAGGAGTACGCGCCGGCCGCGAGACCGACGAACAGCGACAGCGAGATGTCGTTGAGCACTCCGGCGCCGAGCACGCCGCCGCCGATGAACAGCAGCGCCCCGACCGGCAGCAGCGCGACCACCGTGGTGTTGATGGAACGCACCAGGGTGCTGTTGATCGAACGGTCGGCGACATCGCTGTAGGTCCAGCGGGTCTGCTTGGTGATGTCCTTCGTCTGCTCCTTGAGGCTGTCGAAGACGACGACCGTGTCGTAGAGCGAGTAACCGAGGATCGTGAGCAGACCGATCACGGTGCCCGGGGTGACCTCGAAGCCGACCAGGGCGTAGATGCCGACCGTGATCGTGATGTCGTGGATCAGGGCGACCAGCGCTGCGATGGCCATACGCCACTCGAAGGCGATCGCCAGGTAGATCACGACCAGGACCATGAAGATCGCCAGGCCCTCCCAGGCCTTGTTGGCGATCTGGTCACCCCAGCTGGGGCCGACCAGGTCCGCGTTGATGCTCTCCGAGTCGACCTTGAGGTCCGTGGCGAGCTTGTTCTTGATCGTGTCCGACTTGTCGGTGTCGATACCGGCGATCTGGATACGCAGTCCGCCGTTGCCGAGCTTCTGGACGACCGCGTCGTGACCGGAGACGTCCTGCGCGAACGTCTCCGCCTGACTCACCGAGACACTGGACTTGCCGGTGGTGGTGAAGACGGCGCCGCCCTGGAACTCGATGCCCATGTTCAGGCCCCGCACCGTCAGGCCGAGGATGGCCGTGATGGTGATCAGGATCGAGATGCCGTACCAGATCTTGCGCTTGCCGACGAAGTCGTAGCCGATCTCGCCGCGGTGGAGCCGGGCGCCGAGGGTGCCGAGTTTCGACATCTCACGCCTCCTTCGTGTCGACGGGGGCGGACGCGCGACGGGTGCGGCGCAGCGGCGGCTTGGCGCCCAGTCGCTTCGGGTCGAGGCCGGACCACTTGTGGCCACTGGCGAAGAAATCCCTGCGGGCGAGAAGCGTCATCAGCGGCTTCGTGAAGAAGAACACGACGACGACGTCCAGCACCGTGGTCAGACCGAGCGTGAACGCGAAGCCCTGGACCTTGCCGACGGTGACGATGAAGAGCACCGCGGCGGCGAGGAAGGACACGAAGTCGGAGACCAGGATGGTGCGCCGGGCACGCGGCCAGGCACGTTCGACGGCCGGCCGCAGGGTGCGGCCCTCGCGGATCTCGTCCCGGATGCGTTCGAAGAAGACGATGAACGAGTCCGCGGTGATACCGATCGCGACGATCGCACCGCAGACGGCCGGGAGGTTCAGCGCGAAGCCGATGGCCGGGCCGAGCAGCGCCATGAGCACGTAGGTGAGGATCGCGGAGACGCCCAGGGAGGCGATGGCGATGGCCGACAGACCCCGGTAGTAGATCACCAGGTAGAGGACGACCAGCGCGAGGCCGATGGCGCCCGCGATCAGTCCGGCGTGGAGCTGCTCACCACCGAGCGCGGCGGTCACCGTGGTGACGCTGGACTCCTTGAAGCTGAGCGGCAACGCGCCGTACTTCAGCATGTTGGACAGGTCCTGCGCCTCGGTCTGGGTGAAGCTGCCGGAGATCTCCGCGTTGCCGCTCAGCGACTCGCTGACGCGCGGGTCGGAGACGACCTGACCGTCCAGGACGATGGCGAACTGGTTCTGCGGCTCCTGGTTCTGGGCGAGCCTGCCGGTGATGGCCGCGAACTTCTTGGAGCCACCGGAGGTGAACTCCATGGTGACCTTCCAGCCCGCGGCGCTCTGCGTGTCGAAGACCGCGCCGGCCTTCTTGACGTCCGTGCCGGACACCTCGGCCGGGCCGAGGATGTACTTCTGCCACTGGCCGGAGGAGTTCTTGTCCTGGCCGCAGGCCACGGTCGGGTCGGTCGGCTTGGCGCCCGCGCCGGCCTTGGCACGGACCGCCTTGTCGGTGCAGTCGAGCGTGGCGAACTCGGCCTGGAGCTTGGCGGTCGCCGGGTCCACGCTGGCGCTCGCGGACGGCGTGGCGCCACCGGAGGCCGAGGAACTCGGGGTGCTGCTCGCGGACGGCGAGGAGCCCGCCTTCAGGGCGTCCGTGACCGGACGGCCCTGGGTGGTGGCGGAGGCCGACGGCTTCGCGGAGGGCGAGGAGGACGAGGTCGCCGTGTCCCCGGCCTTGGCGGAGGAACTACTGGAGGCGCTCGGCGACGGAGTGGTCGACGCCGCGGCCCCGGAGTTGTCCGTGACCAGCACGGGACGGAAGTACAGCTTGGCGGTGGTGCCGACCTGCTCGCGGGCCTGCTGGGAGTTCGTGCCCCTGGGAATGTTGACAATGATGTTGTCGGAACCCTGGGTCTGAACCTCGGCCTCGGAGACACCGAGACCGTTGACACGGCGGTTCATGATGTCGACCGCGGTGTTCATGTTGGTCTTGTTGATCGCGTTGGGCTGGCCCGGCTCGTTCTTCGCCGTGAGCGTGATGCTCGTGCCGCCGGCGAGATCGATGCCGAGACGCGGAGTGGGGTGCCCTGTCGCGAACATTCCCCCGGTGAGCGCCGCGATGGCGATCAGGATCAGGGCCAGCGAGCGCCCCGGCCTGCTCTGGGCGCTCGCGCTCCGGCCCTTCTTCGGTGCTGCCACCTTCTCGTACTCCCTCTCGGGCCGCCCTGCGCCGGGTGAGCGCCTGGACGGCCATGCCATGGTGTCGGGACTCCGTGCGAGAACAGCACGTCCCGGGAGGTGTGCGGCGCGAGCGGATCGCGCCGCGCTCCCGGTTCGTGACTACTTCGCCTCGGCCTCGCCGTCGGTCTTCTTCGGCTCCGCCTCGTCGACGTCGGCCTTGACGGCCTTCGCCTCGACGGCCTCGTCGGCCGGCTTGTCCGCCGCGTCCTTCTTGCCGAGGTCGAGGCGCTTGTCGTCGGAGGCGTCGGAAGAGGCGTCGGCGGCGGGCTCGTCGGTCTCGGTGAGGGAGGAGGCGTCGTCCGGCACGACACTGCCGTCGGCCTTCAGGTCGTGCTCGATCCCGTGGACGATGCGGTTGTACTCGTCGTCCGTGAGGACGGCGCCGATCGCGTTCTTCGCGAAGAGCAGGTCGACACCCGGAGCGGCGTCGAGGAGGACCGTCTCCTCGTTGACCTCCTTGACGGTGGCGTACATACCGCCGATCGTGCGCACGCCGGAGCCGGGCTGCAGGTCATTGCGCATGGAAGCCGCCTGCTGCTGCTTCTTCTTGGCCGACCGGGTCATCAGGAACATGGCCCCGATGAGCACGATGAACGGGAGGAGGGTCACTGGACTCACGGTCGGGACTTCCTTCTTCGACCGCACGTAGTGGTGAGCGGCCTGCTGGATGGGGGTATGTATGCCGTCGACATGGGCGGCATCGGCGGAGTCTAAGCGAGTCCGCACTCAGGGAACAACGCTCAGCATGGCACCGGGGTTCCTGCCCCGGTACGTACGCACGCCGTCACGCCCCGAACAGGTCCTCTTGTCCGTTTCCGCCGGCTGACCGGCGGGGCGGCGTGAGGCCGAGATGTACCCATGCCGCGGGTGTCGCCACCCGGCCACGGGGAGTGCGGGCGAGGAGCCCCTCCCGAACGAGGAAGGGTTCGGCGACCTCTTCCACCGTCTCACGCTCCTCCCCCACAGCGACAGCGAGTGTGGACAATCCGACAGGGCCGCCGCCGAAAAGCTTGATCAGCGCTTCGAGGACACCTCGGTCGAGCCGGTCCAGGCCCCGCGCGTCGACCTCGTAGACCTTCAGGGCCGCCTCGGCGATCTTCCGGGTGACGATCCCGTCCGCCCTGACCTGCGCGTAGTCGCGCACGCGGCGCAGCAGGCGGTTGGCGATACGGGGCGTGCCGCGGGAGCGGCCGGCGATCTCCGCGGCGCCCTCGGCGCCGATCTCGACGTCCAGGAGGCCCGCGGAGCGGTGGATGACGCGCTCCAGCTCGGCGGGCTCGTAGAACTCCATGTGCGCGGTGAACCCGAAGCGGTCGCGCAGCGGCGGGGGCAGCAGTCCGGCGCGTGTGGTGGCGCCGACCAGTGTGAACGGGGGCAGCTCCAGCGGGATGGCGGTGGCGCCGGGGCCCTTGCCGACGATGACGTCGACGCGGAAGTCCTCCATCGCCATGTACAGCATCTCCTCGGCGGGCCGGGACATGCGGTGGATCTCGTCGAGGAAGAGGACCTCGCCCTCCTGGAGGGAGGAGAGGATCGCGGCGAGGTCTCCGGCGTGCTGGATGGCGGGGCCGCTGGTGATGCGGATGGGGGCGCCCATCTCGGCCGCGATGATCATGGAGAGGGTGGTCTTGCCGAGACCGGGGGCGCCGGAGAGCAGCACGTGGTCGGCGGTGGCACCGCGCGCGCGTGCGGCGCGCAGGACCAGGTCGAGCTGTTCGCGGACCTTCTCCTGGCCGATGAACTCGTCCAGGTCCTTGGGGCGCAGCGCGGCCTCGACGGCCTGGTCCTCGCCGTCGGCGACCGATCCCACCAGCCGCTCCGCGGCGGGGCCGACGAGCCGCTCGTCGGCGGCTTCGTCTGTCGTGTCGTCCCAGTTCATCGGTGGTGCCTCGCGGTCTCGTGGTGGTGGGGCGGTCGGCGGGCGGGCGCGGGCCGCACCGGGGCACGTGCCCGGCCCGGGGGCCGGGGCCGGTCAGCGTGCGCGGTTCAGGGTCTGAAGGGCCGCCCTGAGGAGCTGGCCGACCTGCGGGGTTCCCTCGGCGGCCTCGGCCTGCGGGGCGACGGCGGAGACCGCCTCGTCGGCCTCGCGGGTCGCGTACCCGAGACCGACGAGTGCCGCGTGCAACTGGTCGCGCCAGCCCGTGGTGACCGCCGTGCCGATGGCCGGGCCGCCGGGGCCGAGGGGCTCGCCGAGCCGGTCCTTGAGGTCGAGCAGCAGCTTCTGGGCACCCTTCTTGCCGATGCCGGGGACGGCGATGAGGGCCTTCTCGTCACCGGTGGACATGGCTCGGCGCAGGGCGTCCGGGGTGTGCACGGCGAGCATCGCCTGGGCCAGGCGCGGGCCGACTCCGCTCGCGGTCTGGAGCAGTTCGAAGACCTGGCGCTCGTCGTCGTCGGCGAAGCCGTAGAGGGTGAGCGAGTCCTCGCGGACGACGAGGGAGGTGGCGAGTTTGGCCTGCTGTCCCGAGCGCAGCCCGGACAGCGTGTTGGGCGAGCACTGGACGGCGATGCCGATGCCGCCGACCTCGATCACGGCGGAGTCGGGGGCGAGGGCGGCGACCGGGCCGCTGACGAAGGCGATCATGCGGTACGGCCTTTCGATGCCTGTTGCGAGGTGCGTGCGGCGTGGGCGGCCGCGGCCTGCTGGAGTCTGTTCTGCGCGACGGCCCGGTCGGGGCCTATCCGGACGGCGGCCTGCTGAAGTCGGTTCTGGGCGGGGGCGCGCCAGATGTGGCAGATGGCGAGCGCGAGGGCGTCCGCCGCGTCGGCGGGCCTGGGCGGTGCGGAGAGCCGGAGCAGCCGGGTGACCATCGCGCCGACCTGCGCCTTGTCCGCGCGTCCGCTGCCGGTGACGGCGGCCTTGACCTCGCTCGGGGTGTGCAGTGCGACCGGGATGCCGCGGCGGGCCGCGCAGAGCATCGCGACGGCGCTGGCCTGGGCGGTGCCCATCACGGTCCGGACGTTGTGCTGGCTGAACACCCGCTCCACGGCGACGTACTCGGGTTCGTACTCGTCGAGCCACTGCTCGATGCCCTGCTCGACGGCGACCAGGCGCAGGCCCAGCTCGGCGTCCGCGGGGGTGCGTACGACTCCGACGCCGCACATAGTCAGGGGCCGCCCGGCGACTCCTTCGACCACCCCGACACCGCACCGGGTCAGCCCGGGGTCGACACCCAGCACCCGCACCCGGGCCCTCCTTCGATCGCGCCGCTCGTCGCTGGGGGTCTCCCCAGTTCGTGCAGGCTATCGGGTGCCACTGACAGAGCGACGGGCCGACGGGTGTGTCCCGTCGGCCCGTCGCTCCGGGCAAGCCCGTGGATCAGGCGTCGACCTTCTCCATGACCTCGTCGCTGACGTCGAAGTTGGCGAAGACGTTCTGCACGTCGTCGCTGTCCTCCAGGGCGTCGATCAGCTTGAAGATCTTCCGGGCGCCGTCCTCGTCGAGCTCGACCTGCATGGTCGGGACGAAGTTGGCGTCGGCGGAGTCGTAGTCGATGCCGGCGGCCTGGAGCGCGGTGCGCACCGCGACCAGGTCGGTGGCCTCGGAGAGGACCTCGAAGCTCTCGCCGAGGTCGTTCACCTCTTCGGCACCCGCGTCGAGCACGGCACCGAGGACATCGTCCTCGGACAGCTCACCCTTGGGGACGATGACGACGCCCTTGCGGTTGAAGAGGTACGAGACGGAGCCGGGGTCGGCCATGCTCCCGCCGTTGCGGGTCATGGCGACACGGACGTCCGAGGCCGCGCGGTTGCGGTTGTCGGTGAGGCACTCGATGAGCACGGCGACACCGCTCGGGCCGTAACCCTCGTACATGATGGTCTCGTAGTCGGCACCACCGGCTTCGAGACCGGCGCCGCGCTTGACGGCGGAGTCGATGTTCTTGTTCGGGACCGAGCTCTTCTTGGCCTTCTGGATGGCGTCGAACAGCGTCGGGTTGCCGGACACGTCGGCGCCGCCCGTGCGGGCCGCGACCTCGATGTTCTTGATCATCTTCGCGAAGAGCTTGCCGCGCTTGGCGTCGATCACGGCCTTCTTGTGCTTCGTCGTAGCCCATTTAGAGTGGCCGGACATCTGCCTGTCTCCTTCGCGTAACCCAACCTGTACGGACTCCCCCAGGCGTCGAGAGCCTTGGGAGACCCCACAGATCCTACAAGGACGCCGGTGTCCGGTTCGCGCGCACCATGTCGACGAACAGACCGTGCACACGGTGGTCGCCCGTCAGTTCCGGGTGGAACGACGTGGCGAGCACGTTTCCCTGGCGGACGGCGACGATGTGGCCGCCGTGCTCGGCGAGCACCTCGGCCTCGGCGCCCACGGACTCGACCCAGGGCGCGCGGATGAAGACGCCCTCCACAGGATCGCCCCCGACACCCAGGACGTCGACCGCCGCCTCGAAGGACTCGTTCTGCCGTCCGAAGGCGTTGCGGCGCACGATCATGTCGATGCCTCCGATGGTCTCCTGGCCCGAGCGCGGGTCGAGGATCTTGTCGGCGAGCATGATCATGCCGGCGCAGGTGCCGTAGACGGGCATGCCCTCGCGGACCCGCGCGCGCAGCGGCTCCATCACTCCGAAGAGGACGGCCAGCTTGGAGATGGTGGTGGACTCGCCGCCCGGGATGACCAGACCGTCGATCTCGGCGAGCTCCTCGGGGCGCCGCACCGGCCTGGCCACGGCGTCAGCCGAGGCCAGGGCGATGAGGTGCTCCCGTACGTCGCCCTGGAGAGCCAGGACACCAATGACAGGAGTGCTCATGTGACTACCAGCCGCGGTTGGCGTAGCGCTCGGTCTCGGGGAGGGTGTCGCAGTTGATGCCGACCATGGCCTCGCCGAGGTTGCGGGACGCGTCCGCGATGATCTTCGGGTCGTCGTAGAAGGTGGTGGCCTTCACGATGGCGGCGGCACGCTTGGCCGGGTCGCCGGACTTGAAGATGCCGGAGCCGACGAAGACGCCCTCGGCGCCGAGCTGGCGCATGAGCGCGGCGTCGGCGGGGGTGGCGACACCACCGGCGGAGAACAGCACGACCGGGAGCTTGCCGAGCTCGGCGACCTCCTTGACGATCTCGTACGGGGCGCGCAGCTCCTTGGCGGCGGCGTACAGCTCGTTGTTGTCGAAGCCGCGCAGGCGGGCGATCTCGTTCTTGATCTGGCGCAGGTGGCGGACGGCCTCGACGACGTTGCCGGTGCCGGCCTCGCCCTTGGAGCGGATCATGGCCGCGCCCTCGGCGATACGGCGCAGGGCCTCGCCCAGGTTGGTGGCGCCGCAGACGAAGGGGGTGGTGAACGCCCACTTGTCGGAGTGGTTGACCTCGTCGGCCGGGGTGAGGACCTCGGACTCGTCGATGTAGTCGACGCCGAGGGACTGGAGGACCTGGGCCTCGACGAAGTGGCCGATGCGGGACTTGGCCATGACCGGGATGGAGACCGCCTCGATGATCTCCTCGATCATGTTCGGGTCCGACATCCGGGCGACGCCGCCGTCCTTGCGGATGTCGGCGGGGACCCGCTCCAGGGCCATGACGGCCACGGCGCCGGCGTCCTCGGCGATCTTCGCCTGCTCGGCGTTGACCACGTCCATGATCACGCCGCCCTTGAGCTGCTCGGCCATGCCGCGCTTGACGCGGGCGGTACCGATCGCGGTGTTCTCGGCGGAGTTGGAGAGGGTGCTGGACACGGGTTGACCTCGCTCGGGGGGAAGAGGATTTCTGCAGCTCCGAGGAAACGCGAGGTGACCAGTCCACTGCAAGGGCCAATGGGTAGGCGGTGGATCGTTTTGGTTCCCACCTGCCCTTTTCCGCCGACCCGTGCACATCAGTTCGTCGGGCGGTCGGCCAGGGCCGTGGGGGGTTCGTCGTCCATCTCGAAGGCCATGGGGAACGGCGCGTGGCCCGCGAGGCGGAACCAGCGGACCTTGCGGTGCCGGCGCAGGGCGCGGGCAGCGCGTACGACGTCGTTGTGGAAGCGCCGCGCCATCGGCACCCGGCGCACGGCCTGGGCCAGCTCACCGGCCGCCTCGTCGCCGCCGGGCGCCTCGCGTACGGCCTCGACCTGCTGGGTCTCCCCGAACACCGCCCGCAGGGCCTGGCTCAGCTCGCTCTCGGCCACCTCGCGCTGCTCCTCCTCGGCCTGCCGGGCCGCGTGCGCCGCTTCGTAGAGGACGATCGAGGCGGCCGGGTCGAGCACCCCGGAGGTGGCCAGTTCCTGCGCGACGGAGGCCCTGCGCAGCAGCTGCGCGTCGAGGGCGGCGCGGGCGGCGTCGATACGGGAGTGCAGCCGGTCGAGACGCCCGGCGGTCCAGCTGAGGTAGAGGCCGATCGCGACGAGGCCGACGAGGATCCAGATGAGGGTTGCGGTCACGGGCGGCAAGGCTACCCGTGCGAGTTCCCGGCCCACCGGGGCCCACCCACGACCCGACCCGCCTCACCGGGGCCCACGCACGACCTGAACCGCACCACCGGGGATCGGGCCGCTCCTGGAGCCCTCACCTGGCACGCAAGGTCCGGACCCTCACGTTCCGGCCGTTCCCGGCGCGGATGGCCGGCGTCAGGGCGGTGAAACCGGTGCGGTGCCCCGCGCGGGAAGGGTCCCGTGCCGGACCGGCTCGGCGGGGCACCAGGACCCGCGCCGAGGCGCCGAACGGAGCCGACTCGGCCCGGTCCGAAGCCGACGCGGAACCGCCGTACGGGCCCGTCGGGCCCGGCGGGGGCGCGGGGACGTCAGTCGCGGGCGAGGCCGAAGCGGGCGCGGAGGCCCGTGCGTTCGTCCGTCGCCACCGCGGCGGCGCCGTCCGTCACCGTCTCGTACACGGCCAGGATGTCCGCGCCGACCGTCGACCAGTCGAAGCGCCGTACGTGCTCGCTCCCCCGCTCGCGCAGCACGGCCCGGCGTTCCGGGTCGGCGAGCAGGCGCAGCGCGGCGGCGGCCAGGTCGTCGGCGTCCTCGTTGGCGAACAGTTCACCCGCGGAGCCCTGGTCGAGGACCTGGGCGAACGCGTCGAGGTCCGCGGCGAGCACGGGCGCCCCAGCGGACATCGCCTCGACCAGGATGATCCCGAAGCTCTCGCCGCCCGTGTTGGGGGCGACGTAGAGGTCGATGCTGCGCAGGAAGCGGGCCTTGTCCTCGTCACTGACCATGCCGAGGAACTCGACGCGCGAGCGCATCTCGGCGGGCAGCGACGCCACGGCCTCCTTCTCGTCGCCGCGCCCGGCGACCAGCAGCCGCGTCTGCGGGCGTTCGGCCAGGATCGCGGGAAGGGCCTTCATGAGCACCGGCAGGCCCTTGCGGGGCTCGTCGATGCGGCCGATGAAGCCGATGGTGTCGCCCTGCCACTCGGGCTTGGGCTTGGCGCGGGCGAAGAAGTCGACGTCGACGCCGTTCGGGATGACGACCGCGTCACCGCCGAGGTGCTCGACCAGGGTGCGCCGGGCGTACTCGCTCACGGCGATCCGCGCGCTGATCTTCTCCAGGGCGGCCTGGAGGATCGAGTACGCGGCGACCATCGCCCTGGAGCGCGGGTTCGAGGTGTGGAACGTCGCGACGATCGGGCCCTGCGCCGCCCAGCAGGTCAGCAGGCCGAGCGAGGGCGAGGACGGCTCGTGGATGTGGACCACGTCGAAGGTGCCGTCGTGCAGCCAGCGCCGCACCCGGGCCGCCGACAGGAAGCCGAAGTTCAGCCGCGCCACCGAGCCGTTGTACGGCACCGGGACCGCGCGGCCCGCCGAGACGACGTACGGCGGCAGGGGTGTGTCGTCGTCCGCGGGGGCGAGGACGGAGACCTCGTGCCCCAGGCCGATGAGATGTTCGGCCAGATCGCGGATGTGGAACTGGACGCCGCCCGGGACGTCCCAGGAGTAGGGGCAGACGATGCCGATCCTCACGAGGCCCTCTTCTCGGGATCCTGCGCGCCGGACCCCTCATGGGGAGCCTTCCCGGCGTCCAGGTCCTTGAGCCACAAACGCTGCAACATGTGCCAGTCCTCCGGGTGCTCGGCGATGCCGTCGGCGAAGGCGTCGGCCAGCGCCTGTGTCATGACAGACGTCTTCTCGGCCCGGCTGCCTGTCCCGGGGACCTCGACGGGCGGATGCACCTGACCGCGCATCACGGGCGAGTCGTCGTACCAGAGCGTCACCGGCAGGAGGAGAGCGCCGGTCTGCTGGGCGAGCAGGGCGGGTCCCGCGGGCATCCGGGTCGTCTCGCCGAAGAACTCCACCTCGACGCCCGAGGCGGACAGGTCCCGTTCGGCGACCAGACAGATCAGTCCGCCGTCGCGCAGGCGCCGGGCCAGCGTGCCGAACGCGGTACCGCCGCTGTGCGGCAGGACCTCCATGCCGAGGCCCTCGCGATAGGCGACGAAACGGTCGTACAGCGATTCGGGCTTGAGGCGCTCGGCGACGGTCGTGAACGGCGTCTTCAGCCCGGTGGTGACCCAGGCGCCCGCGAGGTCCCAGTTCGCCATGTGCGGAAGCGCCAGGATGACGCCCCGGTCGGAGGCGATGCCGTCGGTGAGCCGGTGAACGTCCTTGATCTCGAAGCCGTTCGTCACCCGCTCCTCGCTCCACGCGGGCAGCCGGAACGACTCCATCCAGTAGCGCAGGTACGAGCGCATGCCCGCCCTGGAGAGCTCCGCGAGCCGCTCCGGCGTCGCGTCCGGCACCACGCGCGCGTAGTTGCCCTCCAGGCGCCGGACCCCCTTGCCGCGCCTCTTCCAGGCGATGTCGGCGATCGTGCGGCCGAGGCGCACGGCGACCGGCTCCGGCAGCTTCTTGACGGCGCTCCAGCCTGCGGCGTACGCACCGTCGACCAGCCTGTCCCGCAGGCTGGTCACGAGGTGGCCTCGCTGCCCTGGGCGGCGACCGCGGCGTCCGCCTCGGCGGCCTCCCGGCGGACCGTGACGACGCGCTGGATCAGCGTGACGAGGCTGCCGACGGCGACGATCCACAGCGCGATGGGCAGCAGCACCTGGATGCCGGGCACACCGAACGTGTGCAGGCCCGCCAGACCGGCCGCCACCAGCGAGATCACGAGCCGTTCGGCGCGTTCGACGAGGCCGTTGACCGCGACCGGCAGACCGATCGACTCGCCGCGGGCCTTGGTGTACGACACCACCTGGCCGCTGGCGAGACAGAAGATCGAGACCGCGCACAGGACGTTGTCGTCGCCGTTGCCCGCGTACCAGAGCGCGAAGCCGCCGAAGATCGCGCCGTCGGCGACCCGGTCGAGCGTGGAGTCCAGGAAGGCGCCCCAGCGGCTGGAGCGGCCGAGCTGGCGCGCCATGTTCCCGTCGACCAGGTCGGAGAACACGAACAGCGTGATGACGATCGTTCCCCAGAAGAACTCTCCCCGGGGGAAGAAGACCAGCGCGCCCGCCATGACTCCGGCCGTGCCCAGGAGGGTGACTGTGTCGGGGCTCACCCCCCGGCGGACGAGAAACGCGGCGAACGGTGTGAGGACACGCGTGAAGAATGCACGCGCGTACTTGTTCAGCATGGCCTTCCCGAGGGTAGGTGTCGCCGGGCGGCCCCTGCTGGCCGTCGGCTGGCCCATCGTAGCCACGCGTGCGCGTGTGCGATGTCCGGGCACCCGCGCCCCGTGTCACGACCCGGTGCCGTCGGTGTCACGGCGCGATCGCGTCCCCTGTATGGACGCCCGGTGACGCGAGTGCAAAGCTCGAAGACACCGCGGGCGTCACCGGGGCCGCCACCGCTGGGGTGCCCCCGGACGGAGTCTGGGGGGAGGCTTCGGCATGTCCCGCGCCACAGAGACCTCACCGTGCACGGGAGGCAAGGCCATGGGCGACAAGGCGAACGCACACCCCGGAGCCGCCGGCAGGGCTACGGCGGCCGACCACCCCGCATCCGTACGGAATGTGGTGCTGGTCGGCCACAGCGGATCGGGCAAGACGACTTTGGTGGAGGCTCTCGCGCTGACGGCGGGAGCCGTGAACCGGGCGGGCCGCGTGGAGGACGGCGGCACCGTTTCCGACTACGACGAGATCGAGCACCGGCAGCAGCGATCGGTGCAGCTCTCCCTGGTGCCCGTCGACTGGGACGGGCTCAAGATCAATCTTCTCGACACCCCCGGATACGCCGACTTCGTCGGGGAACTGAGGGCCGGTCTGCGAGCGGCGGACGCGGCCCTCTTCGTCGTCTCGGCCTCGGACGGGGTGGACGGCTCGACCCGGATGCTGTGGGAGGAGTGCGCGGCCGTCGGCATGCCACGGGCCATCGTGGTCACCCACCTCGAATCGGCCCGGTCTGACTTCGAGGGGATGACCTCGATCTGCGCGCAGGCGTTCGGCGGGGACGACCCCGACGCCGTACTGCCGCTGTACCTGCCGCTGCACGGGGCCGCGGCGCCGGACGGGCACGCGCCGGTGACCGGCCTGATCGGACTCCTCACCCAGCAGCTGTTCGACTACTCCTCCGGGGAACGCAAGGAGGCCGATCCGGGGCCCGAGCAGCAGCCGCTCATCGAGGCGGCCCGCAACCGGCTGATCGAGGGGATCATCGCCGAGAGCGAGGACGAGACGCTCATGGACCGCTATCTCGGCGGCGAGGAGATCGACCTCAGGACACTCGTGCAGGACCTGGAACGGGCCGTGGCCCGCGGCAGTTTCTTCCCGGTGCTGGCCGCGGCGCCCGCCGCGGAGGGAGCCCGCCAGGGGCTCGGCACCGTGGAACTCCTCGAACTGATCACGGGCGGCTTCCCGACCCCGCTGGAGCGCCCGGCGCCCACCGTGACCACACCGGACGGCGCGCCGCGCGAGGTGAAGGCCTGCGACCCGGACGGGCCGCTGGTCGCGGAGGTCGTGAAGACCGCCTCCGACCCGTACGTGGGCCGGGTGTCCCTGGTCCGGGTCTTCTCCGGGACCCTTCGCCCCGACGCGACCGTGCATGTCTCCGGGCACGGGCTGACCGACCGCGGACACGAGGACCACGACGTCGACGAGCGGATCGGCGCCCTGTCCGCGCCGTTCGGCAAACAGCAGCGCGCGCTCACCCACTGCATCGCGGGCGACCTCGCCAGTGTGGCGAAGCTGAACCGCGCCGAGACGGGAGACACCCTTTCGGCCAAGGACGACCCGCTGCTCATGGAGCCGTGGCAGATGCCGGACCCGCTGCTCCCGCTCGCCATCGAGGCGCACAGCAAGGCGGACGAGGACAAGCTCTCCCAGGGGCTCGGCCGGCTCGTGGCCGAGGACCCCACGATGCGCCTGGAACAGAATCAGAACACCCATCAGGTCGTCCTGTGGTGCCTGGGCGAGGCACACGCGGACGTCGCCCTGGAACGGCTGCGCAACCGCTACGGCGTGCAGGTCGACGTGGTCCCGCACAAGGTCTCCCTGCGCGAGACGTTCGCGGGCCCGTCCGCCGGACGCGGCCGCCATGTCAAACAGTCCGGCGGGCACGGCCAGTTCGCGATCTGCGAGATCGAGGTCGAACCGCTGCCGAACGGCTCGGGGATCGAGTTCGTGGACAAGGTCGTCGGAGGCGCCGTGCCCCGGCAGTTCATCCCCTCGGTCGAGAAGGGCGTGCGCGCGCAGGCGGCCAGGGGCGTGGTCTCCGGCTATCCGCTCATCGACGTACGGATCACGCTTCTGGACGGCAAGGCGCACTCGGTCGACTCCTCCGACGCCGCGTTCCAGACGGCGGGGGCGCTCGCGCTGCGCGAGGCGGCCCGCGACGCCACGATCCATCTCCTGGAGCCGGTGGCGGAGGTGACGGTCCTGGTCGGCGACGACTACGTGGGCCCGGTGATGAGCGATCTGTCGGGACGACGCGGCCGGGTGGTCGGCACCGAGCAGGCGGCCGGCGGGCGCACGCTCGTACGCGCCGAGGTGCCGGAGATCGAGATCGGGCGGTACGCCGTCGATCTGCGGTCCGTCTCGCACGGCACCGCGCGCTTCGACCGGTGCTACGCCCGGCACGAACCCATGCCGCAGAACATCGCCGAGCGGCTCCGCGAACAGGACCCCGGAACCTGAGTGCCGGGCTGCTCCGGGCACTTCACCCCCGTCGGTGAGCGACTTCATCCCTCGGTGAGCAACTTCGTTCGCCGGTGGGGGACTTCATCCGTGGGCGGGCTGCTTCATTCGCCGGTGGGGGACCTCATCCGTCGGTGGGCGGCTTCATTCGCCGGTGGGCGGCTTCGGCCGTCCGCCGACGAATGCCGGCCGCGGCCGATACTCTGAGAACTGATCAAGACGAAGACCTGATCAACAGGTGTGCCGGACACCGAAGTCGGGAAAGCCGCAGGAGCGGGTGCGGCGGCGATGGGGGCGGAAGTGGCATTCGACGGTTTCGATTTCACTCCCGGGGCGCAGGTGCCGCTCACGGGCTCCGCGGGGCAGACGGCGGCGACGTTCGCCCTGGCCTCGGCGGCGTACCGCGACAGTCCGATGACGGAGATCCTCAAGGCCGACAACGAATGGCACCAGTCCACGGTGAAGGCCGGCCGGATCAAGCTGTTCGCGCCGAATCTCGGGGAGGCCTTCGCGGGGGCCGTCACGGCCCGCATGCTGGGCGCGGGCCGCGCTCCGCTGATCCAGTCCTTCGGCACCGAGCCGCAGGTCATCGTGGAGCACTGTCTCGCGGCGACCAACATCCGCCGGGAGCGCGACAATTGGCTGTCGGCCGTCATGGTGCTGTGCGGGCTGCTGTTCCTGCCCGGACTGCTGGTGTGGCTGATGGTCTTCCAGATCCGTACGCAGATCGCCAAACGCGCGGACAAGCGGGGCTCCGCGCTCGGCACCACGCTCCTGTTCGCCGTCGGCGCCCTGGCCGTCCTGTTCCTCGTCCGCATGCCGTTCACCGGCTTCTGGGCCTGGTACGCGCGCGCCGCGGTGGTCCTCCCCGTCGTCGGCTGGCTGTGGGCGAAGCAGATCTGCGAGCGCACCGCCAAGGATCTGCGCGGGCGCTGGGACAGCCTGCTGTCGGGCGGCGGCATCGGTGCCAAGATTCCCGAGGCGGTCCCCGGCAGCCCCGGTGAGACGGCGGCGGAGCAACTGCGCCAGTCGCTCGCCAGGCTCACCGCCGAGCAGCAGTCCAACTCGGTCTTCTACGCGGGCCCCAAGGGCATACTGGGCATGGGCACCCGCTGGGGCAGCTGGCAGCTCGCCGAGGACCTGGTGGCGGTGGACGCGAAGAAGGAGATCCACCCGTTCCGCAGCTGGGACGTCATCCGCAACATCCACGACAAGCTGCGCATGCTGGAGCGCGGTCCGCTCAACACCGGTGGTTTTCCGGCGCCTTCGATAAAGCACTGGATCGTCACGCCGATCGGCGAGAACGCGAAGACGGTGTCCCGGCCGGGCGGCACGGATGTGGACGCCTACACGATCAAGACGCACGCGGTGCAGGACATCTGCAACAAGCAGCAGTTCGGCAGCGGGGACCGGCACTATCTCGGGGTCCAGTGGACGCTCTGGGACGGCCAGTTGATCATCACCATGATGATCACGGTGACCGTGCTGCACCAGACGCTGCGCATCGAGGTGACGGGGCATGCGCTGGGGCCGGTGAATCCGCTGTTCACCAGCAAGCCGGAGGCCCCCACCAAGGAGGTCGCCAAGACCGTCAAGTTCTGGGAGACCCGCAAGGTGAGCCTGCCGCTGGTCACCGCGGACGAGGTCGTACGGCTCGCCGCGCGGGCGCCCCTGACCTGGTATCCGCCGCTGCTGAACTGGGTCGGCGGGAGCCTCGGGCTGCCCGAGCCGTTCGGGCTCCGGCACGCCTGGGCCGATCAGCCGTGGCGGCACCGCTTCATGGCTGACGACGCGCTGCGGGCCGCCACGCCCGTGCTGCGCGTGGTGCACTCGGCGGCGATCAAGGTCCTGGAGGAGAACGGCGTCGACACGGAGAAGTTCGGCAACCGCTCGGCGTTCCTCAGCACCTCGGTGCAGGACCCCTCACCGCGCAAGGCCGACGTGTACGACGCGTAGCCGCACGGCCGCCGGACCCGGGGCCGGGGCGCACGTGCCCCGGACAGGGCCGCGTGCGTCCGCCCCGGCGCCGGGGCGGACGAGTGTTCCCCGGTGCGTACCGGCGGACGGGGCGCCCGGTGTGGGGCGCCCCGGAACCGCCTGCGCCGTGCTACGCGGTGGGCCAGGCCTCCGCCAGCATCTTGCGGGTGTCCGCGAGGAGCTGCGGCAGGACCTTGGTGTGGCCGACGACCGGCATGAAGTTGGTGTCGCCGCCCCAGCGGGGCACGATGTGCTGGTGCAGATGGGCGGCGATGCCGGCGCCCGCGACCGTTCCCTGGTTCATGCCGATGTTGAAGCCGTGGGCGCCGGAGGCGGTGCGCAGGGCGGTCATGGCCTGCTTGGTCAGCTCGCCGAGCTCGGCGGTCTCCGGCCCGGTGAGGTCCGTGTAGTCGGCGACGTGCCGGTAGGGCACGACCATCAGGTGGCCGCCGTTGTACGGGTAGAGGTTGAGCACCGCGTACACGTGCTCCCCGCGCCGGACGATCAGCCCGTCCTCGTCGGACTTGGCCGGTATCGAGCAGAACGGACAACCGTCGTCGGCCCCCGGGCCCGTGGGCTTGTTCTCGCCCTGGATGTAAGCCATCCGGTGGGGCGTCCAAAGGCGCTGGAACGCGTCCTGCGTTCCCACTCCGATCTGCTGCTCCGGCTCACTCGTCATGTGTTGCAGCATATTGCTTCGCCCGTTCGCGGCGTGTCGGCGGGTGCCGGGCAAAGCGGCCTGCGGCCAAGCTGTGGCCATGGACGACGACAGCCCGATGGCCCGCTGGGAGCGCCGCACCGAGGTACCGCTGGCGGTCGGGTCGCTGCTGTTCCTCTCCGCGTACGCGGTGCACGTGCTGGCGCACGATCTGCCCCCGGAGGGACGCGATGTGTGCCTCTCCGTGATCGCGGCCACCTGGGCGGCGTTCCTCGTCGACTATCTGATGCTCTGGCGGCTGAGCGGACAGGGCCTGCGCTTCGTCCGGAGCCACCTGCTGGACACCGTGGTCCTGATCCTGCCGCTCCTGCGGCCGCTGCGGGTCGTCAAGCTCTACGACGCCGTGCTGCGGCACCGCGGGGAGCCCCGACTCCCGCTGTACGCACGAGTGATCTTCTACGCGAGCATCTCGGTCCTGCTGCTCGGCTTCTCGGGTGCCCTCGCCGTCTACCAGGCCGAGTACCGGGCGCCGCACGCGACGATCGTCACCTTCGGGGACTCGGTGTGGTGGGCGGCGTCCACGCTCGCGACCGTCGGGTACGGGGACGTGACGCCGGTGACGCCGAGGGGGCGGACGATCGCTGTCGCCATGATGGCGTGCGGCCTCGGGCTGCTCGGCGCGGTGACGGGGTCCTTCTCCTCGTGGCTGTTGCAGGTGTTCTCGCGCGAGGGCGACGAGAAGCCCCCGGGGAGCTGAGCTCCCCGGGGGCTTCGGGCTCCGACGGGCCGCGCCGATCGGCGCGGCTCGGATCGGATCAGGTCGGATCAGGTCGGATCAGATCTGGGCACGCTCCTCGACGACCTTCGCGATCTTGGCGATGGCCTCGTCGAGGGGGATGCCGTTCTCCTGCGAGCCGTCGCGGTAGCGGAAGGAGACGGCGCCGGCCGCCATGTCCTCGTCGCCCGCGATGACCATGAAGGGCACCTTCTGCTTCTGCGCGTTGCGGATCTTCTTCTGCATACGGTCCGAGGAGGCGTCCACCTCGACGCGCAGGCCCTTCTTGCGGGCCTCGGCGGCGAACTTCTGGAGGTACTCCACGTGCGCGTCGCCGATCGGGATGCCGATCGCCTGGACGGGCGCGAGCCAGGCCGGGAACGCGCCCGCGTAGTGCTCGAGGAGCACGGCGAAGAACCGCTCGATGGAACCGAAGAGCGCGCGATGGATCATGACCGGGCGCTGCTTCGAGCCGTCGGGGCCGGTGTACTCCAGGTCGAAGCGCTCGGGCAGGTTGAAGTCGAGCTGCACGGTCGACATCTGCCAGGTGCGGCCGATGGCGTCCTTCGCCTGCACGGAGATCTTCGGGCCGTAGAAGGCGGCGCCGCCCGGGTCCGGGACCAGCGGGAGACCCTGCTTCTCGGCGACCTGGCGCAGCGTCTCGGTGGCCTCCTCCCAGATCTCGTCCGAGCCGACGAACTTCTCCGGGTCCTTGGTGGACAGCTCGAGGTAGAAGTCGGTGAGGCCGTAGTCGCGCAACAGGTTCAGGACGAAGGTGAGCGTCTTGTCGAGCTCGTCCGCCATCTGCTCCTTGGTGCAGTAGATGTGCGCGTCGTCCTGCGTGAAGCCCCGGGCGCGGGTCAGGCCGTGCACGACGCCCGACTTCTCGTACCGGTACACGGTCCCGAACTCGAAGAGACGCAGCGGCAGTTCACGGTACGAGCGGCCGCGCGCGTCGAAGATCAGGTTGTGCATCGGGCAGTTCATGGGCTTGAGGTAGTAGTCCACGCCCTCGTCGAGCTGCATGGGCGGGTACATGCCGTCGGCGTACCAGTCCAGGTGGCCCGAGGTCTCGAAGAGCTTCCCCTTGGTGGCGTGCGGGGTGTAGACGAACTCGTAGCCCTCCTCCTCGTGCCGGCGGCGCGAGTAGTCCTCCATGACCCGGCGGATGATGCCGCCCTTGGGGTGGAAGACAGCGAGGCCGGAGCCGATCTGCTCCGGGATGGAGAACAGGTCCAGCTCGTTGCCCAGCTTGCGGTGGTCGCGCTTCTCGGCCTCGGCGAGGAACTCGAGGTGCGCCTTCAGCTCCTCCTTGGAGGGCCAGGCGGTGCCGTAGATGCGCTGGAGCATGGGGTTCTTCTCGCTGCCGCGCCAGTACGCGGCGGCGTTGCGCATCAGCTTGAACGCCGGGATGTTGCGGGTGGTGGGCAGGTGGGGACCGCGGCAGAGGTCCTTCCAGCACAGCTCGCCGGTCTTGGCGTCGAGGTTGTCGTAGATGGTCAGCTCGCCGCCGCCCACCTCGACGTCCGCGCCGTCGGCCGAGGACGCGGAGCCCTTGATGCCGATGAGCTCCAGCTTGTACGGCTCGGCCGCGAGCTCCTCGCGGGCGTCCTCGTCGGTGACGACGCGGCGGGAGAAGCGCTGTCCGCGCTTCTGGATCTCCTGCATCTTCTTCTCGACGGCCTTGAGGTCCTCGGGGGTGAAGGGCTTCTCGACGTCGAAGTCGTAGTAGAAGCCGTCCTTGACCGGCGGGCCGATGCCCAGCTTGGCGTCGGGGAAGAGCTCCTGCACGGCCTGGGCCATGACGTGCGCGGTGGAGTGGCGCAGGATGTTCAGGCCGTCCTCGGAGGAGATCTCGACCGGCTCGACCTCCTCGCCGTCCTTCACCTCGTAGGCGAGGTCCTTCAGCTCGCCGGCCACGCGGGCCGCGACGACGGTGCGCTCGCCGGGGAAGAGGTCGGCGGCCGTAGTGCCCGTCGTCACCACGCGCTCTTCCCGCTCGGAATCGCGTTGGATGATCACACGGACGTCTGACACCGGTCTCTCCTGACTGAAGGGGTCCCACACCACATACGGCATGGCGGGGCAATGCCCCGAATCCTACCGAGCCCCGGGTCCCCTCCGCGAAACGGTTATGGACTCGGCGCCCCGGCCCGCGCCGCGGCCAAGCCCGGGCCCCCGCCGCCCGCACGCCCTGCCCTCGCCGCGGGCGCGCCCGGCTCTCGCCGCGGGCACGCCCCGGTCCCCCGCCGCTCGCGCGCCTCAGTCCTCGCTGCACGCCTCCTCGAAGAAGTCCAGATTCTCCTGGAGCGACTTCATCAGCCGGTCCCGTTCGGCCTCGTCCACCTGGACGGGTACGACCCCGGTGGCGTCGGTGAGCCTGCGGAAGCCGCCGCGGCTCTCCAGGCGGCCGTGCACCCGGACCGGCAGCCCGACCAGATGGGCCTGGCCCGCTATCCGGTACGCCTCCTCGTCCAGGGTCATCCGCACGTGCGGGACCTCGGCGCCCGCGAGGACCCGCAGCCGTACCGTGCCCGCCCCGCGCGGACCCGACCTGCGCATCCGGACCACGGCACCGGTGAGCCGCACCGGCACGGACGGCTCCTCGCGCAGATAGCGCGCCCCGGCCCCGCGCAGCACGGGCAGGTCGCCGGGCGAGAACTCGACGGGCTCGGCGGGGTTCGCGCCGCCTTCGGGGACGCCCGCGGCGGGCGACCACTCGACGGTGATCCGGGCGCCCTCGGTGCCCCGGACGAGGGCCACCAGGGCTTCCATGAGTTCATGGCTGACGCCCGCCTCCACGGCCGCGTCGAAGGCGTCCATGCCGCCGGTGGCCCGCTGGTAGTCGATGGCCTCGCGGGCGGCGCACAGCGCCTCGTGCAGGCGTACGGCGAGCGGCCGGCCGGTGGTGACGGGCACGAAGGCGGTGAGACCGCGGCCGCCCGGTTCCGCGCCCACCAGGACGTTCTCCAACGAAGCGGAGGCCGCCCTGCGGTGCCGGGCGCCGTAATAGCCGGCACGCGCGCGTGCGGCGAGCGCCCCGGCGAGCAGCATCTGGCGGGCGGCCCCGCGCGTCTGCTCCTCGACGGTCCAGGGCGCCGCGCCCACGGGACCGGTCGGCACGTCCCGCCACCAGCGGATCTCGTCACTGGGCACGGCGAGGGCGAGCAGCACGTCACGCGCGGACGGGGAGGCGCTGCGGGAAAGCGCTACGAGGGCCTCGCCGAGGAGGTCGTCGCTGTCGGGGAAGGCCCGGTTCTCCGGCACCAGCAGGCTGGTGCCGGCGCCCCCGGGCCCGGGTGGGGTCCACCGGCCGTACCGACCGGGCGCTCCCCCGCGGCGCTGCCAGCCGTGGCGCCGCAGCAGCGCGCCCAGAACCGCCGGGTCCACCTGGTCGGGGGCCGGCGGATCGTCCCAGAAGGCTTCTGCGGGGTGCGGCCTGACCGGCCGCAGTACCTCGTCGATGGGGCGGTGTGTCATGGTCTGCCTCCCGTCCCGACCCTCGTCATGATCTCGCACAGGGCCCGGTCGTCGAAGATCCGGGCCGTCGGGATCCGGACGGTGGTCCGGCGCCGGCCCGTGATGGCGTGTCCGGCGAGGTTGATCCAGTAGCAGCAGTGCCGCAGGTCGAGCCGGTCGTGGCTGGCGCGCAGCCAGTCGTCCTGGGATCTGGGCACGAGCATCACGACCAGGATCTTGTGCACCGAGACCGGGGTCCGCGCGAGCTTCGCCAGGTGCTCGTTGTCGAGCGTGAAGGAGAAGGCGGGCCCCGGGGGGTTGGGCGGGATCTGGTACGTGCACTTGAGCTGCACCTTGATGGTGACTTCGTCGTCGACCGTGTGCCCGGGGGCGCTGTGGCTGACGTGCCAGTCGATGCCGTTGTCGGGAAACGGCTGGGACAGTGAACAGCCGGCGGCCGCCGCGACGGCGTGCAAGTAGCCCACCTGCAAGGTCTCCATGCAGGCGGTGGTGGCGAGCGATCCGCGATGGGGTGCCGTCCGCTGGGGCAGCAGCCCGCCCCGTTCGGGCTGCGCGAGTGCCATGAGTCCAACAGCCTTCCAGGCTTGATGTATCCCCGCGACGGGCCGCTGAACTGCAAAGACCCGTACCTCTGTTGTCTCCTTCCGGCGTACGGCGCAAACAGCCCGGGTATCACCAAACTGGCAGAAGACGGTGCGTCAGCTGCCGTGGGTGAACGAGGAGTTGTGTGCGTATGACGTGCTGGTACGAGGGCCCTTTGGCCGCGTTCGACACGGAGACCACGGGCGTGGACGTCGAGACCGACAGGATCGTGTCGGCCGCCGTCGTGGTCCAGGACGCCCCGGGTTCCCGTCCGCGGGTGACCCGGTGGCTGGTGAACCCGGGAGTGCCGGTGCCCGCAGGGGCCACGGCGGTGCACGGGCTCACGGACGAACATCTTCAGCGCAACGGCCGCTGGCCGTCGCCCGTCATGGAGGAGATAGCCCGGGAGCTGAGTGAACAGGCCACGGCCGGCCGGCCGCTGGTGGTGATGAACGCCCCGTTCGATCTGACGCTGCTGGACCGGGAGTTGCGCAGGCATCGCGCCTCGTCCCTCGACCACTGGTTCGAGGCGGCGTCGCTGCGCGTGCTCGATCCCCGCGTCCTCGACAAGCATCTGGACCGCTATCGCAAGGGCCGTCGCACCTTGACGGATCTGTGCGCGCACTACGAAGTGACGCTGGAGGGCGCGCACGACGCGGCGGCCGACGCGCTGGCCTCGATGGAGGTGGTCCGTGCGGTGGGGCGCCGTTTCTCGGCCCGGCTCGACCGGTTGTCGCCTTCCGAGCTGCACACGCTCCAGTCGGTGTGGCACGCGGCGCAGGCGCGCGGGCTCCAGGCCTGGTTCGCGCGCAGTGGTACACCGGAGGCGGTCGATCCGGCGTGGCCGCTGCGCCCGGATCTGCCCGCGGCGGCCTGAACGGGCGCGACACCGGCGGCGGCCCGACCCGCCGCGCGCCGGGGGCACAACGAAAAACCGGTCCGTCAACGACGGACCGGTCTTCTCCGGGTGGGCGATACTGGGTTCGAACCAGTGACCTCTTCGGTGTGAACGAAGCGCTCTCCCACTGAGCTAATCGCCCGGGAACGGACTGAACCATACAGGTCCCGGCGGGTGGGGTTCAAACCGCTTGGAGGTGAGCCCTCAGTCCACGTCGTCCCGCGCGCATCATCAGGGCGTGGTTGGCGCGGAAGAAGGGGCGTCCCGGCACGGCGAGCCGCCGGAGCAGTGGCGTGGTGACCTGCACCTCCTGGTCGTAGCGGGCGAGGGTTCCCGGGCCGGCCGCGGTGAGGGTCCAGCGTGCCCAGCCGTCGAGATCGCCCGACATCCGCATCTCCAGGACACCGGCCCGTGGGTCCCGGCGCGCCGCGCGGGCGGTGATGGTGATGTCGTACGGCAGGACCGAGCGGATCCGGATGACGCCGGTGTGTTCGTCGACGGGGGTCACCTCGCGGACCTGGGGCCACCAGCGCGGGTAGGTCTCGGCCTGTTCCAGGAGCGGGTAGACGTCCGCCGGGGGTGCGGGCAGCTCCCACACGGTGCGGAAACGGTAGTGGGTCCAGTCCATGGGCCGAGTGTGCCCAAGGCGGCGCGGCGGCGGAAGTACCGGCAGCGCATGTGCGCCGGGATGAGTACGGCGTGAGTACGCGCACTCAGGTCCGGGTGCGCGCCCCGGAGCACACTGCGAAACATGACCCAGATCCCGTCCCCGGCCGAGGAATTGCGGCTCCTGGACACCGAGTTGCGGCAACTAGACGCACGCCGGGCCGTGTTGCTGACCCGCCGCGCCTGGCTGCTCCACGCGCTCCGGCCGGCGCCCGTACGGACCGCGCCCCCGGCGCCCGGCACCCGGCGTCCCGAGACCACCGCACCCGGGGTGCAGAACGTGCTCCTGCTCCTCGGCGGCATCCTGCTGGCCGTGGCCGCCATCGCGTTCACGCTGGTCGGCTGGGGGCAGCTGGGGATCACGGGGCGGTCCCTGGTGCTCGGCGCGGTGACGCTGGCCGCCCTCGGCGCGCCCGTGCTCCTGCTGCGCCGCGGGCTGCGCTCGACGGCGGAGGCGCTGGCGGGGACGGGCCTGGTGCTGACGGTCCTGGACGCGTACGCGCTGTACGCGGTCGCGCTCCCCGGCACGGACGGCGCCGGCTACGCGGCGCTCGCCTCGGCGGCGCTGGCCGCGTCGTGGACGGTGTACGGGGTGGCGCTCGGCTCGCCGCTCCGGACGGCCGGTCCCGGTGCACGTCCGTCGCTGCGGCTGCCCCTGCCCGCCGCCGTGGCCGCCGCCCAGTTGCCGCTGCTCCTGTGGGCGGTGGCCGCCGCCGCGGGTGCGCACGCCGCCACGGCCGCCCTTCTGATCACGGCGGCGCTCGACGTGGTGCTCGCGCTGCGCCTGCCCGTGAAGTCCGTCCGGGCCGTCGCCGCCGTCGGGGCGTACGGTCTGGGCGGCTGGGGCACCTTCGCCGCCGGCTGCCTGTCCTGGACGGCCGCCGGTCCGGGCGCCGCCGCCCGTGCGGCGGCGCTCCTCCTCCTCGCCGCGTCGATCGCGCTGACGGCGGCGTGGGGCGCACCGAAGTCGGGCCTCACGACGGCCACCGCGACAGGCGTCGCGACGGCCGGGGGGCTGATCGGCGTCGTCGCGTTCGGCGGGGTGCTGCGGGCGTCCCTGCCGGGCGAATGGACGGTTCCCGGTCATCTGGTGTGCGCGATCGCCCTGTCGGCCGTCGCCGGAAGGGGCGTTCCCGCGCAGGTGCGCCGTGGGATCGCAGTGGCCTCCGGCTGTGTGGGGGCCCTCGCCGTGGCATGGGCCCTGCCCGTCGTCGTGATCGCCCTGGTGGGACCGATCGGCCGGGTGGGCTCCGTCTGGTCCGGTGTTCCGGCGAACGCGCGGGACGCGGTGACGAACGGTCTGCCCTGGCCCCGGGACGCGGTCACGGCACCGCTCGTGCTCGCGCTCGTCGCCGCGGCCCTGGTGGTGGCCGTCCGCGCCGCCGCGTGGCGGCGGCACGCCCTGGCCGGCGCGCTGGCCCTGGCGTGGGCGACGGTGCTCGTCCTCCCGGCGGCCCTCGAACTCCCTTACGTGGCCGCGCTGTCCGTCCAGGGGATCACCGTGGCGGCGCTGCTCGGGTACGCCCGCTGGACCGCCTGGCCACTGACGGCGTCGGTGCCGGCCCTTCTCACCTCCCTCGGCCTCGCGCTCCTCGCGCTGGCCTCCGAGGGCGCGACCCTCACCGTCCTCGCCGCGCTGACCGCCCTGTTCGCGGTGGCCGCCCCGCGGCCCGGCCTCGGCCCGGTCGCGGCGCCCGCCGCACTCGGATACGCCACCGCCCTCGCCTGCGCGACCGGTGCCTCCCTCGGTCTTCAGCCCCAGCACACCGCGCTGCTCGTACTCGCCGTGCCCGTGGCCGCCGCGCTGCTCGCCCCGCGCGTCGAGGACGGACCGACAACTCTGTCGATCGAGATCACCGGTGCCCTCGCCGGTCTGCTCGCCGTCGCGCTCGCGGTGGCCGAACCGGCCCTGCTGGCCACGGTCCTGGCCCTGTGCGGTCTGATCGCCGCGGGTACGGCCGTACGGGAGGACCGACGCCCCGTCGCGCACGCGGCGGCCGCCCTGTTCGTGCTGGCCTCCTGGGTGCGCCTCGCGTCCTGGGGTGTCGGCTCCCCGGAGGCGTACACGCTGCCGGTGACCGTTCCGGCACTGCTCCTCGGCGCGTACAGGCGCCGCTCGGACGACTCGGTGTCGTCGTGGACGGCGTACGCGCCGGGCCTGTCCGTGACGCTCGTGCCGAGCCTGTTCGCGGCATGGGGCGACGCACAGTGGCAGCGTCCGCTGCTGCTGGGCGCCGCGGCGCTCGCGGTCACCCTGCTGGGCGCGCGGCACCGGCTCCAGGCCCCGCTGGTCCTGGGCGGCGCGGTACTGGTCCTGGACGCCCTGCACGAACTCGCGCCCTTCATAGTGCAGTTGGTGGACGCGCTCCCCCGCTGGACGCCTCCCGCGCTCGCCGGGCTGCTGCTGCTCGCGCTGGGCGCCACGTACGAGCAGCGGATCCGCGACGCACGGCGGGTGCGGGAGGTCCTGGGGAGGATGGACTAGCGATCGGTCACAACAGGCCGGTCACGAAGGCATCCTGTCGCCGAGGAGTGCCAGGTTCTCGATGGCGGCGAGGCCGTAGAGCGCTGTGTCGTTCGTATAGACCCAGCCGGCCTCGCTGCCCGGCACCAGGGTGAGAGGGCCGGTCAGCTTCTCCGTCCTCCAGGGCGAGGACTCGGTGTAGCCGTCGGAGTTGTAGAACTTCACCCAGGCCCGCGCGGCGAGTCGGGCGTCGCCGGTCTGCACGGCGGCGTACGCGTCGAGGCGGGAGTGGCCCTGGAAGAGCAGCAGGGAGCCGAAGTTGGCGCCGTACCGGGCCGCCTGCTCGGCCTTGGTGGCGTTGAAGTAGCGGCAGTAGTCGAGGTACGCCTCCTTGAAGGCGGGCATGTCGACGAGATCGACGAGTTCGGCGCACAGTTCGTTCAGGCCGAAGACGGCGGACAGGTGCGAGACGCCGACCACCGGCTCGGCGGCGACGGCGAACCGGCCGGTGTCGAGGTCGTACAGGCCTGAGCCCTGGACGAATCCGTTGGGCTGCGCGGCGATGGTCTCCATCGTCGAGAGCACGCGCGCCTTCGCCTTCTCCCACTTGGGCCCCTTGCGTTCCCACTCGGTCAGCCACGCCGAGACGAGCCCGCTCCAGTCGGTGCCGAAGCCGATCGAGAGCGCGTGCCGATCGGGTGTGTACGGCTCGGTGCGGATCTTGCGCAGCGGATCCAGGGCGAGGAAGGTCTCGTCGGAGTCGACGTTGGCGTGCATGAGGTCGCCGACGCCCTCGTCGGCGGTGAGGAAGTAGTAGTAGCGCCGGTAGGTGGTGTTGGCGATGCGCTGCTGCTTGGCGCTGTCGGCGTAGTGCTGCACTCCGTGCCGGGTGCCGAGCCCCGCCCACTGGCCGAGGTGGTAGACGTCGACCTCGCCGGTGTGCCGCGTCATCGCCTCGGCGAAGCGGAAGATGTCCGCGCGGCCGCTGCGCAGATAGGCGAACCACAGCCACAGGTCCGGCGACAGCTCGGAGTTGTCCCAGGCGTAGCCGCCGATGTCGTAGCGCCACTGGTGCCTGACCGGGTCGTACGAGTGCATGATGTCGCCGTAGTCCCAGAAGCCGTACCAACGGCGCATCTCCACCTGGTCCTTGTAATAGGTGAAGAGGAAGTCGAGATGGTCCTCGATCTTCGCCTTGGCCGGTGTCGACCGGTCGGGCTCCGAGTAGAGACCCGGGCCGAAGACCTTCGCCCCGATCAACTGCCGGGGCGGGGCGGCCAGCTGCGGCAGCACGCGTACGGCGTCGACCTGCCGGGCGAGCTTCTCGGGTGCGGGTGTCGACTCGTTGGCCCAGAAGAGCAGTTCGGAGGTGCGGGCGATGCCGTACGGGGTCCCGAAGCCGGGTTCGTGGTCCTCGTAGGTGATGTTGAGGCCTTCGAGCTGTTCGGCGTACGTGTCCTGGCCCATCCCGTCGTGGTAGAAGCGCAGGTCCATGGGGCGGGCCTCGGGCGACCAGAGCCAGAGGGTGACCTCGGCCTCCTCGGTGTGGGCGTCGCGGATGTCGAGCTGGGCGGGGAACTTCTCCCAGAAGTCGCGCAGTCCGAAGGAGAGTCCGCCGCTCGGCCCGCCGACATAGCCGAAGCCCGAGGCGCGCCGGCCGCCGCCCGCGGCGATCCAGCCGTGTCCCTTCCTGGTCCGCTTGCGCAGGCTGAACCCGTCGGCGGAGAGCTGGGAGAGGGTGTAGTCGCCCCACTCGGGGACGTACTGGAGCCGGGTGGTGACCCGCTGGTCCCAGGTGGAGGGGTCGGGCAGTCTCTCTCCCTCGAACTGAGCCGCCTGGACGGCGGCTCCGGGGTCGCGGCGCAGGCCGGTGACGCCCTGGACTGCCTCGCGGAGCAGACCGGTCCCGTCGCCGCCGATCCGGATGTGCCGGTCGTAGGGGGCGTCCCGCATCGGCACGGTGAAGCGGACGCCGAGCCCGCGGACGAAGTCGCCGCTGCTCCCGCCGGGTTCCTGCTTCCCGTCGAAGGTGATCGTGTGCACCATGCGGAAGGAGTCGGCGCCGGCGTAGAAGTACAGGCGGACCGAGAACGGCAGCCAACTCCGGTCGCTCTTACGGTGCTTGCCGTCGATGCGGACGACCGCCCTTACCGGGCCCGCCTGTTCGACGTCGACGCCCGAGATCGCGCTCTCGAACCGCTCGTACTTCTCGGCGCCCTGGTCCTCGTCCTCGATCTCCGGCTGGCGGATCAGAACGAGGCGGCCGTTCCTGGCGATCTCGGTCGTACCGCGTGTCACGGACTTGACCAGGGTGGAACCGCTCGTGCCGATCTTCACGGTGATCACCCCGGTCGAGACGCCGATGGTGCCGCCGCTGCGGTCGACGCTCACCCTCCGCTCCGGCGCGGCGGGCTCCCCCGCGGTCAGCGTGAGGCCGCCCGCGTCCGAACTCATCGCGTGCGCCGTCCACTTGAGCGATCCGTCGGGCCAGTAGGCGATGGGCCAGGACTGCGTGGGGACGGCCTTGCCTTCGGCGTCCGTGAGGGCGAACGTCTGGTCCGGCGGGTAGGCGCCTCTGTGCCAGGGCACGCCGACGGTGGAACCGGGGGCGGCGCCGAGGCCGCCGTCCTCCAGCCAGCCGAGGCTCACGGGGTCCGGGGCGGCGGTCTCCGCTCCGGGCGCCGCCTGCGCGTTCGTGGCGCCGAGGGCCCAGCTGAACTGCGTGGCGGCTCCGGCGACGGCGGCCGCCTTGAGAAGGGACCTGCGGGGGATGGGCGACATGACCTTTCCTCTCCTACGGGATGGTCAGGGGCATGACAGTGCAGAGGCATGGCTGAGGCGGCCGGGCAGGCGGGGCCCGGCCTGCGGACGTACGGGCTCAGTGGTGCCGCCGGCGCTCCTCGACGGCGACGGCGGCCGCGGCCACGGCCCCCAGGGCGGGGACCGCCAACGGAGCGACGAGCAGGGCGGAGCAGACCACGACGGCCAGCCCGCCGACGAGCAGGAAGGACCCGGCGGGATCGAGGACGGTACGGCGCCCGGCGTCCGCGAGCAGCCCGCGCCAGGCCGCCCCCGGCTCCCAGACGGCGGCCGCGCGCAGTCCGGCGACCGCTCCCCCGAGCAGCGCGAGGAGACCGACGGCGCCGACGAGCGGACCACCGGGGATTCCGGCGCGGGCGGCCTGGACATCGACCCAGACCGCCGCCGCCCCGGCCCATCCGGCGGCTCCGGCGAGCAGGCCGCCCCGCCCGGCCGCCCGGAAGTCGGCGACGAACTCCCGCCATCCGCCGCCCTCATGAGCCGTACGCCGGCGAAGATGCCGCGCGCCGGCCGCGAACGCGGCGGGAACGGTCACGAGAGGCAGCGCGGCCACCGCGATCCACACCCCGGTCAGCAGACACTCCGCGAAGACGGCGAACCGCTCGGCGAGGACGGACTCCCGGGGTGCCCTGCGGGCGCCGGCCCTCGGCCGGGTGACGGCCATCTCAGCCCTTCAATCCCGACGTGGCCATACCGTCGATCAGATACCGCTGGAAGGCGAGGAAGAAGAGGAGCACGGGCAGCAGCGCCACCAGCGACATCGCGATCATTCCGCCGTAGTTGGCGACGCCCTCCTGGTCGCGGAACATCATCATGCCGAGCGAGACCGTGTACTTGCCGGGCTCGTTGAGGTAGATCAGCGGGCCCATGAAGTCGTTCCAGGCGTTGATGAAGGTGAAGATCGCGCTGGTGATGAGGGCGGGGCGGCACAGCGGCAGCACGATCGACCAGTAGATGCGCGCGTGGCCGCAGCCGTCGAGGCGCGCCGCCTCGTCCAGTTCGCGTGGCAGGTTCCGCATGAACTGCACCATGAGGAAGACGAAGAACGCCTCGGTGGCCAGGTACTTGCCGACCAGCAGCGGCACATAGGTGTTGACCAGCCCCGCCTTCTGGAACATCACGTACTGCGGGATGAGCAGCACGTGATACGGCAGCAGGAGCGTGCCGATCATCAGCGAGAACAGCAGGTTCCGCCCGGCGAACCGGATCCTGGCGAAGGCGTACGCGGTCAGCGAGCAGGAGATCAGGATGCCGGCGACGGAACCGAGCGCGTAGAAGAGGGAGTTCTGGAAGAAGGTGGCGATCGGGATGTCGGCGATCCCGTCGGCCAGTCCCTTGAAGTTGGCCAGGATCGGACGGGCCGGGAACAGCTCCAGGCCGCCGATGATCTCGCGGCTCGGCTTGAAGGAGGCGCCGACGACCCACAGGACGGGGTAGAGGACGACCGCTAGGACGAGCAGGGCCCCGATGTGCCAGGCGAGCGAGCCGGTACGCCCTCGTCCGGGTCTCCGCGCGGGCCCCGGGGCACTGACGGCGCCGAACGCCTTTCCGCCGGCGCCGCTCATCGGGCGTCCTCCTCGTAGTGGACCCAGCGCTTCTGCGACCAGAAGAGGACGGCGGTCACCAGCGCGACGGCGAGCAGCAGCATCCAGGCCATGGCGGAGGCGAAGCCCATCTGGGACTCCTTGAAGCCCTTCTGGTAGAGGTAACAGGTGTAGACGAGCGTGGCGTCGGCCGGACCGCAGGCGGTGTTGGAGACCACGTACGCGGAACCGAAGATCTGGAACGAGTGGATCGTCTCCAGGAGCACGTTGAAGAACAGCACGGGTGACAGCATCGGCAGCGTGATGCTCCAGAACCTGCGCAGCGGTCCGGCGCCGTCCACCTCCGCCGCCTCGTACAACTCCCTCGGCACCTGTTTGAGCCCGGCCAGGAAGATGACCATCGGCGCGCCGAACTGCCAGACGGTGAGTGCCACCAGGCTGTAGAGCACCCGGTCCGGATCGCCGACCCAGCCTCCGGGGTGGAAGCCGAGGAAGGACTGCGTACGGTCCACTGCGGCGCCGTCGGAGAACAGCGCGCGCCAGACGAAGCCGACCGAGACGCTCGCGCCGATCAGCGACGGGGCGTAGAACGCGGCCCGGTAGAAGCCCTGCCCGCGTCGGCTCTGCGCGAGGAGAAGGGCCACCCCGAGCGCCAGCAGCAGCTTGAGCGGTGTCCCGATGACGACGTACTTGGCCGTGACCTCCACCGACTTCTGCCACCGGGGGTCGTCGAACATGGTGGTGAAGTTGCCGAAGCCGATCCACCGCGGCGCGTCGAAGAGGTTGTAGTCGGTGAAGGCGAAGTAGAGGGAGGCGGCCATCGGGCCCGCGGTCAGCAGCAGGAAGCCCGCGATCCACGGCGACATGAAGAGAAAGCCGGCGAGATTCTCCCCGCGTCGCCGGCGCCTGTCCGCGCCGGGTGCCGCGAGGCGGGTCCGTGCGACCCCGGGCGGAGAGTCCTTGACGAGCGTCATGGCGGTTCCCATCAGGCGGCGAGGGCGGTCTTCGCCTCGGAGAAGAACTGCTTCACCGCGTCGGAGACCTTGGTGCCCTGCGACATGTCACCGCCGATGCGCAGGAAGGCGGATTCGACGGTGTCGGCGCCCGCCGGATGCGGGGTGATCGTGCCCAGCACACCGGCCGCGGCGACGTCCTGCTCGTACCGCGCGATGGCCTTGCTGGGTGCGTCGGAGGGCTTGAACGCGTCGAACTGCTCGGTGGTGGCCAGGATCCCGCGGTCGTAGCCCATGATCTTGCCGACCTCGGGGTCGTGGACCATGAAGTCGATGAACTGCGCGACTTCCTTGGGGTGCTTGGTGTGCGCGGACGCGCTGAGCATCAGCGAGGCGAGGTACTGGCCCGTCTGCTTGCCGTCCGTGGTCGGGATCGGCGCCAGACCGTAACTGCTGTCGCCCTCGGCCGTATAACGGACGGTGAAGTTGTCCCAGGTGAACTCGGAGGCCGCGTGGCCCGCCGAGAGGGAGGACTTGGGCTTGTCCTGTTCGACCCGCTTGGGATCGGTGACGATGCCGGCCTTCACACGGTTGTAGCCGTCGGTCCACCACTCCGTCAGATCGGCCTCGTCGAAACCGAGTCCGTCCGTGGTGAAGAACGCCTTGCCGTTCTGCCGGAGGTAGAGGTCGTACAGGTACATGATGCTGAAGTACCCGGTGTCCCCCGCCACCTTCTGCGTGTCGTGAATCCTCTTGAGCGCGGCGAAGTACTCGTCCCAGGTCCAGCCCTGCTTCGGCTTGACACCCGCCTTCTCGAACATCTTCTCGTCGACGACAAGTGACATGGTGTTGGATCCGACCGGAATTCCGAGCTGTTTTCCGTCGACCTGGCCGACCTTCTCGACTCCGGCGCGGAAGTTTTTCAGGCTGAGATTTCCGGCGTCTATCTGGGACTTGAGGTCGAGCAGGATCCCTCGCTTGTCGTACTTCCGCAGAAATCCGACGGCGTTCTGGAATACGTCCGGCGGATTTCCGCCCGCGGCCTGGGTCTGGAACTTCTCCCAGAAGGCCACATAATCCTGAAAGTCCGTCTGCACCTTGATGTTCGGATACTTCTTCTCGAAGAGGGCGATGGACCGGTTGATGCGCTTCGCCCGCTCGTCCGCACCCCACCAGGCATAACGGATCGTCACCTTCCCGTCCCCGGCGCCGCTTCCGCTCCCACCGCAGCCCGTCGTCGCGGCCAGGCCCAGCGCAGCCACCGAGGCTCCGGCCGCCCTCAGGACCGTCCGCCGCTCGACACTCCCGTTGTTCACCACTGTCGGGCCTCCCCACACCGTCGACGACGCCTGCATGAATCGTTTCAAGTAAGCGCTTGCTGGCACAAGGTACGGAGGCGGTTCGGGCGCGTCAATGATTCGGACAGGAATTGATGTGCGGCGCTCGGATCCCGTCGCACCGGACCCCGTGGCCCTTCGGGCGCATTCGCACAGGAGTACGCAGGTCGGGCCCTGACGGTCGGCCGGCCGAACATTCCCGGGGCGACGGACCGGCTCCCCGGGACGGCCGAAAACGTACTGCCGCGAGGGGGGCTGACGGGGTGTCGGCGGGGGTGGGGGGTACGGAGCGTGACCCGGCGGGGCTGAACCAGGGGGCCGGAACCGGGTAGAGGGGATGCAGGTGGCCGGCGGGACGGTTGCCGGGACCGGTGGGCCGGAGCCTGGCAGGTTGGCTGCCGGGGGCCGGCGGGACGGGTGCCGGAGCCGGTGGGCCGGAGCCCGATGGAGGGGCTGCCGGTGCCCGGCGGGGCTGCACCCGGCGGGGCTGGAGCACTGGCCCCGAGCCACGGAGTGCAGCCAGAGCCTTCTTTCGCCCCCTCCGCCCCTACCCGTCCCGTACCTGGGGCTCCGCCCCGGACCCCGCTCCTCAAACGCCGGAGGGGCCGAACTTTCCCCCGCGGCCGAGGGAGTGGACCAGGGGGAATGTGTCCCCTGCGGCCGAAGGGGTGGGCCAGGGGGAATGCCCCCCGAGGCCGAAGGCGCGGACCGAGGAAGGGAACCTGCCCCCTCGACCGAAGCCGTGGACCTAGGGAATCCTGCCCCCACCACCGAAGCCGTGGACCAGCGGAAACCTGCCCGCGCGACCCAAGTGGTGAACCCTGGGAATCCGCCCGCGCGACCGAAGTCGTGGACCGGGGAATCCGCCCCCACGGCCGCCGCGAGGCCGAGGGGGTCTGGGCCTTGACCCGAAGGCGGGCGGAGAGGAGGGGCGATTTGCTGTGGCGTCCGCTCAAGGTGCCGCCAGATCACACCCGTGGCGGACTGGGCCGGCACCCCCACTCACGGGCACCCGGCGACGCACGGAAGGGGCCGTGCCGGTACATCAATGCCCGTCGCCACCGACACCCGCATCTCGTCCAACGGCGACGGGCTGATGCACCGGCACGGCCCCGACCCCCACCGGCCGGAACCCGTGAACGCCGACGCACGCGAACCGCACCCGCAACGCCCGGAGAGCCTCGCCCTTCGCCCCGCCCCGACCAGACCAGACCCGGAAAAACGACAAAGACGGCTCCGGTCCACGGTGTCGTGGGCCGGAGCCGTCTTGCATACGTGTGGGCGATACTGGGTTCGAACCAGTGACCTCTTCGGTGTGAACGAAGCGCTCTCCCGCTGAGCTAATCGCCCGGGCGCAGGAAGAACATTACCCCATGTCAGGGGATGGCCTCGACCAGCCGAGACAGCCGGACGGGGCCCCCGCCCACTGTCTCACTCCGAGATGTTCCACGGCATCGTGAAGCCGAACTTCCAGAGGTACACACCCACCAGGACGGCCACGATCACGAGCCCGACCGCAGTGAGGATGATGTTGCGACGCCGGACCTTGGGATCGAGCGCCCGCTGCGTGGCCTCCGTGACCTTGCGCTTCGTCCAGCGGAGCACGAGCTGGGCCCAGACGAACTCGGTCGCCCAGATCGCCATGCCGCCGAAGATCACCAGCCACCCGGGCCCCGGCAGCGGAAGCATGATCACGCCAGCGACGACCACCGCGAGCCCGACGACGAAAACGCCCACCTGCCAGCTCACGTGCAGCGCGCGCCGAGCCTTGATGAATTGGGGCGCCCGTGAACCGAGCGCTCGCTCATTGTTCGCCCCGTCGCCGGCCGTGGCCACCTCGCCGGACTCGTCACTCCCCGTATTCATACGACCAAACCCTACCCGAGAGAAACCAGTCACCGGAATGGCCCTATCCGGAGAACGCACCCTCGGCCGGATGAGTTACATAAAGACATGCAAAACCCTCAGAGGGGTTTACAACGGCACCGTAGGTGGCATGTCGATTTCGCCGACGTGCGAATCCCCGAGCGCACACTGAGCGAAAGGCCCTGGCGCTTATGAACACCACGGTCAGCTGCGAGCTGCACCTGCGCCTCGTTGTGTCGAGCGAGTCCTCACTGCCTGTACCCGCAGGACTGCGGTATGACACGGCCGATCCCTATGCCGTGCACGCCACCTTCCACACCGGAGCCGAGGAAACCGTCGAGTGGGTGTTCGCCCGCGACCTCCTCGCCGAGGGCCTGCACCGGCCCACCGGTACCGGCGACGTCCGAGTCTGGCCGTCCCGAAGCCACGGCCAGGGCGTCGTATGCATCGCCCTGAGCTCCCCGGAGGGTGAAGCCCTGCTCGAAGCCCCTGCGAGGGCCCTGGAGTCATTCCTGAAGCGAACGGACGCAGCCGTGCCGCCCGGCACGGAACACCGGCACTTCGACCTCGACACGGAGCTCTCCCACATCCTGGCCGAGAGCTGACGCGTCACGACAGAGCCGCCCGGCGCCGTCCACTCGGGGAGACGGCTCGGGCTCAGACAACCGCACAGGAAAGACACCGGCGCCGGCACCGCGGAAGGTTCGCGGTGACGGCGCCGCTGCGCGTCCGGCCGCGGAGCGGGCCGATCACCCGGCCCCCGCGGCGAGGCGCGTCTCCCCTCCGCGGCCGGACGCGCCTCCCGGCGCCACTCGTCCCCGCGAGCTCCGCGAACCCCCGCGAGCCCCTTCCGGGCGCGGCTCCCCGCACCGGCGACCCCTCCCCCGTCTCCGTCGCGCCGGGAAGCCACTACCATCGGCCAGCATCGGGCGGGCGCCCTCGCCCGACCCACAGGCCAGGGAGCGAAACGTGCTGATCACCCACGACACCCGGTGCGCACTCGACGCCGTGGTGGATCTGGTGAACACCGCGCCGGAGGACGAGACGGCGGACGGGCTCGCCGACGTGCCGTCCCTCGCCGACTTCGTACGAAAGCACGACATCAGCGACGTAGGGGTGCTGTCGGAGCGCGACCTCGCGGCCGTACAGAACGTTCGCGGCGTGTTCTCCGGGATCTTCGCCGCCGGGGATCCGCGGGCCGCCGCCTCGCTCATCAACGAACTGGTCGCGGCCGCGGGCACCACGCCCCGGCTCACCGACCACGACGGCTATGACTGGCATGTCCACTACTTCGCACCGGGCGCCTCGGTCGCCGACCACCTCGCGGCCGACTGCGGGATGGCACTGGCCTTCTTCGTGGTCGCCGGGGAGCAGGACCGGCTGCGGCGCTGCGAGGCGCCGGACTGCCGGCGCGCCTTCGTGGATCTCTCACGCAACCGCTCCCGCCGCTACTGCGACAGCCGTACGTGTGGGAACCGGCTCCACGTGGCCGCCTACCGGGCGCGCCGCAAGGAAGCCGCGGGCTAGAGACGGCGGACCGGGCCGTGACGGATGCGGTCCGGACCGTGACGGGACACCGGCCGGTTCGCCGGAGTGGCCGGATCCGGAGTGGCCGGATCCACGAGCGGCCTCGCCGCCGGACTGATCGCCGGCCTCACGGCCGGACTGACGGAGCCCTCGGCGGGTGGCGCCAGGGGCTCCGTGTACAGCTCAGAGCAGCAGCAGGTCGTGCAGCGAAGCCATGAGCAGGAGACAGCCGATCACCGCAAGGAAGATCATCAGCGGCGGCTGGGAGAGCGCGAAGAGACAACCGCGCCGCTCCTTGGGCGGAGCAGCGGTGTCGCTCGTTGTTGTATCCAGCATCTCGCGGGCGATGATGACGCAGAGGACGCTCGCTTCGCGATCAACACGCCCGGAATATACGGGAGTTCGCTGGATGATGTGACGGGTGCGCTCGAACGTGAACGGTTCCGCGCGTTCCCTGTGTCACGCGTGTGATCTTGTGTCGCTTCTGCCGGTCAGATGCCGTGCTTCTTCAGGATCGCCTCGATGTCGCTGAAGTCGTCCCCGGAGCCCGTGGCCCGGGGTGTCGCCGCGGGCCGGGCGGCGAGGCCGGAGCCCTGGCCCAGCGACGGGGCCGAAGCCGCGGGGGCGGCCGCCTCACGCTGGGCGGCGGCCTTCGCCGCTCTGCGTTCCTTCCGGGTCCCTCCGCCGCGCCGCTCCACGGCGCGAGTGATCAGGAACAGCGCCCAGGCGCCGCCGAGCACCACGAAGCCGGCCCACGCGGTCGGACTGAACGCGGTGTCGGCCAGCCAGCCGACGACCCCGGTCATGACCAGGCCGATCGGCACCAGGGAGTAGGCGGCGATCCGGGCCGCCGCCAGGAAACGCTTGCGGTACGCCGTCACAGCGGCGATGCCGAGCCCCGCGACGGAGACGGCGGAGCAGACGGTCTCTGCGATCATTCCGGTCCTCCAGGCAGGGCTCGGTGCGACATGGTTCCTCGTCCCTTCCATCCTGCACCGTCACATGCCCGGTATGCCACGGTCCGGGCCCACCTCAGGGAGATCTCGGGGTCGCCGTCCTCCTCAGGTCCCGGTGGCACGGCACCCTCACCGGACTGGGAGACTGGATCCCATGAGCGACTCCCCCGACTCCTCCACCACACGCCCGGCCCCCGTCGTCCTGGACGTCTGGTGCGATCTCCAGTGCCCCGACTGCCGTGACGCTCTCGCCGACCTGCGTACGCTGCGCGCCCGCTACGGCGACCGCATGGAGCTGCGGCTGCGGCACTTCCCCCTGGAGAAGAACAAGCACGCCTTCGCCGCGGCGCAGGCGTCCGAGGAAGCCGCCGAGCAGGGTGAGGCCTGGCCGTACATCGAGGCCGTGCTCGGTCGCGTCGAGGAGCTGGACCGCAAGGGCGGCGAGGCCTTCCTGATCGAGGTCGCACGGGAACTCGGCCTGGACGCCGAGGAGTTCGACACGGCCCTGATCGACGGGCGGCACATCCTGATCGTCGACGCGGACCAGGCCGAGGGCAAGGCGATCGGCGTCACCGGCACCCCTACGTACGTCATCGGCGGTGAGCGCCTGGACGGCGGCAAGAGCCAGGAGGGGCTGCGCGAGCGGATCGAGGAGATCGCCGACCGGCTGCTCGCCGAACAGCCCTGACCCGCGTCACTCCCCGCGTCGCCCCCGTGACGGACCTGGAAGTCAGGCCTCGGGGTTCCGGTCCGCCGGACACGGACCAGGCCGAAGCAGCCCCCGGCCCCCGGCCGAGCAGCCCCTCGCCCAGCCGTACGGAGTGTCGCCCCAGCTCTACGGACCCTCGCCCCGGCCGGAGCAGACTCTCGCTCCGCTACAGCAGCGCCTTGTACAGGTGGTACTCCGTCGTCTCGTAGCCGAGTGACTCGTAGAGCCGCTCGGCCGGGGTGTTCCCCGCGAAGACGTTGAGGGCGATGCGGTCCATTCCGGCGGCCGCCGCCCGGGCCTCGGCGAGCCGCATGAGCGTCCGGCCGTGTCCGCGCCCGCGCCGGTCGGCGCGGACCCCCACGTCGTAGACGAAGGCGTGTCCGCCGCGCCGCCCCAGCCAGAGATCGCCCACGGGGACGCCCTCGTGCTCCAGGACGCTCAGCCACATGTTCGCGGTGCCGGGGCCCTGCGGCAGCGCGCCGCCGAAGTCGCGGTCGGCCTTGGCGAGCGCCTCGGCCTCCGGCACCCCGCGCCTGATCCAGTCCTCGGCGTAGTCGCGTCTGCCCGCCCGGTCCCAGATCTCGTACTCGTCCTGTGTCATGGGACGGTCGGCGCTGCCCGGGGGGAGGACGACCGCGGGCTCGTCGAGCGCCTTCTCCATGATGCGGTTGCGCAGGACGTAACCGAGCGCCCCGGTGAGCGCCCGGGCCGAGGTGGCGTCCCCGGGTACGGTCACGTCGATCTGCCGGCAGCCCCACCCGCGGGCGATCTCCTCCGCCGCCAGCGCGGCGACGGTGCCCCGGCCCCGGCCGCGGTCCGGCTCGTCGATGCGCAACTCGTGGATCCTGGCGGCGGGCGGCCCCGTGCCTGGTTCGGTGGCGAGGTGTACCCGGCCGACGGGACGGCTGTTCACGCACACCTGGTAGCGGCGCGAAAGCGTCCCGTCGGCGGCGCGATGAAGCGGCTCGGTCGGCCGCAGGGTGGTGGTCATCAGGGGTGTTGTACCCGCTGACGCGCGCGCCGTCAGCCCAATTACCCGGCGGCGGGGGGCCCGTGGCCTCCGGATCACCCGGCAGCGGTGGGTTCTTGGCCTCCGAATCATGCGGCTGCGGTGGGCCGCTGACCTCCGAATCACCCGGTCACAGAGGGCCGGTGGCCTCCGCAGCGGGTCAGGGGTCGAGGTCGTCCCCGGCCCGCTCGCCGAAGACGCGCATCGCCTTGGCGGTCACCGGGCCCGGCGCGCCCGGCAGTTCACGGGCGTCGACCCGGTGCACGGCCTGCACATCGCGCAGGGTGGACGTCAGGAAGATCTCGTCCGCGCGCTCCAGGACGTCGAGCGGGAGATCGGTCTCCTTGGCGCCGGTCCATTCGACCGCGAGGGCACGGGTGATGCCGGCGAGGCAGCCGGAGGCGACCGGCGGGGTGTGGATCTCACCGTCGAGGACGACGAAGACGTTCGACCCTGTGCCCTCGCAGAGTTGGCCCACCGTGTTGGCGAACAGCGCCTCGGACGCGCCGTGTTCACGCGCGCGGGCCAGGGCGACGACGTTCTCGGCGTACGAGGTGGTCTTGAGACCGGTCAGGGCGCCGCGCTCGTTGCGGGTCCAGGGGACGGTGACGACGGCCGTCGAGGCGGGGCGCGGGGCCGAGCCGCCGAGCGCGACGACGAGGGTGGGGCCGTGCTCTCCGCGGTCGGAGCCGAGCGGGCCGTGACCGCCGGTGTAGGTGATGCGGAGCCTGCCGAGCGGCATCGGGTTGGCGTCGAGGACGGCGGCGCAGGCCCGGCGCACCTCGTCGGCGTCGGGCTCGGGCAGGCCGAGGCCGCGTGCCGAGCGGGCCAGCCGGTCGAGGTGGCGGGTCAGCGCGAAGAGCCGGCCGTCGACCGCCTTCACGGTCTCGAAGATGCCGTCACCCACGGTCAGTCCGTGGTCGAAGACGGAGACGCGGGCGGCCTCGATGTCCTGGAGCCCGCCGTCGAGCCAAAGCTTCACTGGTCCTACCTCGCATGTGAATGTGCCGGAGTCGCGTCCGGCACGGCGTACCGGCCCCGGGCCCCGCGTCGTCCCCGGAACCGGGTCAGTCCGCGAGAGTCCCGTCACCCGCGTCGTACGTTCCCGACGCTACCGCGAGCAGCCGGGACGCCTTCAGCTCGGTCTCCCGCCACTCCCCCTCGGGGTCGGATCCCCAGGTGATGCCGGCCCCGGTGCCGAAGCGCAGCACGCCGTCGGCGCGGTCGATCCAGAACGTACGGATGCCCACGGCCAGCTCGCCCGTGCCCCGGTCGGCGTCGACCCAGCCGATGCCGCCGCAGTACGGGCCGCGCGGCGCGGTCTCCAGGGCCTCGATGATCCGCAGGGCGCTGGACTTCGGAGCGCCGGTGACGGAGCCGGGCGGGAAGGCCGCGGCCAGGAGTCCGGGCCAGCCGACGTCCTCGCGCAGTTCACCGCTGACGGTGGAGACGAGGTGCACGAGCCCGGGGTGCTTCTCGACTACGCACAGGTCGGGCACGGTCACCGTGCCGGTGGCGCAGACCTGGCCGATGTCGTTGCGGACGAGGTCCACGATCATCACGTTCTCGGCGTAGTCCTTCTCCAGCAGATCCGCCTCGGTGCGCCCGGTGCCCTTGATCGGGCCCGACTCGACGGAACGGCCCGCGCGGCGCACGAAGAGTTCCGGGGAGGCGGTGGCTGTCTCGACGCCGTGATCAGGCAGCCGAATCGTTCCGGCATACGGCGCCGGGTTGCCGCGGGCCAGCAGAGCGGTCAGCGCGTCGACGTCGGCGTCGGGCGGGACGGGCGCGGAGAGGACACGGCAGAGGTTCGCCTGGTAGACCTCGCCGGCCGCGATGTGCTCCCTGATGCGTCGCACACCGGCCGTGTACGCGGCGTGGTCGAGGGACGACGTCCAGTCGCCGGCCGCCGGGCCGTGCCACCGTCCGGGGACCGGGGCGGGCACCGGCTCCTCTCGTACGTCCCGGAAGCGGGCGCAGGTCAGACGCCCCTCGAAGTCGGCCGAGACGGCCCAGAAGCCGGACGAGTCCAGGGCCGCGGGATCGCCGGTGACATCGAGGAGGCCGGTCGCGACGAGGCCGCCGAAGCGGGCGAGAGGAGGGAGGTCGAGCACGCAGATGAGTCTAGGGCGGGTGTCCCGCGAGCGCCCTGGCCATGTCCCGGGGGGAACAGAGGGCAGCACGCTGCACAAACGCGTTTTTGTGCTGGCCCGGGAATCCGCTAGAGTTCAACACGTCGCCGGGACGCGCAAGCGAATCGGAAACGACAAGCGGACGTAGCTCAGTTGGTAGAGCGCAACCTTGCCAAGGTTGAGGTCGCCAGTTCGAACCTGGTCGTCCGCTCGCAGGAAGTGTGGGGGATCTTCGCGAACCCGCACTCCTGGTGGAGTGGCCGAGAGGCGAGGCAACGGCCTGCAAAGCCGTCTACACGGGTTCAAATCCCGTCTCCACCTCCAAGGACGATTAGCTCAGCGGGAGAGCGCTTCCCTGACACGGAAGAGGTCACTGGTTCAATCCCAGTATCGTCCACTGGTCCGCAAGGACCTGATCCGCGAGGATCCCCGCGCGATTAGCTCAGCGGGAGAGCGCTTCCCTGACACGGAAGAGGTCACTGGTTCAATCCCAGTATCGCGCACGCAGTACCAGCAGTGAGCGTGGCTCAGTCCGCGTGACCTGCGCGATTAGCTCAGCGGGAGAGCGCTTCCCTGACACGGAAGAGGTCACTGGTTCAATCCCAGTATCGCGCACCAGCAAAGCCCCCGGTCGTCTCGACGACCGGGGGCTTCGTCGTGGTCCGTGTGAGTCCGGACACGACGAAGGGGCTCCTCCGCTCGGGAGGGAGCCCCTTCGGCTCGTTCAGGACGAGAAGAGCATGTGGCCGAAGCTCTTGTGGCGGTGATGGCTGCCGTGACCGCCGTAGTGACCCCCGTGGCCGCCCTGACCACCGTGCTGCGGGGCACCCCACGCGGGGGCCGACGCCGACGGGTACGCCTGCGGAGCGCTCGGAGGCGGCGCGGGCTGGGACCACTGCCCCTCCACCCGGGTCAGCGCCTCGAGCTCGCCGTAGTCGAGAAAGATCCCTCGGCAGCCGCTGCACTGCTCGATCTGGACGCCATTGCGGTTGTACGTGTGCATCGGCGCATGGCATTTCGGACACTGCATGCTCGGCTCAACTCCTCGCCGGTCGGTACTGCTTCCGCCAGGACAGACACTGCCCGGCCTCGCTCGGTTGCACCCTACGTCGCGAAACCTCGGGTCAACTCGGTCGGGGCGGAGCTCATTCGGTCACACGCGTCGACCACGGCCTGCTGGACCTCGTCCAACGGCTCGTCCGCGGCCGCCGACTTGGTGACCGCCAGGGCCGCGGCCTGCACCGTGAGGGCGCGGGCCGCGACGTCCAGGGCGGGCCAGGGATCACCGTCGGCGGGAACGGCCGGGCCGCCCGCGTCGCGGTACGCGGTCAGGAAGCGGAGCCACTCCTCGGGCGGCAGCAGCCCGCAGGCGTACCAGGCGGCGGGGCGGGCCAGATCCCAGGTCGGGTCGCCGACGCCCAGGTCGTCCACGTCGATGAGCAGCCAGGGGCCGTCCGGCGCGGGGTGGCGTACGAGCTGGCCGAGGTGCAGGTCGCCGTGGCACAGGGTCGTGGTGTCCGGCATCGGGGTCTCGGCCCGCGCCCAGCCGGGCAGTGCGGCCCAGGCCCGCCGGACGGGGGCGGCGGCCGGGTGCGGGCCGGCCGCGCGCAGCCGGGCCATGGCGCGGGCGGCCTTGGCGGGCCCCCGCATGGGCGGCAGCCCGTCCGGCGCGGGAGCCCGGTGCAGACGGGCCAGCAGGGTCGCGGCCGCCTCCCAGGGAGCCGCGTCAGGAGCGTCGGGGTCGACGGGAGCGCCGTACGGCCAGCGGGTCACCCGGCGGCCGAGGAGGTCGGCGGGGGCCGGTTCCGACGGCGGCAGGAATATGCCGGGGAGGCGCGTGGCCACGGAGAGGCGGAGGCCGAGCTCGCGGGGTTCCGTGTCCGGCGCGTGTGCCTTGGCGACGAAGTCGCCGTGGCGGACCACGGTGCCGTCGCCGCGGTCCGCGAGGAGCGTGTCCTCGGCGCCGCAGGGGCAGGCTCCTCGGGGGCCGGGCACAGCCGGCACCGGATGAGCCGCGGCACGCGCCACGGCACCGAGCGCGGTGGGCAGGCTCTGCACGGTCACGGATCCCCCTGAACTGGACGACGGGCCTGCACGAACACCTGCCGGTGAGCGTACGCAGCGAACCCCGAACCCCCGCACCCGGCACCCGGCACCCGGCACCCGGCACCAAGACTCCCCGGCACCCCGCCTCCGAACGTCGAGACCTCGGCACTCCGGGACCCGCGCACTCCGGCACGCCGGGACGCCAGCACCCGAGGGCCTCAGGACCGCGTGACTGCGGCATCCCGAGACTCCGGCGCTCCAGGCCCGCGAGACTCGGCACCCCGACACCCGGCACCGCAACGCCCGCCGCCCGCCGCCGCACCCCGCGACGCCAGCACCCGAGAGCTCCGGCACCCCGACGCCTGTCGCCGCACCCGGGCACCCCGGCACCCCGGCACCCCAGGAGTCCTCGCCCCCGCCCCCGCGCTTCCGGGCCCGCCCCCGGGTAAAAAAGAGATGCCCGCGCAGCTCCCCAGCTGCGCGGGCATCTTCCTGCCGTCCGCCGCACCCCCGTCCCCACGGGGTTTCATGGCCGGATGTCCCCGCCCGGACCGCTCTTCCGGGCCTGGGGCGCCGCTCAGCGCCCCAGCATCACGCCCACGGACGACGCCTGTGTGACCACCGCGTCCCAGCCGCCGAAGACGACCACGAGCAGGGCCGCCAGGGGAAGGACCATCGCTGTCGCCACCAACGGGTGGCGCTGACCCTGGCGGGTGCCGAACGCGGCGGTGTAAACCCTGCGTCCCTGCGTGCGGAGCTCTGTCCGCGATGCCGTGTGGGCCATGGTCCCTCTCCTGACCGAGATTCTGTTGTGCCTGGCAGCGGCGGGTGTCTGACCTCGGGGGACGAGTGCTGCACCCGCCGCTTGACCTCAAATCTAGGCGTGGGACGACGCCGGGTCGTCATGCCCTCGTACCGATTGCCGGGCCTCCCGGAGGATGAGCCGTGACCTGCTGAGTACTACCGTGGGTGGAGACGTCGGCCCCGGTCTCAGGGTCTTCCCGGAGGGGACGCCCGATGCGCCCCTACTGTTCCGAGCTGTCCTCCCGGGGGACCGGCTGCTCGACGAGTGCCAGCACCCGAGTTGCCATGAAGCGGGCGGTCCGTACCACTGTTCCGTTTCGAGTGACTTCGCTCACTTCCACCACACCTCGGCGCACCGCCGTCTCCACCCGGCGGCCCGCCCTGCTCGCCACCACCTCGTATGTACGCGTCGTGTCCCCCGCGTCCACGACTATCTCCACGCGGTCACCCCTCACGGGCTCAATCCCCCTTCAGCGATGGATGGTTGGGATCGCAGCCGAGCCAAGGAGCCACCTCACGCACGCTCCCTGACCACCTCTCAAGTTTCCCACCCGGCACTGACAATCGATCGGAACGAGAGGGCGCGGCCTCTGCGCGCACCCGGCCGCGGAAACGTAAGCTGTGGCTCGTCAAACGGACCGGGCAGCGGGGATGGACATGGCGATGATGCGCCTGAGGCGCGAGGACCCGCGTGTCGTCGGCTCGTTCAGGCTTCACCGACGGCTCGGCGCGGGGGGCATGGGTGTGGTCTACCTGGGCTCCGACCGGCGTGGCCAGCGGGTCGCACTGAAGGTGATCCGGCCTGATCTGGCGGAGGATCAGGAGTTCCGTTCCCGGTTCGCGCGCGAGGTCTCGGCGGCACGGCGGATCAGGGGCGGCTGCACGGCACGGCTCGTAGCCGCCGACCTCGAGGCCGACCGGCCGTGGTTCGCCACGCAGTACGTGCCCGGCCCGTCCCTGCACGACAAGGTGGCCGAGGAGGGACCGCTGTCGGCCGCCGACGTGGCCGCCGTCGGCGCCGCCCTCTCCGAGGGGCTGGTCGCGGTGCACGAGGCCGGGGTGGTCCACCGCGACCTCAAGCCGTCCAACATCCTGCTGTCCCCGAAGGGACCGCGGATCATCGACTTCGGCATCGCGTGGGCGACGGGCGCCAGCACGCTCACCCATGTCGGCACGGCGGTCGGCTCCCCGGGCTTCCTGGCACCTGAGCAGGTGCGCGGTGTGGCCGTCACCCCGGCCACGGACGTGTTCGCGCTCGGGGCCACGCTCGCGTACGCGGCGACCCAGGACTCGCCCTTCGGCCAGGGCAGCTCCGAGGTGATGCTCTACCGCGTCGTCCACGAGGAGCCGCATCTGCACGGGGTCCCCGACGCGCTCGCGCCGCTCGTCCGGGCCTGCCTGGCGAAGGACCCGGAGGAGCGGCCCAGCACCCTCCAACTGTCCCTGCGGCTCAAGGAGATCGCCGCCCGCGAGGCCCAGGGCATGGCGGACACGCGGCCGCCCGCGCCGCGCTCGGACCCGGACCGGCCGACGGGCCGCCTGGCCGAGCAGTACGCCGAACAGCGCACCCAGCGGCGGCCGGGGGCCACTCCCCCGCCGCGCACCGGCGGCACGAACGGCGGATCGCGTTCGGGCTCGCGCCCGGCGCCCGTCCGCAACACCGGCCGCACCGGGAACAGGCCCGCCCCCCGCAGCGGCGCCGGGCGGCCCGGTCCGCGCACCACCGGCACCGGCAGGCGACCCGCCAACCCGCGCCTGCTGCGCCAGCGGCTCTTCGTGTTCGTGGTGGTGACACTGCTGGTCGCGCTCGGTATCGCGGCGGCCCAGGGGTGCCAGGGGCCGTCCCGCGGACTCGACGACAGCCCGCGCAAGCGCGTACACCAGCAACAGTCCGCGTCCGTGGCACAGCCGGCGGACGGCGCGATCGCCGATCCGTACCGGAGCGCGCCGCACAACGACGGCTAGGGCCGGTCGTCCGGACCCTGCCGCGCGGCTCGGGGTGCCGGCAGCACGCTGTGCGCCGGGCCGAGCCGACCGGAACCGCGGGAGCCGAGCCGACCTGGCCAGAACCGCCGGAGCCGAGCAGATCCGAACCGCAAAAGCAGCGCTCCGGCCCGGACCGCGGGGCCGGAGCGCTGCTCTCAGCTCTCGGGTCTGCCCGTCGCCACCGCGTAGAAGGCGACTGCGGCGGCCGCGCCGACGTTCAGGGAGTCGACGCCGTGGGCCATCGGGATGCGGACCCATTCGTCGGCGGCCATCAGGGCCCGGGTGGAGAGCCCGTCGCCCTCCGCGCCGAGCATCAGCGCGACCCGGTCCATCTTGTGCGGGGCGGCCTCGTCGAGGGACCTGGCCTTCTCGTCCGGGGTGAGGGCGAGCAGGTTGAACCCGGCGTCGCGCACCGACTCCAGGCCCTTGGGCCAGGTCTCCAGACGGGCGTAGGGGACCGAGAAGACCGCGCCCATCGAGACCTTCACCGAGCGGCGGTAGAGGGGGTCGGCGCAGTCCGGGGAGAGCAGTACCGCGTCCATGCCGAGGGCGGCCGCCGAGCGGAAGATGGCGCCGATGTTGGTGTGGTCGTTGACCGACTCCATGACGACGACCCGGCGCGCGGTCCGCAGCAGTTCCTCCGACGTCGGCAGCGGCTTGCGCTGCATGGAGGCGAGCGCTCCCCGGTGCACGTGATAGCCGGTGACCTGCTCGGCGAGCTCCGGGCTCACCGCGTAGACGGGTGCCGGGAGCTCGTCGATGACGTCGCGCATGACGTCGACCCACTTGGCGGACAGCAGCATCGAGCGCATCTCGTAGCCGGCGTCCTTGGCCCGTCTGATGACCTTCTCGCCCTCGGCGATGAACAGGCCCTCGGCGGGTTCGCGCTTGCGGCGCAGTTCCACGTCGGTCAGGCCCGTGTAGTCGCGCAGACGCGGGTCGTCGGGGTTGTCGACGGTGATGAGATCGGCCACAGGGTGATACTGCCTTGTCCTGGGTGCGGTGCCAACGGCTGGGAACGGGTTGGGTTACCCGGGGTTACTCGGGAATTCCGGGGCCGACGTCCACGACCTCGCCGATGACGATGACCGCGGGCGGCCGCACGTCCTCCGTGCGCACGGTCTCGGCGACGGTGGCCAGGGTGGCGTCGACCCGGCGCTGAGCCGCGGTCGTGCCCTCCTGGACGAGGGCGACGGGGGTGTCGGCCGGCTTGCCGTGCGCCACGAGCGTGTCGGCGATCTTGCCGATCTTGTCGACGCCCATGAGGACGACGAGGGTGCCGCGCAGCCTCGCGAGGGCGGGCCAGTCGACGAGGGAGCGCTCGTCGTCGGGGGCGACATGACCGCTGACCACGGTGAACTCGTGGGCGACACCCCGGTGGGTGACCGGGATGCCCGCCGCGCCCGGGACCGAGATCGAGCTGGAGATGCCGGGGACGACCGTGCAGGCGATGCCCGCCTCGGCCAGCGCCTGGGCCTCCTCCATGCCCCGGCCGAAGACGAACGGGTCTCCGCCCTTGAGCCGGACGACGGACTTGCCCTGCCTCGCGTGCTCGATGAGCGCGTTGTTGATGGCCTCCTGGGCCATGAACCGGCCGTACGGGATCTTCGCCGCGTCGATCACCTCGACGTGCGGCGGGAGTTCGGCGAGCAGGTCACGGGGGCCGAGACGGTCGGCGATGACGACGTCGGCCTCGGCGAGCAGCCGGCGGCCGCGGACCGTGATCAGGTCGGGGTCGCCGGGGCCGCCGCCGACCAGGGCGACGCCGGGGGTACGGGTGCGGTGGTGCGGGGCGACGAGCGTGCCGTCGCGCAGGCCCTCGACCACGGCGTCGCGGATGGCGGCGGTGTGCCGGGGGTCGCGGCCCTTGGCGTCGGTGGTGAGGACGGCGACGGTCACGCCCTCGCTGTGGCCGGTGGCCGGGGTCCAGGCGGTCGCCGCGTCGGCGTCGTCCGAGCGGACGCACCAGACGCGGTGGCGCTCCGCCTCGGCGGAGGCGTCGGCACTCGCCCTCGGGTCGCTCGTGGCGATGAGCGCGTACCAGGCGTCGGCGAGGTCGCCCTCCTCGTACGGGCGCCTCGTCCACGTGATCTCGCCCGCGTCGGCCATCGCCTCGACGGACGGGGTCGCCTCGGGTGACACGAGGTGGATGTCCGCACCCGCCGCGATGAGCGCGGGAAGCCGGCGCTGGGCCACCTGGCCACCGCCGAGGACGACGACGCGACGGCCGGCGAGACGCAGGCCTACGGGGTAGGCGGGGTGTTCGGCCATGGAGGTGCGGCTCCTCGTACGGGCAGGCGGTGCGGTGGGCGCTGCGGCTCTGGAGCGGCCCTGACGTGGGGTTATTCGGTACGGGTCCAGCGTACGGCGGGGTGGGGCGGGCAGCTCGGGACGCCTGCCCACCCCACCCCGGTCCGTCGGTCTACTTCTCGGTCACCCCGGCCGAGTCGAACGTCGCGACCTCGTGCATCGCCCGGGCCGCGCTCTGCACGATGGGCAGGGCGAGCAGGGCGCCGGTGCCCTCGCCCAGACGCAGGTCGAGGTCGATCAGCGGGCGCAGGCCCAGCTTGTTCAGGGCGGCCACGTGACCGGGCTCCGCGCTGCGGTGACCGGCGATGCAGGCGGCCAGGACCTCGGGGGCGATGGCACGCGCCACCAGTGCGGCGGCTCCCGCGCTGACCCCGTCCAGGATCACCGGCGTCCGCAGGGACGCGCCGCCGAGGAGCAGGCCGACCATGGCGGCGTGTTCCAGGCCGCCGATCGCCGCGAGGACGCCGATCGGGTCCGCCGGGTCCGGCTGGTGGAAGTCGATCGCGCGGCGGACGACCTCGGTCTTGCGGGCCAGGGTCTCGTCGTTGATGCCGGTGCCGCGGCCCGTCACCTCGGCGGGGTCGGCACCGGTGAAGACGGAGATCAGGGCCGCCGAAGCGGTCGTGTTGGCGATGCCCATCTCACCGGTCAGCAGCGCCTTGTTGCCCGCGGCCACCAGGTCGCGGGCCGTCTCGATGCCCACCTCCAGCGCGGCGACGACCTCTTCCCGGGTCATGGCGGGACCGGTGGTCATGTCGGCGGTGCCCGCGCGGACCTTGCGCGGCAGCAGGCCCGGCGTGGCCGGCAGGTCGGAGGCGACACCCACGTCGACGACGCAGACCTCGGCGCCCACCTGGTTGGCGAACGCGTTGCAGACCGCGCCGCCGCCGAGGAAGTTGGCCACCATCTGGCCGGTGACCTCCTGCGGCCAGGGGGTGACGCCCTGCGCGTGGACTCCGTGGTCACCGGCGAAGATCGCGACGGCGGCCGGCTCCGGGATCGGCGGCGGGCACATCCGGGACAGGCCCGACAGCTGCGCGGAGATGATCTCCAGCATGCCGAGGGCGCCCGCGGGCTTGGTCATCCGCTTCTGGCGCTCCCACGCCTCGCCGAGCGCCTTGGCGTCCAGCGGGCGGATGTTGCCGACGGTCTCGGCGAGCAGGTCGTGCGGCTCCTCACCGGGCAGGGCCCGGCGGCCGTACGTCTCCTCGTGCACGACCCACGACAGGGGGCGGCGCTTGGACCAGCCGGCCTGCATCAGCTCGGGCTCCTCCGGGAACTCGTCGACGTACCCGACGCACAGGTAGGCGACGACCTCCAGGTGCTCGGGCAGTCCGAGGGCGCGGACCATCTCCCGCTCGTCGAAGAAGCTGACCCACCCGACGCCGAGGCCCTCGGCACGCGCGGCGAGCCAGAAGTTCTCCACGGCGAGCGCGGCGGAGTACGGGGCCATCTGCGGCTGGGTGTGCCGGCCCAGGGTGTGGCGGCCGCCGCGGGTCGGGTCGGCGGTGACGACGACGTTGACCGGGGTGTCGAGGATGGCCTCGATCTTCATTTCCTTGAACTGCTTGGCACGGCCCTTGGGGAGCGACTTGGCGTACGCCTCCCGCTGGCGCTGGGCGAGTTCGTGCATGCTGCGCCGGGTGTCGGCGGAGCGGATGACGACGAAGTCCCACGGCTGGGAGTGCCCGACGGACGGAGCCGTGTGCGCGGCCTCCAGGACGCGCAGGAGCACGTCGTGCGGGATCGGGTCGCTGCGGAAGCCGTTGCGGATGTCGCGGCGCTCACGGATCACGCGCAGGACGGCCTCGCGTTCGGCGTCGTTGTAGCCGGGGGCCGCCTGACCGGTGGACTCGCGTACGTCTTCCACCAACGCCGTGCTCTCTTCCTGGTCGGCGACCTGCGTGCGCAGGTCGTCCGCTTGCTGTGCGGCCATGGGTTCCGGCTCCGCGGTGAACGGCTGCGCCACCGGCGTGGGCTCGGCCTCCGCTTCCCGGGGCGCGGGCACGGACGCCTGCGCGAACGGCTCGGCCTCCGCCACGGGTGCCTCCTCGGCCGGGACGGGTGCCGTCGCGGCCACGGGTTCCCCGGCCGCCGGCTGCTCCTCCACGGGCGCCGGAGCCACGGTCACGCCGTGCGGCGGGGTCGGGACCGGGACCGGGTGCGCAGTCGTCGGCACCGTGCCGTCCACGGGCGTGAACCCGCCGAGGCTCCGGTCCGCCTGGGGAGCGCCGGCGAATCCGGGGGCACCCGTAGCGTCCAGGGCGCTCTCGGTGTACTGCTCGCCGTGGTGCGGGTCGCCGGCGGCCCGGTCCGCGGCGGCGATGGCACCCGTCCCGGCCTGAGCGGCCACGCCCACGGGTACCGCCTGCGGGACCTCGGTGGTGCCGGGCACGGACGGGGCGGCGGCGTCGTGGGAGAAGGCGGCGTCCTCGGGAAGGGCGGCGCCGTTCTCGGCCACGAAGGGCTGGTCGGTGAACTGCGGGGCCCCGACCTCGTCGAGGGCGATGTCCGGTCCGCCCTGGGCGGCTTCCGCCGAGCGGGCGGAGAGCGCCGACAGCGCCGACTCCGGGGTCTCGTAGGCATGCGGTACCGGAGCGGCGGACGGCTCGGCGCCGGGCAGGGACGCCTCGTCCACGGCGAGGACAGCCGGTTCCGGCATGTGGACGGCCGGCTCGGCGAACCCGGTCTCCTGGACCGACGGCGCGGCCGAGCCGGCTCCGTCGGTGTCCTGGCCGACGGGCTGCGCGAGGACCTGAACGGCGTCCTCGGCGGGCGCGAGGCTCTCGGCCCCGGCGAGCGGCTGCGCGTGCCCGCCGGCCCCGGTGATCTGCGCGGGTACGGCCTCGGGCACGGGCGTCTGAGCCTCGGTCGCGGCCCGCACCGGTTCCCCGGCGGGGTCCGGCGCGCCCAGGGTGTCCTGGAACCGGGGGCCGTCGGGAACGGGCGGGACGAGCGAGCCGTCCGGGGCGGGCACGGCTTCGGGAGCCCGGCCGTCCGTCCGGTCCTGGAGGTCGAAGGTCATCTCGTCGGCCTGCGGTGCCGGTGCCTGAGCGGCTTCGGGCGCCGCGGCCGGGTCGTGCGCGAAGGGCGCCGCCTCGAAAGCGGGTGCCGGCTCGGCCTCGGCGGCCTGCGGTGCCTCGGGGGCGGGTACGGGCTCCTGGCCGGCCACGGACGCGTGCGGCTGAGCCGCCGCCGGGACGTGCGACTCGGCGGCCGGGATCTCGCCGGCGACCGGCACGGCCTCCCACGGCACCGCGCTCTGCGACAGGGCTTCGCTCGGCTGGGCCACGTCAAGGTACTCGGGGCCGACGGTCGGCGGGCCCACTTGGCGCAGCGGGGTGACCGGGGTGGCCACGGAGATCCGGCGGGCGCCCGCGGGGCCGCGGTCGGCCAGCGAGCGCACCGGGCTGGAGGAAACGTCCGGCGTGGGCGGGCCGAGGTGCAGCGGACGGCGCGGCGTCACGGGCTGCGGGACCGGCTGCGCATGCAGGGGCACGGGACTCGGCGCGCGCACGGCGCCGAGGTCGATCGCGCCGGTGTCACGTCCGTCGGTCTCGTGCGGGCCGGGTTCGTCGGTGAAGGGCATCGGGGCCGGCGGCGGCACCTCGTTGCCCCAGGCGCCCTGGGCGCCGGGCGCGCCCGGCAGCAGAAGGAGGTCGTCCTCCTCCTCGACGGGGGCCTCGGAGGTGTCGAGGTAGGTGTACGCGCCCGGCGTGGTGACGCCCGGCTGCTCCACCATGCCTGCGCTCTCCGGCAATCCCTCGCCCGGGACCTGGCCGGTGTCGGTCATGCGTACCCCTCGCCCATCGGTTAGTGCTCCAAAGTCCAGCTCGCCCGGAACGGCGCACCGACCGCCCCACAGTGAAGAACGAGCGTGCGTGCCCAGCGGCACGTACGACCGGCCAACAAAGACGACAAAGCCATTAACTGGCATTGTCCCGGTCATCCCGCCCTCGCGACAGCGTGATCCGCGAGTGCCCGCTGTGGACTGCGCCACGTTGCGCGTCCTCCGGTTCTGCCGTACCACACACGCCTCAAAACGGGCGGGTTTTCCGGACATTGACCTACGAAAGGCCGACCCCCCGGGAGCGGTACAACGATCGGCCAGCCTACCGCGCGCGGTACGACAACAGGATCACGGGGCGCGATCCGGCAGACGGCCGCTGAGCAGGAACGCGACGCTCCGCTCCTTCTCCGTCCAGGCCCGTGTATCGAGTTCGACGGACTGAATGAGCGCGCACTCGACGTCGTAGCCGTGTTCGGTCAGATCGCGGCCGATGAGTTCGGCGGCGTCACGGGTCGCGGCGTGCGCGACGATGCGCTGGGGCCGGCGGTCCGCGACCGCCGAGACGACGGCCGCTCCCCCTCCGCCGACCCTCACGACATCGGGTTCGGGCAGGTCTTCCAGCGCGTGCGGGGCGCTGCCGTGGACGATCTGCATCTGCACGCCGTAGCGGCGGGCCGAGTGCTCGGTGCGGGCGCAGGCGCCCGGACTGCGGTCGACCGCGATGACGGCGGCACCGGTACGGGCTGCCTCGGTGGCGAAGGCGCCGCTGCCGGAGCCGATGTCCCAGACGAGGTCGCCGACGCGTGGTCCCAGCCGGGCGAGTTGGGCGGCGCGCAGCAGATCCGTCTCGCCCTCGCCGAGCGCGCCGCCGTACGCCCCGGCGGGCAGCGCCCAGCCGCGCGGTCCGGCGCCGGGCTCCCGGCCGGCGATCCAGCCGCCGCCCTCGGCCGCGGCCACGAATCCGCCGATGACGATCACGACGTTCGGATCGCGCCAGGTGTGGTCGGCCGCCTTGTCGGAGGTGAGGATCGTGACCTGTTCCCGGACGGTGCCGAGTTCCTCGCAGATGACGAAGGTGCGGTGCACTCCTTCGAGGAGCAGCCCGAGTTCGGCGGGTCCGGCGCCTGGTGAGGTGAGGACCGCGACTTTGGTGTGGGCTCGGCATACATTCACCGCGCGTCGCAGGGTGCGGCTGTGTGCGACAACTACTTGTGCGTCATCCCAGGGCATTCCGGCGCGGGCGAAGGCGGTGGCCACGGCGGAGACGGCGGGCACCACCTCGACCTCCAGGCCGAACTCGGGTGCGCGCAGGATCCGTACGATGCCGAAGAATCCGGGGTCCCCGTCGGCGAGGACGACGGCGGTGCCCCGGTGGCCCGCGATCCGTCGGGCGGCGAGTGCGACGCTGCCGAGCCGGACGCGTTCGGCGCCCTCGGGCACTTCGGGGAGTTCGAGATGGTGGGCCGCGCCGGCCACCAGCGTGGCGGCACCGAGAGCCGAGCGCGCCGCGGCGGTCAGCGGCGAGCCGTCCCAGCCGATCACCGTGACCCGGTCGGCCATCGTCGTCAGTCTCCAGAAGGTCTTCGCAGGTCTCAGGTGCAGCCCGGACGGGCCTGGTGAGGGTACCCCGGTGCGGCCCGGCGGGCGCGTGCCGGTCGGCGTGGCGCCGGAGCGGTCCCGCCGTGCCAGGACGGCGGCCCGGGTCCACCGGACCGGGATCCGGTGCGGTGATTCCCGTACACCCATGTGACCCGGCGCGAACGTATACGACTCGCCGTGACCGTACGCGACCCGTCGTGACGGTTCTCCCTCACCGGAGCGGGCACCGCGCAGGAGGTGCCGTGGGCAGCCCGGTTCCGTCAGGTCCCCTCCGCGCCGGCCGTCTCAGTTCCAGTCGTTGAAGGAGGCGTAGCCGCCCGAGTCGGTGAGGTGGCCGTCCATGCCGTCGAGGTCCTCGGGCAGCAGGCTCCACACGATGAAGTCGGTGCGCAGGTCGACCCAGGTGCCGGCCTCGGTCCGGGTGCGCGCTATGCAGGCGTTGCGGAGCACACCCTCGCTGATGCAGCCGATCTTCTGGGCCACCTGCTGCGAGGCGGTGTTGCCCGCGGCCGTGCGCAGTTCCACGCGCTCGAACTTCTGCTCACGGAACAGCCATCGCGCGGTGGCGAGGGCGGCCTCGGACGCGTAGCCCTCGCCGCGCGCCCAGGGGGCGACGATGTAGGACAGCTCGGTGGAGCGGACCCGCCAGTTGGTCTTGCCGAGCTGGATCACACCGACCAGGCGCTGGGTGAGGAACTCGGTGACGGCGAGGTCGAGTCCACGTCCCCCGGCGCGTTCCGTGGGCGCGTAGTCGGTGATCCAGTCGTGGGCACCGTCCTCGGTGAACGGCTGCGGGATCGATGTCCAGGCCGCCACCATCTCGTCGTTCATCATCTCCGTCAGCGCGGGCACGTCGTCCTCGTCGAGCGCACGCAGGACCAACCGCTCCGTGCTGATGGAGATGTCGGGGAAGGTGCTCGTCATGCGACGCTCCGTAACCGTCGGGGACTTCGGACCTGATGTACCGTCGGGTCCGCTGAACTGCCCAGCATGCAGCATGAAACCACTGAACGGCACAACGGGGTCCACTCCGGGTAATGGAGTGGACCCCGTGCGGTGACGAGTCGGGCCGCGGGCCGCGAATCGGCCCGGCCGCCGGTCTACTTGAACGACGGAATGACGGATCCGGCGTACTTGTCCTCGATGAACTTCTTGACCTCGGGCGAGGTGAGGAGCTTGGCGAGCTTCTTCACGCGCGGGTCGTTCTCGTTGCCCTTCTTGACGGCGAGGAAGTTTCCGTACGGGTTGTTCGTCGCCGACTCCAGGAAGAGGGCGTCCTCGGCGGGCTTGAGGCCCGAGGATATGGCGTAGTTGCCGTTGATCACCGCGGCGTCCACATCGTCCAGGGAGCGCGGGGTCTGAGCCGCCTCGACCTCCTTGAACTTGAGGTTCTTGGGGTTCTTGGAGATGTCCCGCGGGGTCGCCTCGCTGCCGGCGCCGTCCTTGAGGGTGATGAGCCCCTTGGACGCGAGCAGCTTCAGGGCACGGGCCTCGTTCACGGCGTCGTTCGGCACGGCGACGGTCGCGCCGCTCTTCAGGGCGTCGGCGCTCTTCACCTTGTGGGAGTAGAGGCCGAGCGGCTCCAGGTGCACCGTGACGACGGGCACGATGTGGGTGCCGCGCTTGTTGTTGAAGTCGTCGAGGTACGGCTGGTTCTGGAAGTAGTTGGCGTCGACCGAGCCGTCCTCGGTGGCCGTGTTGGGCACGATGTAGTCCTGGAACTCCTTGACCTCGAGGTCGAGGCCCGCCTTCTTCGCCAGGTTCTTCTTGATGAAGTTCAGGATCTCGGCGTGGGGAACCGGGCTGGCCGCGACGATGAGCGGGCCGCTGGTGTCGGAGGCGGTGGAGTCCTTGTCCGAGCCGCAGGCGGAGAGACCGAGGGTGAGGGCTCCGGCGGCGAGGACGGCGGTGGTGATCTTGGCAGTGTTACGCACGAAAAGTGCCTTTCCTGAGGGGTGGAGCGACCCCGTCATGGGGTGGACGGGGAAATCTGCGGATAGGACCGGGGACCGCTCGTGGGTCCGCGGTGGTTCAGGCGGCCTCGCCGACGTCCGCGGCCGCGGGCCGACGGGACTTCAGGAGGCGCAGCCTCGGGGCGGGGCCGGAGTGGCCGGCGCGGCGGTCCAGGGTGCGGGCCGCGTAGTCGCCGCCGAACTGGATGGCCGAGATGACCACGGCGAGGATGGCGACGATGATCCACATCAGCTCGGTCTCGAAGCGCTGGTAGCCGTAGCGGATGGCGAGGTCGCCCAGTCCGCCGGCGCCGACCGTGCCGGCCATCGCGGAGTAGCCGATGAGGGCCACGACGGTGGTGGTCGCCGAGGAGATCAGCGACGGCAGCGACTCGGGGACGAGCACCTTGCGGACGATGGTCCAGGTGTTGCCGCCCATCGCCTGGACGGCCTCGACGAGGCCGCCGTCCACTTCCCGGACGGCCGTCTCGACCAAGCGCGCGAAGAACGGGATCGCGCCGATCGCGAGCGGCACGATGGCGGCCTCACGGCCGATGGTCGTACCGGTGATCCACCGCGTGAACGTCATCAGCGCGACCATCAGGATGATGAACGGCATCGAGCGGGCGACGTTCACGACCTGTCCGACGACCTTGTTGGCGACGACGTTCTGCAACAGGCCGCCGCGGTCCGTCAGCACCAGCAGGACACCGAGCGGCAGGCCGCCGACGATCGCGATGAGCGTGGACCAGCCGACCATGTAGAGCGTGTTCCAACACTCCTCGGACAGCAGCGGCCGCATCTCGGACCAGTTCACTTGGCACCTTCCCCGACCAGCACGGGCTGCTGGCCCTGGATGTCGATCTGGAGGCCCTGCTCGCGCAGGAATCCGATCGGCACGACGTTCTCCTCGTAGCGGCCGGGCAGTTCGATGCGCATCCGGCCGACCTGGCGTCCCGCGACGGTGTCCATCGCGGCGCCGAGGATCGAGATGTCGATGTTGTAGGTGCGCGAGAGCTGCGAGATCACCGGCTGGGTGGCCGACTCCCCGTGGAAGGTGACGTCGATGACGGTGCGGTCGTCGCCCGAGGCGGTGCCGCTGACCGGGAAGAGGGCCGAGGCCAGTACGGAGCCGGGCGTCGCGAGCAGCTCGCTGACGGTGCCGGACTCGACGATGCGGCCCTTGTCCATCAGCGCGGCCGAGTCGCAGACCGTCTTGACGACGTCCATCTCGTGGGTGATGAGCAGGACGGTCAGGCCCAGTTCGCGGTTCAGGTCGCGCAGCAGCTGGAGGATGGAGCGGGTGGTCTCCGGGTCGAGGGCGCTGGTCGCCTCGTCGGAGAGCAGCACCTTCGGGTCGCCGGCCAGCGCCCGGGCGATGCCGACGCGCTGCTTCTGGCCGCCGGAGAGCTGCGCGGGGTACACCTTGGCCTTGTCGGAGAGCCCGACCAGGTCGAGGAGTTCGAGCGCCTTGCGGCTGCGCTCCTTCCCGGACACGCCGAGAATCTCGAGCGGCAGCTCGACGTTCTCCTGGACGGTCCGAGAGGACACCAGGTTGAAGTGCTGGAAGACCATGCCGATCCGGGTGCGCGCCAGGCGCAGTTCCCGGCCGGCGCGCGGACCGCGCCCGACGAGGGCGGTGAGGTCCTGCCCGGCGACGGTGACCGTGCCGGAGGTGGGACGCTCCAGGAGGTTGACGCAGCGGATGAGCGAGGACTTGCCGGCGCCGGACTGTCCGATGACGCCGTACACCTCGCCTTCGCGGACATGCAGATCGACGCCGTCTAGGGCGGTCACTTCACGGCCGCGCGAGCGGTAGACCTTGGTCAGGCCCGTTGTCGTGATCACTGGGGATTCCGTCACTGTCGAGTGCGGGGCGTGGGTGTGCGCCGGGCACGGGTGCATTCGGTCGGAACGCGGCACGGTTCTCGCGATGGCGATGGAACCGGAAGGAGAACGTGTGCGCGGGGCAGCCCGGTCACGTACGCGGTACGGACACAGGGCGCGGCGATCCCGCTTCGGGGCGCGGGATCAGGCGGTGGTGCGAGGGCCCTCTAGCAGGCGCACATTCGACACATACAACGAGCACCGGGCGTCGTGGTCGCCTCGGTCGCAAGGATGCGGTAGCTCGTCGTGGTCATGGAAGGAAGTAAAGCAGACCGGGGGCGGGGTACCGCCAACGCTGTCCGAATAGCGGACAGTGCTGGACGGCGGCCGGCTGCCTCCAGGCGTCTTCCGGTCCCGGACGGAGATCCCCTTTCCCCTGCCCGTCACCAGTAGGGACAAGGTGGAGAGGGTCCGGGCCGGCGAGGTCCGCGACGGGCTCTCCGGCCTGGCGCGTTGTGGTCAACGCCACGGCGATCACGCCCGCGGCGCGGCCCGCCTGGAGCAGGCCTTTTGGCCCGTAATAGGGTCACGGCATGTTTGATGCCCTGACGGTCGCGACGGCCGTCGCCGCGCTCGCGCTCGCCGCCTGGTGCGGCTGGGCCGCCCACCGCGATCAGCCCACCAAGGACTGGCACTTCATCGGCATGGCCGTGGTGAGCGTGCTCGCCCTGGTCCAGCTGGTGATCGGCGTCGTCCAGCTGGCGCGCGGCGAGAAGGCGGAGCAGGGCACGACGATCTTCGTGGCGTATCTGATCGGCGCTTTCGCCTGCATTCCCGCCGCGGGTTTCATGTCGCTGGCGGAGCGCACCCGCTGGGGTTCGGTCACGGTGGCGGCGGGCGGCATCGTCCTCGCCGTGCTCGAAGTCCGGCTCTACGACATCTGGGGAGGCTGAGATGACGGCCACGGAGGAGGACACGAGCGTGCCTCGCGACGAACGGGACGGGCAGGAAGTGCGGGAGACGCAGGACACGACGGCACCGGAGCCCGCCGCCGGCACCAAGCGCGCGCGGCTCATCAGCGGCCCCGGCATCCTGCTGCTGTGGCTGTACGGAGTCATGGTGGTCGGCGCCGTCTCGCGGTCGGCCGTGCAGATCTCCACACAGTTCGACAAGGCGCCGCTGGCCTATTCGCTGTCCGCGGTCGCCGGTCTCGTCTACGGATTCATCACGTACTCGCTCGTGCGCGGCGGTGAGACGGCGCGCAGGGCGGCGCTGGTGTGCTGCGCCGCCGAGCTCGCGGGTGTACTGATCGTCGGAACCTGGACGCTGGTCGAGCCGTCCGCCTTCCCCGACGCCACGGTGTGGTCGGACTACGGCATGGGCTATCTCTTCATCCCGGTCCTGCTGCCGCTGTCGGCGATGTACTGGCTGCGCAAGGCGCGTACGACCGCCGGCTGACGGTCCGGCCGGAGCCGGCCGGGCTCAGGCGCTGGTGGCGTACGCGCCGGTGTCGGCGCCCTTGGCCAGGGTCACCAGCGTCATGCGCTCGCCCACCCGCTCCTGGGAGACGGGTGCGTAGCCGTGCTTGCGGTACAGGCGCAGATTGCGCTCGCTGCGGTGGCCGGTGAACAGCTGGAAGGACTTGGCCTCCCCCTCTGCGCCGAGGCGGGCCTCGATCGCGTCGAGCAGGCGTCCGCCCAGGCCGTGCCGCTGCATGCGCGGGTGCACGATGAGTTTGTTGATGCGGGCCGTGCCGTCGGTGTCGACGGCGCCGCGCACGGAGGCCACCACCTCGTCGCCGAGCCGGGCCACCAGGACGGTGCCGCCGGCCAGTTCCGCCCTGAGCGAGTCGAGCGGCTGGGTGAGCGGCTCGATGCCGTAGTCGCCGTACAGCTCGGCCTCGCTCTGGTAGCAGAGGTACTGAAGCTTCAGGATCGATTCCGCATCCTGCTCGGTCGCCGCCGAGATGGTCACGCTCATGCCCATGTGTGCATGCCTCCCGCTCACCTGTTCCGGTCGTCCCCCACTCCTATCCCCGTCGTCAGTGGGCCGCAACCTCCGCGGTCAGCAATCGCCGAAGACATCCAAGACATCTGGAACGTTCCGGACCAAGACTGCCCTGTGAGATACCCAACTCGCCCGCGATCTCCCGGTAGGTGAGGTCCTCGGGGGACAGCAGGGCGGCCACCAGATCCGGGCAGCGGCCGGGCAGCCGGCGCACCGCCGCGTGCAGCTCGCCGCGGCGGGCGGAGGCCGTAGCCCGCTGCTCCGGGCCCGGGCCGCCGTCGTCCGCGGGCTCGGTGGCGTAGGGCTGCTCGGCGCGGGCCCTGCGACGACTGCGGCGCGCCTCCGAGCGGACGGCCCGGCGCACCCAGCGCTGCGGGTCGGCGGGCGGTCCCGCCGCCTCCAGGCGTTCCAGCAGTCGCAGCCAGACGGCCTGTTCCAGGTCGCCGGGCTCGTCGCCGCAGGCGTGGGCCTCGGCCGACGCCTCGGCGGCGAGCAGCGGCCTCAGGGTGGTTACCAGCTCGTGGGTCATGACCGCAACGACACGGCCGCCCCGGCGAGAGGTTGCCGGGGCGGCCGTTTCTCACCCCATTCGGGAGGGGCGGGCTGTCCGTTGACGCAGGTCGGGCGCCGGTCCGGCTCCCCGCCCCGGTCCGCCGCCCGGCCGGGGCGACGGCCTCATCGCCCGAGGAAGTCCGCACGGGCCAGCACCGCGGTGTCCGCGTTGTCGGAGAAGACGCCGTCGATGCCCGTCTCGAAGTAGACCTTGAAGGCGCCGAAGGGATCGCCGTAGGCGTCCGCGGCGGCGCCCTTGCGGAAGTTCGCGGGCAGGAAGGGGTTCTCGTTGCGCATGGTGTACGGGTGCAGGATCAGGCCCGCGCGGTGCGCGTCGGCGACGAGCGTCGTCGCGCTCGTGAGGTTCCCGTCCGCGTCCTTCGGGATGACCAGGTCGAGCGTGGGGCCGATGCCCTGCGCGTACGAGGCGATCCACTCCAGGCCCTCGGGAGTCACGAGGTCGGCGACCGTGCGGGGGTCACCCGCCGCGACGAAGTCCCAGGGGCGGGTGTTCGCGGCCGACAGCAGGACGACGAGCGGGTTGCCGACGAGCTTGTCCAGCCGCTGGACGCTGCTCGGCTCGAAGGACTGGAGGATGACCGGCGAGTCCTTCTTGTCCTTGCCGTACTTGCGCAGCAGTTTCGCGACCCGCTCCTCCAGGCCGAGGCCGAGGGCCCGGAAGTAGGTGGGGTGCTTGGTCTCCGGGTAGATCCAGACCTGCTTGCCGCGCCTGCGGGTCTGCTCGTCCTGCCAGCGGAGCACCTCTTCGAAGGTGGGGATCTCCCAGCGGCCGTTGTAGAGGGTGTTGTGCGGACGGTTGGCGGGGATGCGTTCCACGGCGCGCAGGGTCTTCAGCTCGGCGAGCGTGAAGTCCTCGGTGAACCAGCCGGTGGTGGGGACCCCGTCGAGCGTCTTGGTGGTCCGGCGGCCGGCGAACTCGGGGTGCGCCGAGACGTCCGTGGTCCCGCCGATCTCGGGCTCGTGACGGCATACGAGGTGGCCGTCCCTGGTGGGCACCAGGTCGCCGGCCTCGACGACGTCGGCGCCCAGGTCGAGGGCCAGCTGATACGAGCCGAAGGTGTGCTCCGGCCGGTAGCCGCTGGCTCCGCGGTGACCGATGACGGTCGGTCTCGGCAGGCTCCGGTAGCCGCCCCCTCCGTGACGTCCGTCCGCGCTCGCGGTGCCGGGCAGGCCGAGGGCCGCTCCGCCCGCCCCGAGCACCGCGGCTCCCAGCAGCGTCCGCCGCGCCGTGCCCCGCTCCTGACCGTTCGACTTCTGCGCCCCCATGAGCGCTCCTCCCGCCGTAGGTGCCTGCCTGTCGAAGCGGGACGATCGTAGGTGCCGCCGCGTGACGGGAGGGAGGCCCGCGGCGGAACAGTGGGTGACCTCGAATGCCCTCCGGGATGCGGAATCTGACGGTCCATGGGCATCGGCCGGGGGCTCGGGGGTATGCGGTGCACGAAGGCGCGCGGACGGCCCCTTCGCCGGGCGCTCACCCGTTCGCCGGTACCGGTACGCGATGTCCGTCACACCGGACGACCCCGTGTCCACCGCTCACGGGCACGCAACCGCAGGTAAACGTAGGTCAACAGTGCGTATCCGGTCGATGAACCCGATGTGCAATCGACCGGGAACCGCGAGTATCGTCCTCACCTGCACATACTCCATACCGATCCCTTGACACCGGAGGGCCCGTTGTCCCGCTTCGCGCTCATCAAGGCAGTGCTCGGAACGATCATGCGCCTGATGTTCCGCCTACGGGTGGAAGGCGTGGAGCACATCCCGGGCGACGGCCCGGTGATCCTGGCCGGCAACCACCTCACATTCATCGACTCGATGATCCTTCCGCTGGTCTGCGACCGGCAGGTGTTCTTCATCGGCAAGGACGAGTACGTCACGGGCAAGGGGCTCAAGGGCCGTCTGATGGCGTGGTTCTTCACCGGCGTCGGCATGATCCCGGTGGACCGGGACGGTGCCAACGGCGGCGTGGCCGCGCTGATGACCGGCCGCCGCGTCCTGGAGGAGGGCAAGGTCTTCGGGATCTACCCCGAGGGCACCCGCTCCCCCGACGGCCGCCTGTACCGCGGCCGCACCGGTATCGCCCGCCTCACCCTGATGACCGGCTCCCCGGTCGTCCCGTTCGCGATGATCGGCACGGACAAGCTCCAGCCGGGCGGTGCGGGCATGCCGCGTCCGGGCAAGGTCACGGTCCGCTTCGGGCCGGCCATGGAGTTCTCGCGCTACGAGGGCATGGACCGCGACCGGTACGTGCTGCGCGCCGTGACCGACTCCGTGATGACCGAGGTCATGCGACTCTCCGGCCAGGAGTACGTCGACATGTACGCCACCAAGGCGAAGGCCGCCTAGCCTCGCCTCGGCCACACGCGAAGGCGTCCGCCTCTTCGCGCGGCACCGCGAAACCACACACGGGTGGGCCCCGGCCGGAAGCTTCCGGCCGGGGCCCACCCGTTTCGTACGGTCGAAGGACGGCCCGATGGGGGCCCTAGGACTCCAGGCGCTGGCCGCGCAGCAGGAACCAGGCCGCCGCCGCGGTGGCGAGCAGGACCACGGCGCCCGCGGCCGAGGCGAGGGCCAGACCGTCCACGAACGACTCCCTGGCCGCGGTCAGCAGTGCCTCGGCGGTGTGCTCGGGCAGGCCTCCGGCGGCCTCCACCGCTCCGCCCAGCGAGTCGTGCGCCTGGGCCGGTGTCCCCGCGGGGCCGGTGAAGCCCGCGTACACGCCGGTCACGACGGAGCCGAGCAGTGCGATGCCCAGAGCCGCGCCGAGTTCGTACGCCGTCTCGGAGACCGCGGACGCGGCGCCCGCCTGCTCCTTGGGCACGGCGGAGAGGATGACGTCGGCGGTGACGGTGAACGAGAAGCCCGCGCCGACACCGACGACCAGCAGGGCCGCGCCGAGCAGCGGGTAGCCGGTGGACCGGTCGAGCACGGTGAGCGTGCCGAGCGCGAGTCCCACCGCGGCGAGCCCGCCGGACACGACGGTCCGTACGGAGAAGCGCCGCGCGACCCGTCCCGCGACCAGGCCCGCCGCCACCGCGCCCACGGCGGCGGGGACTTCGGCGAGGCCCGCCTCGAACGGCCCCCGGCCCTGCACGAGTTGCAGGTACTGGGAGAGGAAGAACACGAGCCCGGACATGCCGAGCACGGTGAACAGATCGGCGAGCACCGCTCCGGAGAATCCCCGGTTGCGGAACAGGCGCACGTCCAGCAGCGGCTTGGGAAGCGTCAGTTGGCGGCGTACGAACCAGAAGAGGGCGCCCGCGCCCAGCAGACCGGCGCCGAGTGCCTGCCCGCTCGGCCCGTGCGCGGCGAGCCCCTTCACCGCGTACACCACACCGATGACACCGACGAGCGAGAGCGTCACGCTGATCAGGTCCCAGGGGCCGGGGTTCGGGCTCTTCGACTCGGGGAGCAGTTTGCGCCCGACGAGGACGAGGACCACCATCACCGGAACGTTGATGAGGAAGACCGAACCCCACCAGAAGTGTTCGAGCAGAAAGCCGCCGACGACGGGACCGACCGCCGTGCCCGCGGAGGCCGTCGCGCCCCAGATGCCGATGGCGAGACTGCGCTCGCGCGGGTCGTGGAAGATGTTGCGGATCAGGGCCAGGGTGGCGGGCATCAGGGTCGCGCCCGCGACACCGAGCAGCGCCCGCGCCAGGATCATCAACTCGGGTGTCGTGGCGTAGGCGTTGAGCACGGATATGAAGCCGAACGCCGTGGCGCCGGTGAGCAGCAGCCTCTTGCGGCCGATGCGGTCGCCGAGACTGCCCATGGAGACGAGCAGTCCCGCGATGACGAAGGAGTAGACGTCACCGATCCACAGAAGCTGCGTGCCCGAGGGCTGGAGGTCCTCGCTGATGTACGGGGTCGCGAGGCCGAGGACGGTCGCGTCGACGGCCACCAGCAGCACGGCGAGGACGAGCACGCAGAGCGCGAGCCAGCGGCCCGGTCGCCTCGGCGCCTCCGTCGCGACCGCCGGCCGCAGGGTGCTGGTCATGGTTCCTCTCTCCTGAGCGCACCGCCGAGCAGCAGCTCGACGATCATGTGGTGGAAGTCCTTGGCGGCGATCCGGCCCTCGGACACGGCCCAGGACGCCGAGGCCATCAGTCCGTAGAGCGCCTCGGTGAGCCAGGCCGGGGTGAGGTCGATGCGGAACTCGCCGCTCTCCTGGCCGCGCCGGAACAGCGCGGCCATCCGGGCCTCGAGCCGGGCCCAGCCCTCGTGCTGGCCTTCGCCCTCGAACAGCTGGTTCTCCGTGTAGAGGAAGGCGAGCAGTCCGGCCGCCTGCTCCAGCTCGCCCACGAGTCGGCGCACGGCCTCCTGGGCGGTGCCGTCGTCGAGGCGGGCCGCGTCCAGAGCGGCCTCGCACTCCTCGATGCCGAGCGCCTCCAGCGCGCGTACGAGCGCTTCGCGGCCGGCGAACTGGCGGTGCAGCGTGGCCCGGCTGATCCCGGCGGCCCTGGCCACCTCGTCCATCGTCGCGGTGGATTTGCGGGTGAGCAGGGCGGCTGCGCTGCGCAGCACGTGATCACGGTCGACTGCCATGAGACAAGGGTACCTCATGTGAGACATGAACGTCTCATCCTGGGCACGCGTGTCTCACACTGGTCTGGTCGGGCGGGTGCGGACGCCCTCCTTCGCGGCTTCCGTCGATTCGGGCGCTTCCGGTGCATTACCCCGTTCTGGCGCACCCGGTGCATTACCCCGTTCTGGCGCACCCGGTGCTTCAGGCGGTTCCGGCGCTCAGTGCCAGGGCAGCTGCCCGCGCCGCTCCCAGTAGGCCCGCGGTTCCTCCGTCAGGGCGGCGAGCCGGGAGAGCTGGCCGTCGTCGAGGTCGACGACGGCCGCGTGCAGGTTCGAGGCGAGCTGATTGGCGGTGGCCGCCCCCGACAGCACGACACCGGCCCAGGGCTGCCGCAGGATCAGGGCGAGGGCGACCGCGTCGCAGCCGAGGGAGGTCTCCTCGGCGACGGCGCGCAGCGCCTGAGGAGCGTGCGGCCCGGCGAGCCGCCCATTGCCCACGCCCTCCTTGACGATCACCGTGAGCCCGGCGTCGTGGGCCTCGGCGAGCGCCGGGGCGGCGGAGGTCTCCAGGACGTTGTACGTGGACTGCACGGTACGGAAGAGCGGCTCGCCGTCGACCGTGACGGCGAGCGCGGCGCGGATCGTCTCCGCCTGGGCGGGCCCACTGGTGGAGAAGCCGACCGACAGACCGCCGGCGGCCGCTTCGGCGAGGGCCGCGTGCAGCTCCTTGTCGGTGAGGGCCGGGCTGTCCGGGGTCATCGAGTGGATCTGGTACAGGTCGAGCCGGTCGCCGAGCAGTTCCGCCGTCTCGGCGCGCTGCCGCTCGTACATGGCGAGACCGTGGTCCTTGACCTCGTGCGCCTCGGCGTCGGTACGCCAGTCGGCCGTGTAGGCGTAGCCCCATTTACTGCCGATGACGACGTCGTCGACATCCGGGCGGCCGCTCAGCCAGCCGGCGAGGAACTCCTCGGACCGGCCGTAGGAACGGGCCACGTCGAAGTAGCGCACGCCCTGGGCGTAGGCGGCTTCGAGGAGTTCATGGGTGCGCTCGCGCAGGGCGTCGACACTGCGGTCGGCCGGGAGGTCCTCCTCGCGTCCGAGGTTGATGTAGCCCGGGCGGCCCACCGCGGCGAGCCCCAGGCCGAGGTGGGCGGTGGCGGTCGTGGCTGAGGCGAGACGTGCGAAGGGCATCGCGGCTCCGTTCGGTCGGCTCCTTTGCGGCTCCCGGCCAAAGTAACCCGCGACACCCTCCGTCGTACGTCACCCGCCCCGGCCCGCGGACCGTGTCCGCTCATCGGGCCGGGGCGGGCGGCGTTCACCTCTCGGCTCCCGCGCGGGCGGAAGGTGCCCGCCTCGGTGCTACTTGTTCCGCTTGGCCGCCGCCCACGTCTGCTGGACGGCGACGTCCGACTTGATCTCGGCGAGCTGGATCGCGACGGCGCTGGGGGCCGTACCGCCGCGGCCGTCGCGGGAGGCGAGGGCTCCGGGCACGTCGAGGACGGTCCGCACCTCGGGCGTCAGATGCGCCGAGATCTTCGCGAACTGCTCGTCGGTCAGCTCGTCCAGTTCCTTGCCGTCCGCCTCGGCGACCTTCACGCACTCGCCGGCGACCTCGTGCGCGACCCGGAACGGCACACCCTGCCTGACCAGCCACTCGGCGATGTCGGTGGCGAGCGAGAAGCCGGCCGGGGCCAGCTCCTCCATGCGCTCGCGGTGGACAGTGAGCGTGGCCATCATGCCGGTGAAGGCGGGGAGCAGGACCTCCAGCTGGTCGCAGGAGTCGAAGACCGGCTCCTTGTCCTCCTGGAGATCGCGGTTGTACGCGAGGGGCAGCGCCTTGAGCGTGGCCATCAGCCCGGTCAGATTGCCGATCAGCCGGCCCGACTTGCCGCGCGCCAGCTCGGCGATGTCCGGGTTCTTCTTCTGCGGCATGATCGACGAGCCGGTGGAGAACGCGTCGTGGAGGGTGACGAAGGAGAACTCCTTCGTGTTCCAGATGATGACCTCCTCGGCGATCCGGGAGAGGTTCACGCCGATCATCGCGGTGATGAAGGCGAACTCGGCCACGAAGTCGCGGGAGGCCGTGCCGTCGATGGAGTTGGCGACACTGCCGTGCTCGAAGCCGAGGTCCCTGGCCACCGCCTCCGGGTCCAGGCCGAGGGAGGAACCGGCCAGCGCGCCGGAGCCGTACGGCGAGACGGCCGTCCGCTCGTCCCACTGGCGCAGCCGCTCCGCGTCCCGGGACAGGGACTGGACATGGGCCAGGACGTGATGGGCGAACAGGACGGGCTGGGCGTGCTGAAGATGCGTACGGCCGGGCATCGCCACGTCCGGGTGCGCCTCCGCCAGGCCGATCAGCGCCTCCTGGAGGTCGGCGATCAGACCGCCGATGATCCGGGCGTGGTCGCGCAGGTACATCCGGAAGAGCGTGGCCACCTGGTCGTTGCGGGAGCGGCCGGCGCGGAGCTTGCCGCCGAGGTCGGGGCCGAGGCGCTCGAGGAGGCCGCGCTCCAGAGCCGTGTGCACGTCCTCGTCGGCGATCGTGCCGACGAAGGAGCCGTCGGTGACGTCCGCCTCCAGCCGGTCGAGGCCCTCGATCATGCGCGTGAGCTCGTCCTCGGTGAGCAGGCCCGCGGCGCTCAGGACGCGCGCGTGCGCACGGGAACCGGCGATGTCGTACGGCGCGAGGCGCCAGTCGAAGTGGACCGAGGCGGACAGCTTGGCCAGGGCCTCGGCGGGACCGTCGGCGAACCGTCCGCCCCAGAGCCGGACGTCACCGCTGTTGCTGCTCACGTGCGTTGCTCCTCGAAAGGTGTGGATGTGCCACCGCCTCCCCACGCGCGAGTGAGGAGGCGGCTGTCGGTCCAGTGTGCGGGACTGCCGGCGGCGGCGGACACGCGCCGCGCCAAGTCCCGTACGGCTTACGCCAGATCCCGCTTGGCGGCGATCTTCGACGACAGGCTGTAGATGTCGATGAAGCCCTTGGCCGCGGCCTGGTCGAAGGTGTCGCCGGTGTCGTACGTGGCGAGGTCGAAGTCGTAGAGCGAGGTGTCGGAGCGCCGGCCCGTGACGACCGCGCGGCCGCCGTGCAGGGTCATCCGGATGTCGCCGTTGACGTGCTGGTTGGCCTCGTCGATGAAGCCGTCCAGGGCGCGCTTGAGCGGGGAGAACCACTGGCCGTCGTAGACCAGTTCGCCCCAGCGCTGCTCGACCTGCCGCTTGTAGCGGGCGAGTTCGCGCTCGACGGTGACGTTCTCCAGCTCCTGGTGGGCGGTGATCAGCGCGATCGCGCCCGGAGCCTCGTACACCTCACGGGACTTGATGCCCACGAGCCGGTCCTCGACCATGTCGATCCGGCCGATGCCCTGGGCGCCGGCGCGCTCGTTGAGCTGCTGGATGGCCTGGAGGACGCTGACGGGCTTGCCGTCGACGGCGACCGGGACGCCCTGCTTGAAGGTGATGATCACCTCGTCGGCCTCGCGGGCCTCGGCCGGGTTCGCGGTGTACTCGTAGATGTCCTCGATCGGGGCGTTCCAGATGTCCTCCAGGAAGCCCGTCTCGACCGCGCGCCCGAAGACGTTCTGGTCGATGGAGTACGGGGACTTCTTGGAGGTGGCGATCGGGAGCTGCTTCTCCTCGCAGAACGCGATCGCCTTGTCCCGGGTCATCGCGTAGTCGCGGACCGGGGCGATGCACTTGAGGTCGGGGGCCAGCGCGACGATGCCGGCCTCGAACCGCACCTGGTCGTTGCCCTTGCCGGTGCAGCCGTGGGCGACCGTGGTGGCGCCGTGCTTCTGGGCGGCGGCGACGAGGTGCTTGACGATCGTCGGCCGGGAGAGGGCGGAGACCAGCGGGTAGCGGTCCATGTAGAGGGCGTTGGCCTTGATCGCCGGGAGGCAGTACTCGTCGGCGAACTCGTCCTTGGCGTCCGCGACCTCGGCCTCGACGGCACCACAGGCGAGCGCCCGCTTGCGGATGACGTCCAGGTCCTCGCCGCCCTGGCCGACGTCGACCGCGACGGCGATGACCTCGGCGCCCGTCTCCTCGGCGATCCAGCCGATGGCGACGGAGGTGTCCAGACCGCCTGAGTAGGCGAGTACGACGCGCTCGGCCACGGGGTTCTCCTCACAGTGCATTCGCTGATATGCATGAGTATGCAGCACTCTGCATGATTCGTCAATCGTGGCCCGCCCCGGGGCGCTCGGCCGGGGAATCTTCACCGAGGGTTGAACACGCGTAATCGTTTCCGCGTATCTCCCGCTGAACGCAGGCGCCGCGTTCACGCACGACAGGCACACGGACGATGACCGACTGGTCGAACACCAGTGGTCGTCCGCCCCCGACCCGAGTGAGGATTCCGCATGTCCAGGGCTCTTCCGAAGTACAACAAGCGGCGCGTCGTGATGATCGGCGGAGCCTCCGCCGTGGTGCTGTCCGCGGCCGTGATCGCCGGCAGCGCCCTGGCGGGCGAGACGCACAACAACGCCCAGAACGCCACGACGAAGGCCGCCGCGAACACGGTGAACTGCCCCGCGGTCGCCCCGAGTCTGCCCGCGGTCCCCGCCTCCGCGAAGGCCGAGGTCGACCGCAACCTCGCCCTGCTCGACACCCAGATCGCCGAGGCGAACAAGCGACTGGTCGACACCGTCGGACAGGGCGGCCCGAACTTCGTCCAGAACGCGATCCTCGGCCCCCTCAAGGACAAGCGCGTCGCCACCGTCAACCGCATCGCGACGGCCATCGGCCGCACCGCCGCCAAGCCTCAGGGTCTGGACGCGCTCGCGCCCTGCACCCTGAACACCGCGGGAGGCGCGGCCGCCGGCGGTACGGGCGCCGCCACCGCCGCGCCGAGCGCCGCGGCCACCGCGCAGGCGGGCGGGGCCGCATCCGGAACGGGTGCCGCCACCGCCGCCGGCACCATCACCTGCCCGGACGTCGCCTCACAGCTGCCCGCCGTCCCGGTCACCGCGAAGGCCGAGGTCGACCGCAACCTCACCCTGCTCGGCACGCAGATCGCCGAGGCGAACAAGCGACTGGCCGACACCGTCGGACAGGGTGGCCCGAACTTCGTCCAGAACGCGATCCTCGGCCCCCTCAAGGACAAGCGGGTCTCCACCATCGACCGCATCGCGATCTCCATCGGCCGCACCGCCGCCAAGCCCACCGGACTGGACACTCTGGCCGCCTGCACGCTCACCAAGTGACCTGACCGGTGACGTGGGCCGCCCCGAAGACGCCGACCGGGGCGGCCCACGGGTTCCGGCGGTGCCCCTGAACGACGCCGCCGGAACCCGCAATCCCTTAGACAGACGAAAGACTTTCCCCGATAATCGTTAGCCATGGGAAAGACCTACGAACGCATCGACGGCCGCCTCCGCACCTTCATCGAGGCACAGCCCCTCTTCTTCACCGCGACCGCGCCACTGTCCGGGGACGGCACGGTCAACCTCTCACCCAAAGGGCTCACCGGCTCGTTCGCCGTCCTCGACGAACTGACCGTGGCGTATCTGGACTTCGCCGGGAGCAACGCGGAGACGATCGCGCATCTGCGCGAGAACGGCCGGATCACCCTGATGTGGTGCGCCTTCCAGGGCCCGCCCAACATCGTCCGGGTGCACGGCCACGGCGAACCGGTCTTCCGCGACGACCCCCGCTTCGAGGAACTCCTCACCCACTTCGGCGGCATCGACCCGGCCCGGCACGGGCTGCGCGCCATCATCGTCGTGACCGCCGAGCTGGTCCGCGACACCTGCGGCTACGCGGTGCCCTTCATGAGCTACGACGAGGACCGCGACCTGCACGGCAAGCGCTTCGCCCGCGAGGACGACGCCTCGCTGAACGCGTACTTCACCAAGAAGGAGCACATCGCGACGAGCCTGGACGGACTTCCCGGGCTGCCGCTGCCATTGCCCCCCAGTACGGTCTGAGCCATGCGCCTCGGAGCCGCCGTCCTCGCGTCCGCGTCCCTGTTCGCCCTGGCCCCGAGCGGGCCTCCGCCCCCCGCCGTGCTTCCCTCGCGGCTGGCCGACACCGGTGGCGGGAGCCAGCTCGTCACCGCCGAGGCGCCGCGCGGGAACGCGACCTCGGGGACCCTCACCTGGTGGGACCTTCGGGGCGGGCGCTGGGTGCGGGCCGGCTCGGCGCCCGCGCGGTTCGGGGCGCGCGGACTCGTCGAGGGCGGAGCCCGGCGCCAGGGCACGAACACCACACCCACGGGCCTGTACGAGCTGCCGTACGCGTTCGGGACCCGGGCGGCGCCGGACGGGACCGCGATGCCGTACCGCCGGGTGAACCAGAATTCGTGGTGGTGCCAGGACAACGACTCCCGGTCGTACAACCGGTGGACCGAACCCCGCCCGGCGGACTGCCGGGCCGGGGAGTCCGAGCATCTGATCACCTACGACAAGCAGTACGCGTACGCCCTCGTCATCGGCTTCAACTACGGGCGGCCGGTACGGGGGCGTGGAGCGGGGATCTTCCTCCATGTCGACGGGAGCGGGCCCACGGCCGGTTGTGTGTCCGTGCCCGAGGACGCGATGCGGCGGATCCTCGCGTGGGCCGATCCGGCGCGCGGACCCCACATCGCCATCGGCACGACGGGCGGGGAGACGGCGCTCACCCGGTACTGACGGCGCCGGGGGACGGGCCGGTGCTCAGGCCGCGGGGAGTCCGACCGTGAACGTGGTCGCTCCCGGACGGCTCTCCAGGGTGACCGTCCCGTCGTGCGCCTCGACCACGGCCGCCACGATCGACAGGCCGAGCCCCGCTCCGCTGCCGGAGGCGTCGGCGCGGCGGCGGTCCGCCCGGGTGAAGCGCTCGAAGACGCCGGGCCGGACGTCCTCGGGGACCCCGGGTCCGTCGTCGTGGACCTTCAGCACGGCCTCCTCCCCGGCACGCTCAAGGGACACCGTCACCCGGGTGCCCACCGGCGTGTGGACCCGCGCGTTGGCCAGCAGGTTGGCCGACACCTGCTGGAGCCGGTGGGCGTCGCCCACGACGGTCACCGGCTCCTCCGCCAGTTCCAGTACCCAGCGGTGTCCGGGGCCCGCCGCGCGGGCGTCGGTCACCGCGTCGAGGACTAGGTGGGTGAGGTCGACGGGAAGCCGTTCCAGGGGGCGGCCGGCGTCGAGGCGGGCCAGCAGGAGCAGGTCGTCGACCATCTCGCCCATGCGCGCGGACTCGGCGGCGATGCGTTCGAGGGCGCGGGTCACCTTCGGGGGCACCGGGCCGGGGTGCAGCAGCGCGAGCTCGGCGTGACCGCGGACGGAGGCGACCGGGGTGCGCAGCTCGTGGCTGGCGTCGGCGGCGAAGGTGCGCAGCCGTTCCTCGCTCGCGTGCCGCTTGGTGAGCGCGTCCTCGACATGGCCGAGCATGCGGTTGAAGGCCCCGGCGACCCGGCCCACCTCGCTGCGCGGGTCCGAGTCGGGCGCCCGGGGTGGCAGTGCCACCTCGCCGCTGGCGAGCGGGAGTTCACTGACCCGGGTGGCGGTCGCGGCGACCCGGTTCAGCGGCCGGAGCGAGATGCGCACCCACAGGGCCCCGGCGACTCCCGCGACGACGAGGGCCACGCCGAAGACCAGGGAGGCGACGAGTTCCAGCCGGTGGACGGCCGTGTCGACAGGTTCGGTGGGCAGTCCGGTGATCAGTACGTCACCGTCCTTGCCGGACGTCGCCAGGACGCGGTAGTCGCCCAGGGACGACAGGCAGACGGTGTGGGCACGGCCGTCCACCGGGACCGCGGCCAGGACCGCCTCGTCGTGGGCGCTCGGATCCACGTTCCGGACGGCCGTGCCGGAACCCGGCGGCACGATGGCGGCGTTGGTGACCTCGCCGCCGACCAGGCGTGCTCCGAGCGTGCCGGTGCCCTGGCGCCGGGTGTCGCCGAATTCGTCCCCGTCGTGGTCGGACGGCTTCGTCGAGCCGTGCTCGAGGCTCGCCGGGAACCGTGGCCCGGCCTCCTGGAGCTGCTGGTCGAGGCGGCCGGTCAGAAATCCGTCCAGCTCGTAGACCGCGGCCACGCCGACGGCCGCGCAGCTGACGGCCAGGAGCACCACCAGTCCGGCGGTGAGGCGGGCACGCATCGTGCGGGGCCGCGGCAGCGCGCGCAGGACGGCCGCGGGCCGCCACCACCGACGGCTCCCGTCACCGCCCCCGGCGCCCGCTCCGGATCCGGATCCGGCGCCCGCTCCGGCACCGGCTCCGGCCCCCGATCCGGCTCCAGCTCCAGCACCGGCACCGGCTCCGGCCTCAGCACCGGCTCCGGCCCCCGATCCGGCTCCAGCTCCAGCACCGGCACCGGCTCCGGCCTCAGCACCGGCTCCAGCACCGGTCCCTGGTCGGGCCCCAGCACCGGCCCCGGGTCCCGCACCAGTCCCCGTCTCGGCCCGTTTGTTCGCGCTCATCGGCCCGCCGCGGGCTTGATGACGTACCCGGCGCCCCGGACCGTGTGGATCATCGGATCGCGGCCCGCGTCGACCTTCTTGCGCAGATAGGAGATGTAGAGCTCGACGACATGGGCCTGGCCTCCGAAGTCGTAGGACCAGACGCGGTCGAGGATCTGTGCCTTGCTGAGCACGCGGCGTGGATTGCGCATCAGATAGCGCAGCAGTTCGAACTCGGTCGGCGACAGCTCGACCAGGTCGCCGCCCCGGGTCACCTCCCGGGCCTCCTCGTCCATCGCCAGGTCCCCGACGACGAGCCGTGGGCCCTCGTCGACGCGGCGGGCCATACCGGCGCGGCGCAGCAGTCCGCGCAGCCGGGCGACGACCTCCTCCAGGCTGAAGGGCTTGGTGACGTAGTCGTCGCCGCCCGCCGTGATGCCCGCGATGCGGTCCTCCACCGCGTCCCGGGCGGTGAGGAAGAGGACGCAGACGCCCGGAAGCACGGTGTGCAGGTCGCGCAGCACGGTGAAGCCGTCGGTGTCCGGGAGCATCACGTCGAGGACGACGGCGTCGGGCAGCAACTCGCGCGCCCCCGCGGCGGCCGAGGCGCCGTCGCAGGCGGTACGGACCTCCCAGCCCTCGTAGCGCAGCGCGCCGCAGAGGACCTCGGCCAGATCCGGATCGTCGTCGACGACGAGGACGCGGACGGGGGTGCCGTCGGGCCGGGTGAGCGTGGGCGGCCTCACGGTGCCACGGGAGCGGACGGCGCCGTCACCGGGTCCGTCGGCGACGCCGGGCCCCGGGACGACGGGTGTACCAGGGTCCCGGCCGGGTGAGGTCTCGGGGCCCGGGGCCTCGGGGTCTGGGGAGGAAGTGTTCATGTCGTCTTCCAGCATCGCTCCTGCGGGGACCGCTCCGGGCCTCACGGCCTCTGAGTTTCCTCTGAGTCGCCTCTGCCCGGAAAATCCCTTGCCCCCGCCGCTTCCCGTCCCCCGGTCTCCCCTCCCCCGTCGCTCTCAGTTCGCTGTGAGTCCGCCCGGAAGGGGCCGGTTCAGAGCCGTCTCAGAGGTTCACGACGCAGAGTTTCCTCCTGGACGGCAGGAAGAGGGACGGACAGATGACCACGGTGGACGAGCGGGCGGACCCGCGCACGACACGAGGACGCGGGCGGCCCCGCCCCTCACCCGCGGGGCCGCTGCTCGCCCTGCTGTGGGCGGGAGCGGCCGGCGTTCTCGCCCTGTGGTGGACGGACACCCGGTCGGTGGTGGGCCTGGCCGGCTGGCTGACCGACGCCGGACGGATCGCCGGGCTGCTGTGCGGCTACAGCTGCGCCGTCCTGGTGGCGCTCATGGCCCGGGTCCCGCTCCTGGAGCGGCGCGTCGGCTCAGACCGGGTGGCCCGCTGGCACGCCATGGCCGGCCGCTACACGATCTGTCTGCTGGTCGCGCACGTGACGCTGATCCTCTTCGGCTACGCGGCCCAGGACGGGACAGGCGTCGTCCACGAGACGCTGAGCGTGGTGTTCGACTACCCGGACATGCTCAAGGCGACGAACGGCACCGTCATCCTGTTCGCCGTCGGGATCACCTCGGCACGCCTGGCCCGCCGCCGGATCAGGCACGAGTTCTGGTACTACGTGCATCTGCTGACGTACGCGGCGGTCTTCCTGGCCTTCTTCCACCAGCTCGCCCTCGGCTCCGACTTCGTCGGCAACGCGCCGGCGCGGGCGGCCTGGTACACCCTCTACCTCGGTACGGCCGCGCTCGTCGTGTGGTTCCGGCTGCTCGCTCCGGTGCGGCTGAACCGGCGCCACCGGCTGCGCGTCGAGTCCGTGCACCGGGAGTCCCCCGGGGTCTTCTCGGTCGTGATCCGCGGGGAGCGTCTGGACGAACTGAGCGCGCGGGCCGGGCAGTTCTTCCGCTGGCGGTTCCTCGCGGACGGAATGCGGTGGACCTCGACGCCGTACTCGCTGTCGGCACCGCCCCGGCCGGACCGGATGCGCATCACGGTGAAGGCGCTCGGCGACCACAGCGCGGCCGTCGGGATGCTGCGTCCCGGCACCCGGGTGTGGGCGGAGGGCCCCTACGGCTCACTGACGGCGGACCGGAGCAGTTCGCCGAAGGCCCTGCTGATCGCGGGCGGCGTCGGCATCACCCCGCTGCGCGCCCTGTTCGAGACGCTGCCCGACCAGGTCACGCTCCTCTACCGGGCGCGTACGGCCGAGGACCTGGCCCTCGGCGCCGAGCTGGAGGACATCGCACGGTGGCGCGGGGCCCGCGTCCTGTACGCGCTCAACGCCGCCGACGGCACCCGCCCGCGGTTCACCGCCGAGTCGCTGCGCGGGGCCGTGCCGGACGTCGCCGAGCACGACGTCTATCTCTGCGGGCCCCCGGGGATGGCGCGGGACCTGTACGGGGCACTGCGCGCCGCGGGTGTCCCCGACCGTCGTATCCACCACGAGTCGTTCGAGCTGTGAGGCCTCCGTGCACGCCCTGAAGAAGAACCGTCCGCTGCGACGGGTGACGCTGGCGGCCGCCGCCACGGTCACCGGTTTCGTCCTGCTGCTGTCGCTGAAGCCGCACACACCGCCCGCACCGGCAGCTGCCTCGTCGTCCGCGGGACATTCCTCCTCCTCTGGCGACTCGTCCTCGGGCGGCTCGTCCTCGGGCGGTTCCTCCGGGAACTCCTCGGGAAGCTCATCGGGAAGCTCATCGGGAACGTCCGGAGGCTCGAAGAGCAGGGGGACCCGGACCGTCACCGGCGATACGGTGCAGACCCGTTGGGGTCCGGTCCAGGTCCGGATCACGCTGAAGGACGGCCGGATCACCGAGTCCGCCGCGGTCGCCTATCCTTCGGAGAATCCCCGGGACCAGGAGATCAACAGTTACGCGATTCCCCAGCTCAGACGAGAGGCACTGGCCGCGCAGAGTGCCCGGATCGACTCGGTGTCCGGAGCCACCTACACCAGCGACGGATACAAGCGGTCACTTCAGTCCGCACTCGACTCGGCGGGCCTCTGAACGCACGGGCGTCGTGGACCGTATCTCTGGGCCAGGGAGTCACTCCCCTCACCCCGTCTCTCCAGGACGAACACGGAGGAACCGTGTCCACGATCGCCGGTGGTCGCGCCGCGCGGCGCCAGACCATGCGCCGAATCCGCCCTCGCCGCTCGCCCGCCGTCCCGCTGTTGATCGCCGTATGGGCCGGCGCCGCCGCCGTCCTGTGGCTGTGGTGGAACAACACCCCGTCCATCGCGGACAACAACGGCAGGATCCTCAACGCCGGCCGTATCACCGGGCTGCTCGCCGGATATCTGATGGCGCTCGTGGTGCTCCAGATGGCCCGCGTCCCCGCCCTCGAACGCCGGGTGGGTTCCGACCGGGTGGCGCGCTGGCACGCGATGACCGGCCGCTACACCATCTGCATGGTCCTCGCCCACCTCTTCCTGACGATGTGGGGCTACGCCCTCCAGTCCGGCAAGGGGCTCGGCGGGATCGTGCAGCAGACCATCGACTCGGTCAACCAGCTGCCCGACATGGGCAAGGCCGCCATCGGCACGGGTCTGCTCGTGCTCATCGGCTTCATCTCCGTCGGCTGGCTGCGCCGGCTGATCCCGTACGACACCTGGTACCACGTCCACCTGCTGACGTACGCCGCGGTGTTCCTGACGTTCTGGCACCAGCTGTCCACCGGCAACGACTTCGCGGTGGAACCCGTCGCCAAGACCGTCTGGTACGGGCTCTACGGATCGGTGACAGCGCTGGTCATCTGGTACCGAATCCTTTCTCCGGTCCGGCTGAACCTGAAGCACCGGATGCGGGTCCAGGCGGTCATCGAGGAGACGCCCGGCATCGTGTCCGTGCTGATCAGCGGCCGCAAGCTGCACCGGATGGGCGCCGAGGCCGGACAGTTCTTCCGCTGGCGCTTCCTGGCGCCCGGGATGCGTTTCAGCTCCCACCCGTACTCGCTCTCGGCGGCGCCCCGCCCCAACATGCTGCGCATCACCGTCAAGGCGATCGGCGACCACAGCGCCGCCCTGCGTGACCTGGAGCCGGGCACACGGGTCTGGGCCGAGGGCCCGTACGGCGCGCTGACCGCCGGCAAGCGCAGCCGCGGCAAGGTGCTCCTGGTGGCGGGCGGTGTCGGCATCACCCCGATGCGGGCGCTGTTCGAGACCCTCCCCGGCGCCTCCGGCGACCTCACCCTGCTCTACCGCGCCAACACCACCCAGGACCTGGCCCTGTGGGACGAGCTCGCCGCCATCTCCAAGGAGCGCGGGGCGCGTCTGATGTACGCGGTGAACAGCCCCGAGGGCGAACGCCCTGACATCTCGGCCGACTCCCTGCGCCGCAAGCTGCCCGACATAGACCACCACGACGTCTTCATGTGCGGGCCGCCCGGCTTCGCGCAGGAGGTCTACGAAGCACTGCGCGGCGCGGGGGTCCCCGCCCGCCGCATCCATCACGAGTCGTTCGAGATGTGAGCGACGGGAGTCAGGAACGATGAAGAAGAATCACCCCATCCGCCGCTTCGTGCTGGCGAGCGCCGCCACCGTGTCCGGGATAGTGCTGCTGCTGGCGCTCAAGCCGGCCTCCGACCCGGCCGCCGCGTCGACGCAGGCCGGCGCGGCGCCCCAGCAGACGGCGGACGCGCAGGGCTCGCCCCAGGGCGGCACCGCTCAGCAGACGGGCACCGGCACCGTCCTCGGTGACGTGGTGCGGACCGAGTACGGGCCGGTCCAGGTGCGGCTCACCATGAGCGGCGGCAAGATCACCAAGGCGGACGCGGTCCAGGCCCCCTCGGGCGGGACCAGCGACCAGAAGACCGCGCTCTCGGTGCCCAAGCTCAACCAGGAGGCCGTCACGGCCGGCAGCGCCCGGATCGACAGTGTCTCCGGCGCGACCTACACCAGCGAGGGCTACAAGAAGTCCCTCCAGTCGGCGCTGGACAAGGCGAAGACCGCCGGGGGCGCGTCGGGCTCCGCCGGGTCCGCGGGCTCCGCCGGGTCATCCGGGTCCTCGGGCAAGGCCTCCGCGGCCCCGGCCGCGCAGGCCCGCGTCGTCACCGGGACCGTGTCCGACACCCAGTACGGCCCGGTCCAGGTCCGGCTCACCCTCTCCGGCAAGAAGATCACCAAGGCCGAGGCGATCCAGGCCCCCAAGGGCGGGACCAGCGACCAGAAGACCGCGCTCTCGGTGCCCAAGCTCAACCAGGAGGCCGTCACGGCCGGCAGCGCCCGGATCGACAGTGTCTCCGGCGCGACCTACACCAGCGAGGGCTACAAGAAGTCCCTCCAGTCGGCCCTGGACAAGGCCGGTGTCTGAGCCCGCGCAGGACGCTCCCCAGGAGCTGCGCCACGCCGAGGAGGTGATGGGCACGGTCTTCTCCTTCGACGTGCGCGGCGGTGAACCCGCGGCCGTGAGAACGGCGTTGGAGGAGGCGATCGCCCGACTCCATCGCGTGGACGAGGTGTTCAGCACCTACCGCGAGGACAGCCAGATCTCGCGGCTGGTACGCGGAGAGCTCACCGTCGAGGAGTGCGACCCCGAGGTCGCCGAGGTCCTCGAACTGGGCGCCGAGGCCGAGCGCGTCAGCGACGGCTGGTTCAGCACGCGTTACGAGGGACAGCTCGACCCCACGGGGATCGTCAAGGGCTGGGCGGCCGAACGCGCGGCCCTGCATCTCGCCGCGGCCGGGGCGAGCGGAGTGAGCGTCAACGGCGGCGGCGACGTCCAGCTGAGCGGCGTCCCCGGGCCGAACCGCCCCTGGCGGGTGGGCGTGTCCGACCCGCTCCGTCCGGGCTCGCTGGCCGCGGTGATCTCCGCGGCCGGCGTCGACGAGCTGGCCGTCGCGACCTCGGGCACCGCCGAACGCGGCGCCCATATCGTCGACCCGCGGACCGGGAAGTCGGCGGTCACCGACCTGCTGGCCGTGACCGTGGTGGGCCCCCGCCTGACCTGGGCGGACGCCTGGGCGACCGCGGCCTTCGCGATGGGCTCGCGGGCGGGCCTCGACTGGCTGGAGTCGCTTCCCGACGTGGAGGCCCTGCTCATCACGGCCGGCAACGAGGTCCGGTGCACGGGAGGCCTCGCCCAGCGCCTGGGCTGACCGGCGCCCGCGTCAGGGCGTACGACGGTGCATACGACGGTGGAGGCGCGCCCCGCTGCGGGGCGCGCCTCCACCGTCGTACGGATCAGTGATCGTTCTGGGCCAGCCGCAGCAGATGATCGGCCAGCGCCTGACCGCCCGTCGGGCTCCGGCTGATCAGCATCAGGGTGTCGTCCCCCGCGATCGTGCCGAGGATGTCGTGCAGCTCCGCCTGGTCGATGGCCGAGGCGAGGAACTGGGCGGCCCCGGGCGGGGTGCGCAGCACCACGAGATTGGCCGAGGCCTCCGCGGAGATGAGCAGCTCCCCGGACAGCCGGCGCATCCGCTCCTCCTTCGCCGACTCCCCCAGAGGCGCGCGCGGAGTGCGGAACCCGCCCTCGCTCGGTACCGCGTAGATCAGGTCGCCTTCGTTGTTGCGGATCTTCACCGCGTTGAGCTCGTCGAGGTCCCGGGAGAGCGTCGCCTGGGTGACGTTCAGCCCGTCGTCGGCGAGAAGCTTCGCCAACTGGCTCTGTGAGCGCACCGGTTGCCGGTTGAGGATGTCCACGATCCGGCGGTGGCGTGCGGTGCGGGTCTGCGGCACGGCAGGCCCTGCGTGCCCGTGGTCCTGCGCCTGACTCATCGTCGTCGTCCCATTTCCCGGAATCACCCGTCCCCGTTGGCTGCGTCGAGGATGCCGGGAAGGGCCCGGAGGAGCGCGTCCACCTCGTCGTCGCCGAGGTTCAGCGGCGGCATCAGCCGTACGACATCGGGTGCGGGCGCGTTCACCAGGAGACCGGCGTCCTGAGCCGCCCGCTGCACCTGGGGAGCGAGCGGCTCGTTGAGCACGATACCCAGGAGCAGTCCGGCTCCCCTGACGTGGTCGATCAGCGGATGGCCGGAACCGTCTCCGAGGCCCTCGATCCCGTCCCGCAGCTTCTCGCCTGCGCGCTTCACGTTCTCCAGGAGCCCCTCGGACTCGATCGTGTCGAGCACGGCGAGTCCGGCGGCGCAGACGACCGGATTGCCGCCGAACGTCGTTCCGTGGTGGCCCGGCTCCAGCAGCCCGGCGGCGCGGCCGAAGGCGACGGTGGCACCGAGCGGCAGACCCCCGCCCAGCCCCTTGGCGAGCGTGACGATGTCGGGCAGGACGCCTTCGTGGGCCTGGTACTCGAACCAGTGGCCGGTGCGGCCGATACCGGTCTGCACCTCGTCCAGGACGAGCAGGGCGCCACGGGCCGCGGTGATGGCGCGGGCCGCCTTCAGGTAGCCCGGGGGCGGTACCACGACGCCGTTCTCGCCCTGGATCGGCTCGATGATCACCAGCGCGGTGTCCTCGGTGACCGCCTCGGCGAGGGCCTGCGCGTCACCGTACGGGACATGGGTGACGTCGCCGGGCAGTGGCAGGAAGGGTTCCTGCTTGCCGGGCTGGCCGGTGAGCGCGAGGGCGCCCATGGTCCGCCCGTGGAAGCCGCCGGTGGTGGCGACCATGTGGGTCCGGCCGGTCAGCCGGCCGATCTTGAAGGCACCCTCGTTGGCCTCGGCGCCCGAGTTGCAGAAGTACACCCGGCCCTCGCGGCCGAAGAGCTGGAGCAGCCGTTCGGCGAGGGCGACGGGCGGTTCGGCGATGAAGAGGTTGGAGACATGGCCGAGGGAGCCGATCTGCCGGCTCACGGCCTCGACGATGGCGGGGTGGCCGTGTCCGAGGGCGTTGACCGCGATGCCGCCGACGAAGTCGAGGTACTCGTTGCCGTCGGCGTCCCACAGTTTCGTTCCGGCACCGCGGACGAGGGGCAGCCGCGGGGTGCCGTAGTTGTCCATGAGCGCGCCCTGCCACCGCCGGGTGAGCTCCGCGTTCGTCGTGCTGCCGGTCATTCGGCGTCTCCCGCTTCCTCGTCGTCCGGCACGACCATCGTGCCGATGCCCTCGTCGGTGAAGATCTCCAGCAGGATCGAGTGCTGGACCCGGCCGTCGATGACACGGGCGGTGGTGACGCCGTTGCGTACGGCGTGCAGGCACCCCTCCATCTTCGGCACCATGCCGCTGGCCAGATCGGGAAGCAGCTTCTCCAGCTGGGAGGCGGTGAGGCGGCTGATCACCTCGTCGCTGTCGGGCCAGTCCTCGTAGAGTCCCTCGACGTCCGTGAGGACCATGAGTGTCTCGGCACCCAGTGCGGCAGCGAGTGCCGCAGCCGCCGTATCAGCATTGACGTTGTAGACATGTCCGTCGTCCTGGCTCCGGGCGATCGAGGAGACGACCGGGATACGACCGTCGGCGAGCAGTGCCTCGATCGCGCCCGTGTCGATCGCGGTGATCTCACCCACCCGCCCGATGTCGACCAACTCGCCGTCGATCCGGGGCAGATGCTTGGTGGCGGTGATGGTGTGCGCGTCCTCGCCGGTGAGACCGACGGCGAGCGGTCCGTGCTCGTTGAGCAGTCCGACCAGCTCGCGCTGGACCTGTCCGGCCAGCACCATGCGGACGACGTCCATCGCCTCCTCGGTGGTGACGCGCAGGCCGGCCTTGAACTCGCTGACGATGCCGTGCCGGTCGAGGGCCGAGCTGATCTGCGGACCGCCGCCGTGCACGACGACCGGCCGCAGGCCCGCGTGGTGCAGGAAGACGATGTCCTGGGCGAAGGCGGCCTTCAGCTCGGTGTCGATCATGGCGTTGCCGCCGAACTTGACGACGACGGTCTTGCCGTGGTGCCGGGTCAGCCAGGGCAGCGCCTCGATGAGGATCTGCGCCTTCGGCAGTGCGGTGTGCTTGCGGGTCACATTGCTCATGAGGAGTACGCGCTGTTCTCGTGGACGTAGTCGGCGGTGAGGTCGTTGGTCCAGATCGTGGCGGTCGCGTCGCCCGCGGCGAGGTCAGCGACGATGTGGACCTCGCGGTAGCGCATGTCGACGAGTTCGCGGTCCTCGCCGACCCCGCCGTTCTTGCAGACCCAGACACCGTTGATGGCCACGTTGAGGCGGTCCGGCTCGAAGGCGGCCCTGGTGGTGCCGATCGCGGACAACACACGTCCCCAGTTGGGGTCCTCGCCGTGGATCGCGCACTTGAGGAGGTTGTTGCGGGCGATGGAGCGGCCCACCTCGACGGCGTCGTCCTCGCTCGCGGCGCCCACGACCTCCACCTTGATGTCCTTGCTCGCCCCTTCGGCGTCCCGGATCAGCTGCTGGCCCAGGTCGTCGCAGACCGCGCGGACCGCCTCGGCGAACTCCGCCTGGTCCGGGGTGACTTCGCTGGCACCGGAGGCGAGCAGCAGCACGGTGTCGTTGGTGGACATGCAGCCGTCGGAGTCGACCCGGTCGAAGGTGGTACGGGTGGCCGCGCGCAGCGCCAGGTCCAGGCCCGCGGCGTCCACGTCCGCGTCGGTGGTGAGCACGACGAGCATGGTGGCCAGCCCGGGGGCGAGCATGCCGGCGCCCTTGGCCATCCCGCCCACCGTCCAGCCGGTCCCCGTCACGACGGAGGTCTTGTGCACGGTGTCGGTCGTCTTGATGGCGATGGCGGCCTTCTCGCCGCCGTGCGGGCCGAGCCCGGCGACGGCCAGATCGATGCCCGGAAGCAGCCTGTCCATCGGCAGCAGCACGCCGATGAGGCCGGTCGAGCACACGGCGACGCTGCCCGCGCCGATGTCACCGAGCGCCTCGGCGACCTTCTCGGCGGTGGCGTGGGTGTCCTGGAAGCCCTTCGGTCCCGTACAGGCGTTGGCGCCGCCCGAGTTGAGGACGACCGCGTTCAACTCGCCGCTCTTGAGGACCTGTTCCGACCACAGGACCGGCGCGGCCTTCACACGGTTGGAGGTGAAGACACCCGCGGCGGCGCGGCGCGGCCCGGTGTTGACCACGAGGGCCAGGTCCGGGTTGCCGTTCGCCTTGATCCCGGCGGCTACGCCGGACGCGGTGAATCCCTGTGCTGCCGTGACACTCACGGTGCGACTCCGATCGTGGAGAGCCCCAGGTCCTCGGGGAGGCCGAGGGCGAGGTTCATGCTCTGGACGGCACCGCCCGCGGTGCCCTTGGTGAGGTTGTCGATGGCGCTGATCGCGATGATGCGGTGCGCGGCGGCGTCGTACGCGACCTGGACCTGAACGGCGTTGGAACCGTAGACGGACGCCGTGGCCGGCCACTGTCCTTCGGGCAGGAGGTGGACGAAGGGCTCGTCGGCGAAGGCCTTCTCGTAGGCGGCCCGGACGGACTCGGCCCCGACTCCGGGCTTCGCCTTGGCGCTGCACGTGGCGAGGATGCCGCGGGGCATGGGCGCGAGGGTCGGGGTGAAGGAGACGGTGACGGGTTCACCGGCGGCCGCGGTGAGGTTCTGGATCATCTCCGGGGTGTGCCGGTGGCCGCCGCCGACTCCGTACGGGCTCATCGACCCCATGACCTCACTGCCGAGCAGGTGGGCCTTCGGCGCCTTGCCTGCGCCCGACGTGCCGGAGGCGGCGACGATCACGGCCTCGGCCTCCGCCAGCCCCGCCGCGTAGGCGGGGAACAGGGCCAGCGTGGCGGCCGTCGGATAGCAACCGGGTACCGCGATGCGCTTGGACCCCTCCAGCGCGGCGCGGGCACCCGGCAGTTCGGGGAGGCCGTACGGCCAGGTCCCGGCGTGGGCGGATCCGTAGAACCGCTCCCAGTCGGCCGGGTCCTTCAGCCGGAAGTCGGCGCCCATGTCGACCACGAGGACGTCGGGGCCGAGCTGCTCGGCGACCTCGGCGGACTGACCGTGGGGCAGCGCGAGGAACACCACGTCGTGGCCGCGCAGTTCCTCGGCGGTGGTCGTGGTGAGGACGCGGTCGGCGAGCGGCAGCAGATGGGGCTGGATCCCGCCGAGCCGCCGGCCGGCGTTGGAGTTGCCGGTCAGGGTGCCGATCTCGATCTCGGGGTGCGTCAGGAGCAGGCGCAGCAGTTCCCCGCCCGCATACCCACTCGCTCCCGCCACCGCCGCACGCATCGCCATGGAACCCTCCTCTTGGATGGCATGACTATACGTTTCGCTGCACGTTTATGCAATCCTCTTCGATCCGTCCGGCACCACATGATCGGGCCCGAAGGAAATGCGCAAGCCGTTCCGATGAATTCCGATCAAAGCCTGGCATCCGCTTCGCCGGGGGCCGGCGGCTTGGAACCATCCCCCGCATGCGTCTCCCCCGGGCCCCGCACAGGGCTCTCCTCCTCTGCGTCGCCGCGGCGACGCTCGCCGCCTGTTCCGCGTCCGGCTCCGGCTCCGCGGACCGGTCGCCGGGCGCCCCGGGGGCGGTCCGGTCCGGCAGCGCCTCACCCTCCGGCGCGGCGGACTCGCGGCGGTCGGTCCTGACCTTCGCCGGGGTGACACCGCTGGGGGCCGAGGCCGCGCGCCGGACGGCGGACCGTATGCGGGCGCGGGCCGAGGCGCTGGGGCTCGAGGACGTACACGTCGAGGAGCGCGAGGGCGGGGTCACCGTCATGGGCCGCACCGCCGACGAGAAGCGTCTGACGGGGCTGGGCGCGTCCGGCCGGCTCGGCTTCCGCCCCGTCCTCGCGGAGGAGACGTCCGGTGCGACGCCGGTGCCGTCCCCCAGTGCCGACCCCGCGCGGGGCCGCGCCGTCACCGAAGGGCTGCGCCCCCGTGCCGCCGGGTCCGCCAGCGCGAGCGCCGGGCCCGCTCCGGCCGAGGGGGACGCGGCGGACGCGGCGCTCCGGGCACGCTTCGTGGCACTGGACTGCTCGGCACGGGAGAAGCCCGCGGCCGAGCCGGAGGCCGCCGCACGGGACTCCGTCGTCGCCTGCGGGACCGACGGCGGCGGATCGGCCTCGCGCGCCAAGTTCGCTCTGGGACCGACGGCGGTGGAGGGAACCCACGTCTCCTCGGCCAGGGCGGTGCACGACGAGCAGGGCGCGGGCTGGCTCGTACGCCTGGCCTTCGACTCCGTGGGCGCCCGGCAGTTCTCCGCCCTGACGGCGACACTGTGCGTGAACACCTCGCCGCAGAACCAGATGGCCATCGTCCTGGACGGCGCCGTGATCTCCGCCCCGTCCGTCGCTCAGCGGCTCGACGGCGGCACCGCCGACATCTTCGGAAGCTTCACCCGGGAGTCCGCCGAGCAGCTCGCCGTCACCCTCGGCTCGGGCGCGCTCCCGGAACCCGTGTCCGTCACCGGTGTGACCCGGCTCCCGCACGCATAGAAGAGGTGCCGTACGAGCCGTACGGCACCCTGTCCCGCAACCCTGGAGGAACGACTGTGTCATCGTCGTCGTCCGCGCACTGGAGCGCGTACGAGATCTTCGCCGTCCTGTCGGGAATCATCCTGATCGGAGCGGCCTTCGTGCCCGGCGTCTCGGTCAAGGATCGCGTCTGGGCCGCCCTGGGCGGGATCTTCCTCACCTGTTACGGGTGGTACGTCGCCCACCGGACGACGGGCACGTTCCAGTTCCCCGTCGTCATCTTCCTGATCCCGCCGGGCGCGGTGATCTACCTGCTCGTCAAGGCGTTCGGCCACTCGGGCGGCCAGGCATCCCCGCCCGGCGCGAGCGGCTCCCCAGCACCCGGCTCCGACGGGCGCGACACCCCGGGGACCGGCGGCTGAGACCGCCGGAGGGATGCCTCGGGTGCCGCCCGGTGGCATCCCCCGGGCGGCACCTCGGGTCAGGGGCGCTCGGCGTCCCGGTCCGCGTTCTTCTGCTTGATGCGCGCCGACTCCTTGCGGACCTCCGCCTGGGTGGCGCGCTCACGCCGCAGCCACCCGGGGTCCTCCGTCTTCAGCGCCTCGATCTGGTCGGTGGTGAGCGCCTCGCTGACGCCGCCGCGGGCGAGGCCCGCGATGGAGACACCGAGCTTGGCGGCGACGACCGGCCGCGGGTGCGGGCCGGTACGGCGCAGTTCCTGGAGCCAGGCGGGCGGGTCGGTCTGCAACGCGTTCAGCTCGGCACGCGAGACGACACCCTCCTGGAACTCGGCGGGTGTGGCCTCGAGGTGCACACCCAGCTTCTTCGCCGCGGTGGCGGGCTTCATGGTCTGGGCGGTCTGCTGCGAACTCATGGGGTCAAGGGTATCGAGCGCACGGGCCCCCGCCGACCATCGCGGGTACGGCGACGACGGCCGCGCCGGGTAATCTGACGTGGTGACCGGCTCCGAAGCATCCCCCTCCTTCAGGCTCGCCTATGTTCCGGGGGTGACGCCCTCGAAGTGGGTGCGGATCTGGAACGAGCGGCTGCCCGGCGTGCCCCTGGCCCTCGTCCCGGTGTCCGCCGACGAGGTGTGCGACGTCCTGCGGCGCGGCGACGCCGACGCGGGCTTCGTCCGGCTGCCGGTCGACGCGGCCGATCTCAGCGCGATCCCCCTCTACACCGAGACGACGGTCGTCGTGGTCCCCAAGGATCACATCGTGGCGGCGGTCGAGCAGGTCTCCGGCGAGGATCTCGCCGACGAGATCGTGCTGCACCCCCTCGACGACCCGCTGGAGTGGGAGCGCCTGCCGGGCAGGCCCGCGCTGGAACGGCCCGCCGGCACCGCGGACGCCGTCGACCTCGTCGCGGCGGGCATCGGGGTCGTGATCGTCCCGCAGTCCATCGCCCGGCTCCACCACCGCAAGGACCTCACCTTCCGGACGGTCACGGACGCCCCCGAGTCGCGTGTCGCGCTGGCCTGGCCCGAGGAGCGGACGACCGACAGGGTGGAGGACTTCATCGGCATCGTGCGCGGCCGCACGGTCAACAGCACCCGCGGGCGTTCCCAGACCCAGCAGTCGGCGGAGGAGAAGGACCGGGGCGCGGCGAAGTCCGGCAAGTCCGCTGCCCGGAAGCCGGACACGGGCGGCGGCGCCCGGCGCAAGCCCGCGCCCGGCAAGGGCGGTGGCAGGGCCACGGCCAAGAACTCCCGTGGCGGCGGCACCGGTGGCCCCAAGGGCGGCGCGAAGCGCGGCAAGCCCCGCCGCGGTTCCTGACCCGCGCCCACTCTCGGCTCAGCCCCACCGCAGTTCCTGACCCGCGCCCACTCTCGGCTCAGCCCCACCGTGGTTCCTGACCCACGCCCGCTCTCGGCTCAGCCCCGCCAAGTTCCGGCTCAGGGTTCCGAGTTCGGGTTCCGGGGTCGGTTCCCGTTGCGGTTCCGGCGGTGCTTGACCTGGAGCGCGCTCCAGGTTCTACGGTTGCTTCATGAGCGGCGGACAGCACCTCCCACGCACCCCGGAGTCGACTCTCACGATCGCGCAGGTCGTCGAACGCACCGGCCTCTCGCACGACACGCTGCGGTACTACGAGAAGGCCGGTCTGATCGAACGGGTCGGCCGGAGCACCGGGAACCAGCGCCGGTACCTGGCGGCCGATCTCGCCTGGCTCGAGTTCCTGATCCGGCTGCGGGAGACCGGCATGCCGATCGCGGAGGTACGGCGGTTCGCCGAGCTGCGCTCCGGGGGCGACACGACGGTCCCCGAACGGCTGGCGATGCTCCGGGAGCACAGCGCCGGCCTCAAGGACCGGATCCGCGCGCTGCGCCGCAACGCGTCCGCCCTCGACGACAAGATCGACCACTACGAACGGCTGCTGGAGCGGCCGGGATCGGACGACGCGACATGAGCGACACCGTGAACAGCACCGGGTCCACCACCCGCGAGGAGCGTTTCGAGCACGGCCTGAAGGTCCTCGACCGGGTGGACGGCGAGTCCGGCCGGCGGGTGGTCGGCGCGCTCGGGGACATCAGTCCGGAACTGGGCCACCAGATCGTCGCCTGGGGCTTCGGCGACATCTACGACCGGCCCGGACTCGCGCCGCGCGACCGCCAGTTGGTCACCCTCGGCATGCTGACCGCGCTCGGCGGCTGCGAGCCCCAGCTGGAGGTGCACGTCAACGCGTCGCTGAACGTGGGGCTCTCCCCGGAGCAGATCGTCGAGGCGCTGCTGCACTCCGCCGTCTACTGCGGCATGCCGAAGGCGATCAACGCGACCCTGGTCGCGAAGAAGGTGTTCGGCGAGCGCGGGCTGCTGCCCGCCGCAGAGAACTCCACGGCGGGCCCGGCCGCCGCCTGATCCCCGGGATGCGCCGACTGCGCCCTGCTCGACACGGCGGTCGGCTGCCGTCGGCCGGGACGGCAGGATGGGGGCGGGCCGGCGCGCGTCGAAGGGGCGTGCCGCATCGGACGGGACGGAGATCGGGACGGCATGGGCGAGTTCTGGCCGGTGGAGGACGTGCTGACGTACCTGGGCGGGAGCTGGCGGGTCGAGCGCACCGTGCGGGACCTCGCGAGCGACGCCGAGGGGCGCTTCACCGGCACGACGGTCTTCGGTCCGCTGGACGGGGGCGGGCTGCTGCACCGGGAGTCGGGCACGTTCATGTGGCAGGGCGTCGCGCGGCCCGCCGAGCGGACCCTGCGGTTCCTGCCGGGAGACGGCCCAGGAACGGCTCTCGTACGGTTCTCCGACGGCCGCCCGTTCCACGGCCTGGACCTGACGAGCGGGCACTGGATCGCCGACCACCCGTGCTCGGCGGATCTCTACCGGGGCGAGTTCACCGTCCGCGACGAGGACCACTGGAGGTCCGTCTGGCGGGTGCGCGGGCCCGCGAAGGACCTGGTGCTCACCACCGGCTACGCGCGCCTGGCCTGAGCGGGCGCTCCGTCGACGCGTAGATTCCAGCGGCCGGCGTGGCCGGTCACCGTGATCGCCGACAGGGGACGGACGTCTATGTTCCAGTACGTCGACGGCGGCGCTTTCAGCGCGTAGACCAGCGCGGCCCGTACGACCGACGGCTCGGCCACCGCGACGATGCTGCCGCCGTCCTCCCCCGGCCGGGTGTCGAGCCAGGCGCCGACCCGGGCGATGAAGGCCAGCAGGCTCTCACCGCCGTGGGGCGTGGAGCGCGGATCGGAGAGCCAGGAGTCCACGGCCTCGGGCTCACGGGCCATGGCCTCGCCCAGGGTGAAGCCCCGCCAGCGGCCCATGTCGCAGTCACGCAGGGCGAGCTGGACGAGGGGGGCGTAGCCGAGGACGTCACCGGTGGCCCGGCTGCGGGGCGTCGGCGCGCAGTAGCGCAGTTCGGCCGCCGCCAGCGACAGCAGTCCCGCGGCGGCGCGCTGCGCTTCTTCCCATCCCGCCTGGTCGAGCGGCCGGTCGTCCTCGAAGCGCTCCGCGAGCAGCGCGGAGCTGCGTGCGGCGGCGACGAACGTGACCCGAAGATGCATGCGCAGATCGTGGAGCGCGGGACCCCGCAGGTCAAGGGCGTTACGCAGAGTATCCGAATATTCACGCGACAATCAGCCTCTGGCCTGTGCCCCGACTGCGCGGACTCCCCGGATTCGGCCTTCCCGCCGACGCGGCCCCGTGACTCCGGGTGGCGCGGGGCCGCGTCGCGTCCGGCGCGGGGTCGCGTCGCGTCCGGCTCAGGCCCGCACCTCGTCGTAGGCCGCCGCCAGCCGCCGTACGCCCTCCGTGATCTCCTCCGTCCCCGCCACCGCCGCGAAGCTCAACCGGATCTGCGCGGCCGGGGGTTCGGCACTGTAGTAGGGGCGGCCCGGGGTCACGGCCACCCCCGCGCGCAGGGCGGCGGCGGTGAAGACGGACTCGTCGGTGCCGTCGGGCAGCCGCGCCCACAGGTGGTAGCCGCCGAACGGGATGTGGGGCAGGGCGAGTTCGGGGAGCCGTAGCCGCAGTGCGGCGGTCATGGTGTCGCGCCGGGTCTTCAACTCGGCCGAAACCGTGCGCAGATGGCGCGGCCAGGCCGGCGATCCGACGAGTTCGAGCGCGGCCTCCTGGAGCGGGCGCGGCACGAAGAAGGTGTCGACGACCTGGATGGCGCGCAGCCGCTCCAGCACCGGACCGCGTGCCACCAGGGCGCTCACCCGGAAGCTCGGCGAGGTCGCCTTGGTCAGGGAACCGACGTGCACCACGACTCCGTCGGGGTCCTCGGCGGCCAGCGGACGCGGCAGCGGGCCCGCGTCCTCGTGCACCAGGCGGCGTACGAAGTCGTCCTCGACGACGAAGGCTCCGGCATCCCGCGCGATGCGCAGCACCTCGCCGCGCCGCCCGGGAGCGAGCACGGCGCCGGTCGGATTCTGGAACAGCGGCTGGCAGACGAAGACGCGCGCGCCGGTCGCCTTGAAGGCGTCGGCCAGGAGCTCGGGTTTCACCCCGTCGGGGTCGACGGGGACCGGAACGGGACGAAGCCCGGCGGCGCGGGCGATGGCCAGCATGCCCGGATACGTGGGCGACTCGACCAGGACGGGGGCGCCGGGCGGCGCGAGGGCGCGCAGGGCGGTCGTCAGAGCGGTCTGGCCGCCCGCCGCGACCAGCACGTCGGCGGCGCCGATCGCCCCGCCGATACCGCGCGCGAACCACTCGCGCAGTTCGGGCAGTCCCTCCATGGGCGGCCGGGACCAGGCGCCGGGGCGGCGGCCGGCCCGGGAGAGGGCCGCGCCCATCGCCCGCTCCGGCTGGAGCGAGGGGTGCAGATAGCCGCCGTTGAACTCGACGACCCCGGGCGGCGGCGCGGCGAGCGAGACGAGAACGCCGGAGGCGTCCACGGTGCGGGGAACGGCCTCGGTGGCGGCGTCCGCGCTCAGCGCGATCTCCTGCCAGGACGTGTCGCCGGTGGAGGTGACCGCGGGCCTGGGCCGCGCCCGGAAGGCACCCGCACCGGGCCGGGTGACCACGAGTCCCTCGGCGGCCAGTTGCGCCAGCGCCCGTGACACCGTCACCGGGCTCACCCGGAACCGCTGGACGAGTGCCCGGCTGGACGGCAGCTTTCCACCAGGAGAGTAGCGGTCCAGCTCCTTCCGCAGTCTGTCCGCCAGGTCGCCCACACTGCTACGCTTATACATGAGAGCACAGAGTAGCGCTACCGCCCCGACCGGGATAGCGGTCAGCACCGACACCGAGACCCCGGCCGCCGCCTTGTCCCGGAGTCCCGCTCCGGCGGACCGCCGCGCGGGCACCCTTCAGGCGGCTCTGGGTGTCACCGCCTTCTCCCTCACCTTTCCCGCGACCGCCTGGGGCCTCACGGGCTTCGGCCCCTGGTCGCTGGTGACCGTGCGCTGCGTCCTCGCGGCCGTTCTCGCGGGCGGCTGTCTGCTGGCGCTTCGGGTCCCGAGGCCCGCCCGGCGGCATCTGGCGGGCCTCGCCGTCGTCGCCGCCGGTGTCGTCCTCGGCTTCCCGCTCCTGACGACCCTCGCCCTGCGGACGTCGACCACGGCCCACGCCGCCGTCGTCGTCGGGCTGCTGCCGCTCACGACGGCGCTGTTCTCGGCGCTGCGCACGGGCGCACGGCCGTCCCGGACGTTCTGGCTGGCGGCCTGCGCGGGCGCGGCGGCCGTGATCGCGTTCACCGTGCAGCAGAGCGGCGGTGCCCTGACCGGTGCGGACGCCTATCTCTTCGGGGCCCTGCTGATCTGCGCGGCGGGCTACACCGAGGGTGGCCGGCTGGCCCGGGTGATGCCGGGCTGGCAGGTCATCGGCTGGGCTCTGGTCCTGTGCCTGCCGCTCAGCGTTCCGGGCGCGCTGCTCGCGCTGTCGTACGAGCCGGTGCAGCTGACGGCGCACAGCGTGGCCGGGGTGCTGTGGGTGGCGGCGGGTTCGCAGTTCCTCGGCCTGGTCGCCTGGTACCGGGGGATGGCGTCGATCGGGATTCCCAAGGCCAGCCAGTTGCAGCTGGCCCAGCCGCTGCTCACACTGGTGTGGTCGGTACTGCTCCTGGGCGAGCGGCTCACCCCGGCGGCGCCTCTGACGGCGGCCGCCGTCCTCGTCTGCATCGCTCTGACCCAGCGGGCACGGGGCTGACCGGCACGCAGGGGCCGGGCCGACCCGCGCCGCGGGCCTGCGTTTCAAGGCCACGAACCGTTGCTCCCGTACGGACGAGGAGACCGCTCAGATGCACGCAACCAAAGGCGACCAGCTGGTGCAGCACGGCAGGACCGTCGGCCAGCACGACAAGGTCGCGGAGATCACCGAGGTCATGGGAGCGGAAGGCTCTCCCCCCTACCGCGTGCGGTTCGAGGACGGTCACGAGGCCGTCTGCTCGCCGGGCCCGGACTCCGAGATCCGTCACCGGGACATGCCGCAGTAGGACGACAGCAGGACGAGTGGGACGGGTGCCGGCGGGCCCTCAGAGCGGGGGCTTCGCCGGCTGCCGGTAGTGGTCGGCGACCACCCGTGCCATCGCGCCGATCCGGTCGGCGCGGGCCTCCGAGGCCGCGAAGAAGACATGCCCGCGTACTTCCGGTTGGCTGCGGGCGAGGGCGAGATGGCGGGAGAGTTCGGCGGGGTCCTGCCAGGCGGCGGGCTGCGCCGGGTCGCCCGCCTTGTACAGCGCCTCGCCCGCGTACAGCTGCACTCCCGTGCCCCGGGCCACCCGCGCCCACCAGGGCAGCAGCTGCGCGTAGTCGGCGGCGGCGAAGCCGATGTTCCAGTACAGCTGGGGGCAGATGTAGTCCACCCAGCGCTCCCGGACCCACTTCCTGGTGTCGGCGTACAGGTCGTCGTAGGTCTCGACGCCGGCCCGGGTCGGTGAGCCGAGCGGGTCGGTCGAGGCGTTGCGCCAGACCCCGAAGGGGCTGATCCCGAAACGGACCCCGGGGCGGGCCTTCCTGATGCCCGCCGCCATCTCCAGCACCAGCCGGTCGATGTTGTGCCGCCGCCAGGCCGCCCTGCCCGGGAAGCCCGCGCCGTGTTCGGCGTACGCCGCGTCGTCGTCGAAGCGCTCGCCGCGCACCGGGTACGGATAGAAGTAGTCGTCCCAGTGCACACCGTCGACCGGGTACCGGCGCACCGCGTCGAGCATCGCGGCCCGGACGAACGTGCGGACCGGGGGCAGTCCGGGGTTGTAGTAGAGCTTCCCGCCGTACCGCACGGTCCAGTCGGGGTGGAGACGCGCGGGGTGCGAGGGAGCGAGCCGGCCGGGGTCCGGCTGCCCCGAGACGCGGTACGGGTTGAACCAGGCGTGCAGTTCCAGGCCGCGCGCGTGGGCCTCCCGTACCGCGGTGCCGAGCGGGTCCCAGCCGGGATCCCCGCCCTGGACGCCGGTGAGGTAGCGGGACCAGGGCTCGTACGGCGAGGGCCACAGCGCGTCGGCGGCGGGACGGACCTGGAGGAACACGGCGTTGAGGCGCAGGCGCACCGCCGTGTCCAGATGGGCGAGCAGTTCGGCGCGCTGAAGGGCTGGGCTCAGGCCGGTGCGGGAGGGCCAGTCACGGTTCGAGGCCGTCGCGAGCCACATCCCCCGCATGGCGCGCGGGGCCGCCGCCGACCGGTGCGGCGCGGCCGTGTCCTGGGCGGCCGCGGCGTCCCCCGCCGTACCGCATCCCGACAGCGTCGCGAGCGCGGCCACCGCGAACGCCCGGCGTGGCAGTCGCCCCATATCCGTACCCCCTACGTTGCGGATTGACTTGATCACGGACCGTATCGGCACCCAGCATGCACCACCCCGACGATCGATCATCGATACTTGGGAGTAACGTGCACGTTCGGAGCAGGGACCGAACAACGGACGACCTGCCGGGCCGTACGGATCAGCGAAGGGGACGATGTGACCGACATCGAACGCGTCGGAGTGGTGGGCTGCGGCCAGATGGGAGCGGGCATTGCCGAGGTGTGCGCCCGCGCCGGACTGGACGTCAAGGTCGCCGAGACCACCGGCGAAGCCCTGGAGATCGGCCGGACCCGGCTCTTCTCCTCCCTCTCCAAGGCGGCCGAGCGCGGAAAGATCTCCGAGGACGAGCTCAAGGCCACCCAGGACCGGCTGAGCTTCACCACGGACCTCGGCGAGTTCGCCGACCGTGACCTGGTGATCGAGGCCGTCGTCGAGAACGAGCAGGTGAAGACCGAGATCTTCCAGGTGCTCGACCAGGTGATGACCAGGCCGGACGCGATCCTGGCCTCCAACACCTCCTCGATCCCGCTGGTGAAGCTGGCCGTCGCGACCTCGCGTCCGGACCAGGTCATCGGCATCCACTTCTTCAACCCGGCCCCGGTGCAGCAGCTCGTGGAGCTGATCCCGGCGCTGACCACCTCCGAGGGCACGATCGGCCGCGCCCAGCTGTTCGCCGAGAAGGCGCTCGGCAAGCACGCCATCCGCGCCCAGGACCGCTCGGGCTTCGTCGTCAACGCGCTGCTGATCCCGTATCTCCTGTCCGCGATCCGGATGTTCGAGTCGGGTATGGCCAGCCGCGAGGACATCGACAACGGCATGGAGATGGGCTGCGCCCACCCGATGGGCCCGCTCAAGCTGTCCGACCTGATCGGTCTCGACACGGTGGCCTCGGTCGCGTACTCGATGTACGAGGAGTACAAGGAGCCGCTGTACGCCGCTCCCCCGCTGCTCCAGCGCATGGTCGACGCCGGCCGCCTCGGCCGCAAGTCCGGTTCGGGGTTCTACAGCTACGGCTGACCAGGCCGGACACCGGCTGAACAGCCGTTCCGTTCCCCGGAGTTCGCGCGGGCCCGGCACCTTCCACGGTGCCGGGCCCGCGTCGTTCACACGCCGTGTGCGCACCGGGCTCGCATATGCCCCGCGCACACTCTCCCCACGTGTCCACCAGGCGAGTTGACTTTCCGTGCACGGACAGGGGATGTGCCAACCACGGAAAGGAGCGGACTCGTGACCGCCGACCCAGGGCATCCCGCGGCACCGAAGGAACTCGCGGAGTTACGCCGGTCTCTCGAAGTGGGGTTCACCCGCATCGAGGGAGGACTGGCACTGCTCACCCAGCGCGACGACCAGACGGCCAAGGATCTCGACGACCTCAGCACCCGGATCGTCGCGCTAGAACACACCCGCTGGCCCCTGCCCACCGTCGCCGTCGTCGCGGCCGTGGGCGCACTGGCCGTGGCGGTCTGGCAGGCTCTCGGCCACTAGAGCCGGGGACGCGATGAGGGGGCGGATCAGGGCAACGCGTCCTGCCCGAGCCTGAGATGGTGCAGGAGGAGCAGTGCGGCCGCCATGTTGGCGGCCGGGACCTCACCACGGGCGACCATGTCGGGGACGAGCTTCAGGGGTACCCATTCCCGGCGGTCGGACTCGAAGTCGTCCACGGGGTGTCCGATGTACGCGCCCTCGTCGGCCCAGTAGATGTGATGCCGGGCGTCGGTGAGCCCGTTGGAGGGCTCGACACTCATCAGATGCCGCAGGGGTCCCGGCCGCCACCCGGTCTCCTCCTCCAGTTCCCGGGCCGCCGCCACGGCGATGTCCTCGCCGTCCTCCACGACGCCCGCCGGGAGCTCCCATCCCCAGCTGTCGGTGATGAAGCGGTGCCGCCACAGGAGCAGTACCTCGTTGGCCTCGTTCACCACCGTGGCCACGGCGACGGGCCGCAGCCGTATCAGGAAGTGATCGAGATGCCGCCCGTCCGGCAGCTCCACATCTGCGAGATTGACGCTGAACCAGCGGTTTTCATACACAGTTTGTTCGTTCTGTTTCGTCCACTGCACGGTTCTGCCACCTTCCGCCGAGTGATGGCAATATCGCAGCAGCGGCCTCCCGGCAGCAGGGCTCACTGGGGTCGGGGCGCAGCACAGTGACGGTGGACGCGGCCGGGCGAAACGGTGGCCCGCGTTCCGGTGCCGCCCCACCGCGGCACTCCGGCCCGGCGCGCGATGCGGCTTTCCCGCGCGCTGCCTAGAGCGGTACGCGCAGTGCGCCGTCGATGAGTTCAGCGGCCTCGTTCGTGCCCGCGCAGCCGCTGCGCACCAGGTGTTCGCGTACCGCGCGGAGTCTGTCGCGCAGCCGCTGGGACTCCATTCCCCGGGCCTGTTCCGCCATCTGCACGGCCGTCGCGACCGCCTTGTCGGCGTTGCCCTGGCGCAGTTCGATCTGGCTGAGCATGGCCAGCCGGTGCACACGCCCCCGGTCGTGCGCCGGAGTGTCGACCGCGGCCGCGGCGTGCTCCGCGGCGGCAACGAGGTCGCCGAGGCTGAGCAGTGCCTCCGCCACCTGTACGTTGACCAGTCCCGGCTGGACATAGCCGGTCTCGTCGGGCTCGTACCCGCGCCGGATGCGCTCGGCGGCCTGCTCGGCACGCCGGATGCAGGACAGCGCGCTGCTGCCGTCGCCGAGGTGTGCGTACGCCTTGGCCTGCATGGCGTAGAGGTCGGAGGCGAGCGCGGGCGTGATGTCCCGCCCCGCGGCGCGCAGCGCGGCCTCGGCGAAGGCGACCGCCTGCCGGTACTCGCGCATGAACAGCGACTGGTTGACCAGCAGGGCTATGACATACGCGCCAAGTCCCCTGTCGTTGCTGGCCTTTGCCAGACGCAGCGCCTGATGGAAGTAGCGCTGAGCGAGTCCGTGCGCGTCGGAGTCGTACGCGCAGATACCCGCGATGGCCACCAAGCCGCCCGTCGCCCGGTGGAGTTGGCGGCCGGTGGCGTCGGTGTAGCTGCCGCGCAGCAGGGGCGCGGTCTCGGAGTTGAGGAAGCCGACTATGCGGGTGCGGGTCGCTATGCCCCCGGCCTTGCGGTACATCTGCTCGTAGTGGGCCCGCGCCGCGCGCAGCATCTCGATGTCGGCCATGCTGACCCGGTGGCGGCCACCACGGGAGACGTCCGCGTCCTCGGGCGGGTTCTCCCACTCCCACACGGGCATCACGGCCGGGGTTCCGGTGACGGCCGGCGCGCCGAGTATGTGCGGGCGCTGCTGTTCGTCGGAGCGCCACAGAGCGGTGGCGCGTTCGACGAAGCCGGACAGCGAGCCCGTGTGCGGGGCGGCGGGTTCGCCCGGGACCCCGAGGCCGATGTCGTCGAGCGTGACGGGCCGGTGCAGCCGCACCGCGAGCACCTCGCAGATGAGGTCGGGGACTTGGCCGCGCGGCCGCTGGCCCTTCAGCCAGCGCGCCACGGCGGTGTGTTCGTAGCGCAGCGCGAGTCCGCGGGCCCGGCCCGCCTGGTTGACGTGGGCGGCGAGTCCCGCGTGCGAGATGCCCGCCTCGTCGAGGATCGCGTCGAGCAGAGTGTTGGGCTGCATGGGAGGCCCCCCGGGTGGCTCGTTGCCGACGGCGCCGGTCGCGCGGGCCACGCCCGACCGCACCAGAGAGAGTAGTGCGTCCCCTTTCACACGGGGTGTGATGGGAATGCCCGTATCCGCGCTGTGCGCGCGCTGTCGCGGAGGGTTTCGCACCGGTTGACTGAAATGCCTCGCAAGAGGCCGGCCGGGCCGCCGGCTCCCCCTCGTACAGTGCGGCGGCCCGCTCCGCGCCGTCCGCCCGGCCGCCTGCCCGACACTCCGTGGCCGGGCGGACGGCAGAGCCGGTCCGGCCGGGGCGACCGCGGGACTCCGGTCGTCCGGGTGCGGGTCCCGTGGCCGGTCGTCCCCGGGAACGCGCGGGCGGAGCGCATGCCGGTGTCGCCCGTGCCCGCCGCAGGCGTGCGGGACAGCCGTCATCGAGGCACGTGCTGGGACACCCGGCCCTGGCGCAGGGCGAGGGGCCGGCGGTCGTTGCGCAGCACCAGCAGGGCCACGTCGTCGTCGGGCCGGCCGCCGGTGTGGCGCAGCAGACCCGTGAACACCGCGCGCAGCACGGCCTGCGGTACGACGGGCCCGTCGCGGACGGCCGCCGTGAGTGCCGGGAGCAGGGGGAAGAACCGCCCGCGTGCGTCCCGCGCGTCCTCGGCGCCGTCGGTGTGCAGGAAGAGCCCCTCGCCGGGTCCGAGCCGGCCGCAGGGTTCGGCCGGGAGACAGGCCGGCAGCGGGAACAGCCCGAGCGGCGGCAGCGGTTCGGCGCGCACGAGGGGCCGGACGCGGCCCCTGGCGAGCAGATACGGCCAGGGATGGCCGCAGTTGAGGGCGTACACCTCGCCATCCCCGCGGATCTCCAGCAGCAGGACGGTGACGAACTCCTCGGCCGCGTGGCTTTCGGGGCCGGGTCCGGCGGAGGAGTGTTCGGCCGCCCGGTCCCGTTCGCGCAGATGCCGGGCCAGCGCCCGTTCGAGTCTTCTGAGAACGCCGCCGAGTTCGGGTTCGTCGTGCGCGGCCTCGCGAAAGCTGCCGAGGACGGCGGCGGCGGCCCCGATGGCACCCAGTCCGTGGCCCCGGACGTCCCCCATCACGACCCGCACGCCGTGTTCGGTGGCGATCGCCTCGTACAGATCGCCGCCGATGCTCGCGCCGTGGTCCGCGGAGAGCTGGGCCGCGGCGATGTCCAGCCCGTCGATGCGCGGTGGCAGCGGGCGCAGCAGGACGCTCTGCGCGGCCCCGGCGACCTTGCGGATCTGCCGGAGTTCGCGCAGCAGCGCTCTTCTGACGTGGAGTATCAGACCGGCGCCGACCGCGAAGAAGACGGCGCTGGTGACGATGCGGGCACCGAGCCCGTGCTGCTGCGCGAGCGGACAGGCCATCTTGTACGAGATCGCCAGCGCGCCCCAGACCGCGGGCAGCCCGAGGTTCAGCGCCCGGCGCAGCGGCGGCCGGCCGGCGGTGCGCCGGACCCGGTGGCCGAGGCCGCCGCGCTTGCGGCGGCCGCAGTCCTCACGGGTGACCCCGGTGCGGGGTCCGCGACCGCGCACGGCCCGGTCGAATCCGGCTCTCAGCCGGTCGCGGCGGCGACGCGGCCCGAAACCCGCTCTGGCCGGGTTCGGCGAATGCGTCCGGAGCGTCGCCCTGCGGGGAGCCCCAGCCTTGATACGGATCATGCCGATTGGCCCCCCAATAGGCACGGACAGCGCAGACGGCCTCGGAGAGACCGCTCCGAATTCTGTCGACCGCCCGACCCGGGCGGGCCGGATCGCCCGGACATGTCACCCGAATGAGTGAGGTGTCTTCGGACAGCCGCATTTATGCAGGCAGGAGCCGGGGAACCACCCGTTCCCGGCAGGCCCGAGCCGGAGGAACCACCCTTGGCTCCAGGCAGGCCGGAGTCGAGCGGAACCACCCGCTCCGGGCATACCGAAGCCGGTGGAACCCCTCGGGAACGGCCGCGGGGAACCGCGCGTCGCCCGGCCGTGAACGATCCACGGCCACCCGACGACGCACGGTTCCCCGGCGGCACCCCTGGTGGAGCTTCTAGGCTCCGCGCAACACCGCTCCCGTGCGCTCGGCGGCCAGCGCCACCGCCGCGTCGCGGGCCGCGGAGGCCTCGTCGACGGTCAGCGTGCGGTCGGCGGCACGGAACCGCAGCGCGTAGGCGAGGGACTTCTTGTCCTCGCCGAGTTGCTCGCTCTCGTACTCGTCGAACAGCCGGATGGACTCCAGGAGTTCACCCGCGCCCTCGTGCAGTGCCGCCTCGACGTCCGTGTGCCGGACACCCTTGTCGACGACCAGCGCGACGTCCTGCGTGGCGACCGGGAAGGTCGAGATCTTCGGGCCCTTGGGGTGGCCCGAGCTCGCCCGCTCCAGCGCGTCCAGGTCAAGCTCCATCGCGCAGGTGCGCGCGGGCAGGCCCAGCGTCTTCAGGACACCGGGGTGCAGCTCACCGGCGTACCCGATGACCTGCTCCGCGCCGTCCACGACGACCGAGAGCTCGGCGCAGCGGCCCGGGTGCCACGGCCCGTACCGGCCGGAGCGGACGAGGAGTTCGGTCCCCGACTCGCGGGCCAGGGTGCGCGCGGCCTCGATCGCGTCGGCCCAGTCGGCCGGGCGGCCCTTGCCCCACCAGCCGGCCTGCTCGCGGGCGCCCGCGAGGACGACGGCGGCGTGCCGGGGCTGGACGGGGAGCGCGGCGGTCAGCGACGCGATCTCCTCGTCGGTGGGACGGCGGTCGACGGGCAGCCGCCCGGCGACGCGCAGTTCGTCCTGCGGGTGGAAGACCAGGCCGGTCTCGAAGAGCGCCAGGTCGTGGCTGCCGCGTCCGTCGTTGCGGCGCAGGGCCTGGAGCAGGCCCGGGAGCAGCGTCGTGCGGAGCGCGGGCTCCTCGTCGGAGAGCGGGTTGACCAGCTTGACGACCCTGCGCTTCGGGTCGTCGTCGGCGAGGCCGAACTGGTCGAAGACGTGCTCGCCGATGAACGGGTAGTTCGGCGCCTCGACGTATCCGGCGCCGGCCAGCGCGCGGCCGACCCGGCGGTGCAGCCGCTGCCGGTCGGTGAGGCCGAGGCCCGCCGGCGGCTTGGGCAGCGTGGAGGGCAGGTTCTCGTAGCCCTCGAGCCGGATGACCTCTTCCGCGAGGTCGTTCGGGTCGGTCAGGTCGGGCCGCCAGGACGGCACGGTGACGATCAGCTCGTCCTGGCCGTAGACGTCGCAGCCGACCTGCTGGAGGCGGCGGACGACGGTCTCGCGGCCGTAGTCGACACCGGCCACCTTGTCCGGGTGGTTCGCCGGGATGGTGATGGTGTGCGGCGCGGACGGCGCGATCACCTCGGTCACCCCGGCGTCGGCGGTGCCGCCCGCGAGGAGCACGAGGAGGTCGACGGTCCGCTGGGCCGCGGCCGAGGTGGCCGCGGGGTCGGCGCCACGCTCGAAGCGCTTGGACGCCTCGGAGGCCAGCTTGTGCCGGCGGGCGGTGCGGGCGATGGAGATCGGGTCGAAGTGCGCGGCCTCGATGACGACCTCGGTCGTGGTGCCCTCGGCGTCGTCGATCTCGGTGTGGGCGCCGCCCATGACGCCCGCGAGGCCGATGGGGCCGCGGTCGTCGGTGATCACCAGGTCGCCCGCGTCCAGCGTGCGCTTGACGCCGTCGAGGGTGGTGAGCTTCTCGCCCTGCTCGGCCCGGCGCACGCCGATGGTGCCCTCGACCCGGCTGCGGTCGTAGGCGTGCAGGGGCTGGCCCAGCTCCAGCATCACGTAGTTGGTGATGTCGACGGCGAGGGAGACCGGGCGCATGCCGGCCTTCTGGAGCCGGCGGCGCACCCAGATCGGGGACCGGGCGTCGGGGTCGAGGCCGGTCACCGTACGCGCGGTGAAGCGGTCGCAGCCCATCGGGTCGGCGACCTGGACCGGGTACCCGAACGCGTTCGGGGCCGGTACGTCGATCAGCGCGGGGTCGCGCAGCGGCAGGCCGTAGGCGATGGCGGCCTCGCGGGCCACCCCGCGCATCGACAGGGCGTAGCCGCGGTCGGGCGTGACGGCGATGTCGAGGACCTCGTCGACGAGCTGGAGCAGCTCGATCGCGTCGGTGCCGACGGCGGTCTCCGGCGGCAGCACGATGATGCCGCTGCCGTCGTCGCCCATGCCCAGCTCGTCGCCGGAGCAGATCATGCCGTGCGAGGTCCTGCCGTACGTCTTGCGCGCGGCGATCGCGAAGTCGCCGGGCAGCACCGCGCCGGGCAGCACGACGACGACCTTGTCGCCGGCGGCGAAGTTGCGGGCGCCGCAGACGATCTCCTGGGGCTCACCGGTGCCGTTGGCGGTGCCGACGTCGACGGTGCAGAAGCGGATCGGCTTCTTGAACTCCGTCAGTTCCTCGATGGTGAGCACCTGGCCGACGACCAGGGGGCCCTTGAGGTCGGCGCCGAGCTGCTCGACCCTCTCGACCTCGAGGCCTGCCGAAATGAGCTTGGCCTGGACGTCGCGCCCGGTCTCCGTCGCCGGCAGGTCGACGTACTCCCGCAGCCAAGAAAGCGGGACCCGCATCAGATCTCCATCCCGAACGGCCGGGTGAACCGGACGTCACCCTCGACCATGTCTCGCATGTCTTCAACGCTGTGACGGAACATCAGCATCCGCTCGATGCCGAACCCGAAGGCGAATCCGCTGTACTTCTCCGGGTCGACGCCACAGGCGACGAGCACCCGCGGGTTGACCATGCCGCAGCCGCCGAGCTCGATCCAGCCCTCGGAGGAGCAGGTCCGACAGGGGCGGTCGGGGTTGCCGACGGACTCGCCCTTGCAGACGTAGCAGAGCATGTCCATCTCGGCGGACGGCTCGGTGAAGGGGAAGTAGTTCGGGCGCAGCCGGGTCTTCATGTCCGAGCCGAAGAGCGACTGGACCATGTGGTCCAGGGTGCCCTTGAGGTCGGCCATGGTCAGGCCCTCGTCGACGGCCAGCAGCTCGATCTGGTGGAAGACCGGGGTGTGCGTGGCGTCGAGCTCGTCCGTGCGGTAGACGCGGCCGGGGCACACGACGTAGACGGGCGGCTCCCGGTCGAGCAGTGCGCGGGCCTGCACCGGCGAGGTGTGGGTGCGCAGCACGACACCGGACTCGTCGCCGTGGGTGCCCTTGGGGCCCTGGACGAAGAAGGTGTCCTGCATCTGCCGGGCCGGGTGGTCGGGCGTGAAGTTGAGCGCGTCGAAGTTGAACCACTCCGCCTCGACCTCGGGGCCCTCGGCGACCTCGTATCCCATGGACACGAAGACGTCCGCGACCCGCTCCATCATGGTGGTCAGCGGGTGCCGGGCGCCGGCCGGTACACGGTCGTACGGCAGGGTGACGTCCACCGCCTCCTCGACCAGTACGCGCGCGTCCCGGTCGGCCTCCAGTTCGCTCTGGCGGGCGGCGAGGGCCTTGTTCACGGCGCCGCGGGCCTGGCCCACGAGCTTGCCGGCCGAGGCCTTGGCCTGCGGGGGCAGTGCGCCGATCTCGCGGTTGGCGAGGGCCAGCGGGGAGGTGCCGCCGGTGTGGGCGACCTTGGCCTCCTGGAGCGCGTCGAGGTCGCCGGCGGCGGCGAAGGCGGCGAGCGCCTCGTCCCGCATGCGCTCGATCTCTTCCGGTTTCAAGGCCTCGACCTCTACAGGGTCGTACGACTTATTAGGTGCCGACATCTCTTCCCGTGCTTCCGGTTGGCTGGCTGAGGGTCCCCGTCATCGACTCGGAGACGAATCGCCCGCAGATGAGTGGACGCAAAGTCCGCAGATGAGTGGACGCAAAGGTGCCAAAGGCCGAGTCTAACGGGGGTGGGGGCCCGCCCAGGACTGGGCGGCCTCGCGGTGCTCCCGTGCGGATGAGCCCGTGGGGGCCGCTGCGGCGCTAGAGGAGATACGCCGGGGTGCCCACGGGCAGCGTAAATCGGAACTCCGCGCCTCCGCCGGGGGCGCGGCCGACCGTGATGGTGCCGCCGTGGGCTTCGACGATGCCCTTGACGATGTAGAGCCCGAGACCGGTGCCGCCGCGCTTGCTGCCCCGCCAGAAGCGGGTGAAGACGCGGTTCATGGACTCCTCCGGGATTCCGGTGCCCTCGTCGCTCACGGTGACCGACGTGACGGCGCTCGCCGTGCCCTCCTCGTCCGGCCGCTCGCGCGCCGAGGTGGAGGGTGCCACGTCAATGGTGACGGTTCCCTCGCCGTGGCGCACCGCATTTTCGATCAGATTGCTGAGCACCTGGTCGATCTTGTCGGGGTCGGCCCACAGGCCGGGCAGGGGCTGCTCGATGCGCAGCAGGAACCGGTCGGCGGGCTGGCCGGAGGCCACGTAGGCCTGGATGTGCCGGCCGACGGCGGCGCCCATGTCGACGGGCTGGCGGCGCACTTCGAGGCGGCCGGAGTCGATGCGGGAGATGTCGAGGAGCTCGGCGATGAGCCGGGTGACACGGTTCGCGTCGGCGTCGACGGTCTCCAGCATCAGTTTCTTCTGGTCGTCGGTGAAGCGCTCCCACTTCGCGAGCAGGGTCGCGGTGAAGCCCTTGACCGAGGTGAGCGGCGAGCGCAGTTCGTGGGCGACCGTGGCGATCAGCTCGGCGTGGCTGCGCTCGGTGCGGCGGCGGGCCTCGGTGTCGCGCAGGCAGACGACCACCCGTCGGACGGGTCCGGTGGGGTGGGTGCGCACATAGCGCGCGGAGACGAGGATCTCCCGGCCGCCGGGGAGCAGCAGGTTCCGTTCAGGCTGGCCGTTGCGGATGGCTAGGCCGCCCCATGGGTCGGTCAGCTGCCACCAGCGCCGGCCTTCGAGGTCCTCCAGCGGGAGCGCCGATTCGAGCCGGCGGCCGAGGGCCTCGGCGGCGGGGACCGCGGTGATCCGGGCGGCCGCCGCGTTGAAGCAGACGACCCGGCCGTGTTCGTCGGCGACGACGATGCCGTCCGGCAGGTCGTCGGGGTCTATACCGAGTCCGGGGACGGCCGCGACGGTGTCGTCGTGGTCATCGTGCCGGGACGCGGATGTGCCTCGCGCGTCCCGTGCTCGCAGCGCGCTGTGGGCACCGCCCGTGCCGACACTCATCCCCGTACCCCACCTCTCGTCTGGCGCAGAGGGCCCCCGGGCCCGTCACCCTACTAGCTGCCGGTGACGGAGCGGCACCCTGTGGAGGCGCGCTGTGCACGGGCTGACGCGTAGAGACATACGGCCGCGGCCGTGGCCAGGTTCAGGCTCTCGGCCTTTCCGTGGATCGGAACGCGCACGACGGCATCGGCGAGCGCGCGAGTCTCCTCCGGAAGCCCCCAGGCCTCGTTGCCGAAGACCCAGGCGGTGGGACCGCCCATGGTGCCCTTGTCGAGCTCGTCGTCGAGGTCGTCCTCACCGGCGCCGTCGGCGGCGAGGATGCGGACGCCCGCGTCCCTGAGTCCGGCCACGGCCTGCTCGACGGGCACGCCGACGGCGACGGGCAGATGGAACAGGGATCCGACGGAGGCGCGTACCGCCTTGGGGTTGTAGAGGTCGACGGAGGCGTCGGTGAGGACGACGGCGTCGGCGCCGGCGGCGTCCGCGCAGCGCAGCACGGTCCCGGCGTTCCCGGGGTCACGGACGTGCGCGAGGACGGCGACGAGTCTCGGCCCGGCCTTGAGGATGTCCTCGAAGGGGGTGTCGATGAAGCGGCAGACGCCGACGATTCCCTGCGGGGTCACCGTGGTCGAGATCTCCGCGATGACCTGCTCGTCGGCGAGGTGGACCCGGGCTCCGGCGGTACGGGCCTCCGCGACGAGGTCGGCGTACCGCTCGGCGGCCTCCACGGTGGCGAACAGCTCGACGAGCGTGTCGGCGCCGTACGCCGCCGCCTCCCGCACGGCCTGCGGCCCCTCCGCGAGGAACAGCCGCTCCTTCCCCCGGAAGTTCCGCCGGGCCAGCCGCCGCGCGGCGGAGACACGGGGGGAACGGGGCGAGATCAGCTCGGGGCTGGCGGGGGGCATGTTCTGGTTCACCTTCGGTATCTGTGCGGCTCGCATGACAGCGGGGGCGACTCCGCCTCCAGGGGCGCGGGGCTGTGTCGATGTACGGCTCCGCCGCGATGGGGGCCCCTGTTCGAGCGGGGCCGAGAACTCGGGGGGCGACCGGCCCCCGACGGCCCGCACCGAACGACTGCCCGTGAAGGCAGATGCAAAGGACCCGCAGGCCGGTAGACCTGCGGGTCCTTTCGTCACGTCGGCTCAGAGCCTGCGCAGCGTCACGCGGCCTTCGGCGCGTTGACGTCCGACGGCAGGGCCTTCTGCGCGACCTCGACGAGCGCGGCGAACGCGTTGGCGTCGTTGACGGCCAGCTCCGCGAGGATCTTGCGGTCCACCTCGATGTTGGCGGCGTTCAGACCCTGGATGAGGCGGTTGTACGTCATGCCGTTCTGGCGGGCCGCAGCGTTGATGCGCTGGATCCACAGCCGACGGAAGTCGCCCTTGCGCTTCTTGCGGTCGTTGTAGTTGTAGACCAGGGAGTGGGTGACCTGCTCCTTGGCCTTGCGGTACAGGCGCGACCGCTGACCGCGGTAGCCCTTCGCCGCCTCGAGAATTGCCCGGCGCTTCTTGTGGGCGTTTACTGCCCGCTTGACGCGTGCCACTTTTTACTCCTTGTAGCGGGGCCGTGGTTGGACTCACACGGCCCGAAATAGATGGGGTCCCGGTTCAGACGTGCACGGCGCCGAGGCGCCGGTACGTCACTTGCCGAGAAGCTTCTTGATCTTCTTGGCGTCGCCCGGGGCCATCTCGGCGGTGCCGGTGAGACGACGCGTCACGCGGGACGACTTGTGCTCGAGCAGGTGGCGCTTGCCGGCACGCTCACGGAGCACCTTGCCGGAGCCGGTGATCTTGAAGCGCTTGCTGGCACCGCTGTGCGACTTGTTCTTCGGCATAGCGCCGTTCTCTCCTCGTCAGTGGCGTTCCGGTGCCCGGTCGCGGGACCGGGCACGGATGGAACGTCATATGTATCGATTGACATCCCGGGGCGGCAGCCCTGGGATCAGGCCTCGGCGGATGCCTCGGCAGGGGTCTCGACCTCGGCCTCGACCTCGGTGGACTCGACCTCGGCGGACTCGACCTCGGCGGACTCGACCTCGGCGGACTCGACCTCGGCGGACTCGTCCTCGGTCACGTCGCCGTCGACGAAGCCCTCCTCGGCGGCGTTCTGCGAGCGACCGGGGTTGGCCTTCGCGTCCGCCTTGCGAGCCGCCTGAGCCTCACGGGCCTCGGCCATCGCCTCGGTCTTCTTCTTGTGCGGACCGAGAACCATGATCATGTTTCGGCCGTCCTGCTTCGGGTTCGACTCGATGAACCCGAGGTCCTCGACGTCCGTGGCGAGACGCTGGAGCAGTCGGTAGCCGAGCTCCGGCCTGGACTGCTCGCGACCACGGAACATGATCGTGATCTTGACCTTGTCGCCCTGCTTGAGGAACCGGACGACGTGACCCTTCTTCGTGTCATAGTCGTGCGGGTCGATCTTCGGCCGGAGCTTCATCTCCTTGATGACCGTGTGCGCCTGGTTCTTGCGCGCCTCACGAGCCTTCATGGCCGATTCGTACTTGAACTTGCCGTAGTCCATGAGCTTGCAGACGGGCGGGCGAGCGCTCGCCGCCACCTCGACCAGGTCGAGGTCGTACTCCTGAGCAAGCTCAAGGGCCTTGGCAAGCGGAACAATCCCGACCTGCTCGCCGCTGGGACCGACAAGTCGCACTTCGGGAACGCGAATCCGGTCGTTGATGCGGGGCTCGGTGCTGATGAATCCTCCTCGGTAGCACCACACGGCGGTCTGGCGGACAGCCGCGTATGTCTCTGATGACACGGACCAACCGACGCGGGGCATGAAAAACGCCCCTGACGGGACACAGGCGGGGCTCCATGGCAACCGGAGCACCGCCGCGATCAACCGCGGGGCGCGCATTCGGACGACTCCATCGTCCGTACGGAACGATGGCGGCCGTCTGACCGGGTGACCCGCCGTCCCGGAGGACGGTCAGGTGGGAGATCGGAGCCTCCACTTGTGGGCCGGGCACATGGTGTCCGGCCGGTCGTTACACAAGGTTAGCAGTTCCCCCGGGTACGCGCTAACCGGAGGCCTCACCGCCGCCCACCGGACAGAGGCACCCCGTCCCCACCAGGCGGAGGGCTCCCGTGGACGGGGGCGCGCGCGCCGGGGCCTATCGTGTGAGGCATGAGTGACACCCCTCCCCAGAACCCCGATTTCGACACCATGACCCGCGACATCGCCGAGGTCCCCGCGGTCGAGGTCATCGTGACGGTCGCCGTGAACCTGATGAGCGCCGCCGCCGTGAAGCTCGGTCTCACCGAGGAGGGCGACGAGTACAAGGACCTGGACGAGGCGCGCAAGCTGGTCACCGCGCTCGCCGGACTGCTCGACGCGAGCACGACCGAGATCAGCTCCTTCCACGCGGCACCGCTGCGCGACGGCCTGAAGTCCCTCCAGCTGGCCTTCCGCGAGGCGTCCCTCGTCCCGGACGAGCCGGGCCAGGGCCCCGGCGAGAAGTACACGGGACCCGTCTACGGCTGACCCGTGCCCGTCCGTCGTACGGACACGGACCACCCGCGTGCCTATCCGCGTACGTACAGGGGCTCGCCCGGGGGCGTCGACTCGGCCGGCAGCAGTGCCAGGTCGAGGCCGCGCACCAGGCGGGCCCTCAGTGTTTCGTCGGCCGCGAGCCGCCCGGCCACCGCGCGAGCGGTCTCGGCGGGAGCGGCCGACGCGTCGAGCACCAGCGCGAGGGTGCCGTCGGCCGGACCCGGGCCGAGATGGGCCCGGACCACCAGGGGCTCGGCTGCGACCGCGGCCCGTACCGCCTCCACGACGGCGGGGTCGGCGAGCGGGTCGGCGGTCGTCCGTCCCTCGGCGAGCGCCAGCAGGGCGGAACCGGTCAGCTCGTAGGACACGGGCCCCGCCAGGTCCACCACGATCGTGTCGGCCTTCTCGTGCGCCGCGGCCTCCAGGACCTGAGGCAGGCGTACGGCCACCGGGCGGGCCTCGGGATCCCAGCGGGCCAGCGAGTCCGTGGACGTGAAGGCGGGCAGGGCCGTGCGGTTGCCGGCCTTGAGGGTGGGGACCGCCATGTCGCTGGTCTTCTCCCGGCGCAGCCCCTTCTCGTCCTCCTCGACCTCGCCGAGGATCGCCACGACGGGCACGAGCAGCCGGGCACCCGTGAGCGCCTCCAGGACCGGCGGCACGGCGGTGCGGTCGGCGGACCAGGCCGCGAGCGCCGCGCTCAGCCCGGGATCGGCGGAGCCGTCGTCGTCGGAGAAGCCGGAGTCGGGAATGTTCTTGTTCGCCACGGTCCCGACCCTATCGGGGGGATGCTGCTGCGCTTGTGCGACCCCTGAAACCCCGGGTTGACGGGATTCATGAGTTTCTCAGTCTTCCCTGACACACATCTAACAAGCGTCTAACCGCGGGCACAGCCCGGCCGTCCAGCATCGCCGGATGGACCGTCACAGAGCACGCGGGCGCCGCGCCCGGCCCTCCCGACGCAAGCCACTCCTCTACACCGCGGTGGCCTCCGCAGTCCTCGTCGGCGTCACGGCGGCCGGGACCGTGTACATGAAGGCACAGGCGCACGACGGCCCGGCCGTCGTATCGTCGGCGGCGTCGGCATCGCCCTCTTCGTCGCCGGCCGGGAGCGAGGAGGCGTCGGTGGAACCCGTCGCGGAGCCCACCGTGGACCGGGACACGCTGCTCGCGAAGGCGCTGAAGTCGGTGACGGTGGCGGCCGGCGCGAAGACCTCGGTCGCCGTCCTCGACGTCGACTCCGGTGAGAGCGCTGCCCACGGTGACGCGGCCTTCGACACCGCGAGCATCGTCAAGGTGAACATCCTGGCCGCGCTGCTGCTCCAGGCCCAGGACGCGGACCGGCATCTCACCGCTCAGGAGAAGACGTACGCCACCGCGATGATCGAGAACAGCGACAACGCGTCGGCGTCCGCGCTGTGGGCGGTGATCGGCCGCGCCGATGGCCTGGACGCCGCGAACAAACGCTTCGGCCTGACGGCCACGCAGGGCGGCGACGGCGAGCTGTGGGGACTGACCCAGACCACCGCGAGCGATCAACTGGCCCTGCTGAGGCAGGTTTTCGGGAAGCACTCCAAGCTCAGCGCCACCTCGCGGTCCTATCTCCAGGGGCTCATGGGCGAGATCGAGACCGACCAGCAGTGGGGGGTGTCGGCCGCCGCCGACGGTTCCCGATGGGCCCTGAAGAACGGGTGGTTGGCGCGCAGCACGACCGGGTTGTGGGACGTCAACAGCATCGGGCGGATCTCGTGCGACGGCCACGAGTATCTGGTGGCCACCTTGTCGAACGGCAACTCCACGCAGGCGAAAGGCATTTCGCTGGTGGAGGCGATGTCGAAGGCCGCGGTGTCGGCGTTCCAGGACACGGCCGAGGGCTGAGGCCTCGGAGGGCTACGGTCCCGGAGGGCTTCGGCCGGAGGTCGGGGAACGGAGCCCTGAGGACCGGGAGTCGGCCGGTGGTCTCGGGAACCGGGCGCCCGCGGGATTCGGCGTGGCCGGGAGTCCGGGCCCCTAACGGCGGTTGCGGCTACGGCCGTTGGAACGGGTTCGAGCCTCTGCGGCCGCGCCACAGGAACACCGCCGCCGTCAGCAGGGCCAGGCCCAGGGCGCCCGCGAGGGGAGCGGCCCAGTCGGCCGAACTACCGCCGTCGTCGGGGGCGTCGGGGCCCGTGCCGAAGTACTTGTTGCCGTACTCGGCCGGCTTGAGGCCCTCCGCCCCGAGGCCCTGCGGCTTGAGCCGGCCGGCCGCCTTGATGGCGGCGGCGGGGTCGACGAAGCCGAAGCCGCGGGAGTCGTCGCGCCCCCCGGAGGGAACGTTGCGGGCGGTGTCCTCCAGCAGCCGCTTGATCTGCGCCGGGGACAGCCCCGGATGGGCGGCCTTGACGAGCGCGACCGCGCCGGAGACGAACGCGGACGCTGCGCTGGTGCCCCAGCCCTCGTAGTACCGGTCGTCCGGGTCGGCGATCACCACGTCGACGCCCGGGGCGCTGACGGTGGCGTACCAGCGGCGGGTGGAGAAGGACGCGTGGGTTCCGTAGCGGTCGACGGCGGTCGCCGCGATCACGCCCGGGTAGGCGGCGGGGTACGAGATGTGGTCGCCCTTCTCCCCGCCGTTGCCGGCCGAGGCGACGACGGCGACGCCCTTCTTCAGCGCGTACTGGACGGCCTCGTCCTCGGCGGGTTCGGGGTGGGCGGACCTGGAGTCGTCGCCGAGGGAGAGGTTGATGACGTCGGCGCCGTGGTCGGTGGCCCAGCGGATGCCGTCCGCGAGCGCGTTGCCCCGGGTGTTGCGGGCCTTGGAGCGGGCCGGGTCCTTGTCCTCGAGGATGACGCGGACGGGCAGGATCTTCGCCTCCGGGGCGATTCCCATGACCCCGTCGGCGTATCCCGGTCCGTGCCCGTGTCCGGCGATGATGCCCGCCATGGCGGTGCCGTGCCGGGCCCAGGAACGGTCGCCCCGGTTCGCGCCGAAGCCGACCATGTCCTTCTCCGCGAGCACATTGCCCTTGAGGTCCGGGTGCAGGGCGTCGACACCGGTGTCGAGGACGGCGACGGTGATGCCCTTGCCCATGGTCGTCCTCCACGCCTGCTGCGTGTGCATCGCGTCGAGACCCCACTGCTGGGCGCGGATGCCGTCGGCGTGCGCGGCGGTCGAGGGCACCAGCGCGAGGGAGGCCGCGAGGGCGGCGGCGAGGGCGCCGGACCTGCGGGAGAGCCGGGGCCCGCGAGCAGCCCGGGCCGGGCGCCGGGGGCGGGCGACGGGGGTGGTCGCTTCCCCGGCTGGACCGGTCGCACGGTTCGCGCTGGTCGCACCGGTCGCACCTGTGGTTCCGATTGTTCCGGCCCCACCTGCGGTTCCGGTTGTCGCGGTCGTGTCCGGGGTTCCGGTTGTTGCGGCCGTATACGTGGTTCCGGTCGCGCGGGTCTGCCGGCTGCGGCCGCCGGGGCCGTCTTCGCGGGTCATGACGGCTTCTCCGTGGACGAGGTGACGGTCTTGCGAAGGCCTCGCTCCACCCGGTCGGCGAGACCCTGCGCCTCATGGCCGAGGCCCGCCTGGGCCGCGGCCGTGGTCGAGTCCGGCTTCATCGCGTCGGCGGCGGGCTGCGGTGCGGCGACCGTGCGCCCGTCGGCGAACCCGGAGACCGCGAACACGACCACGGGGGCGTCCGTGAGGACGGACTCGGTCCAGGAGGCACGCTGGGCCTTGCCGAAGCCCTCGGCGGCGGTGCCCTTGGCCGCGTACGGCAGGGGCAGCAGGTCGGTGCGCCGGTCCAGGCCCTCCTTGCGGAAGCGGGCCTTCAGGGAGGTCATGCCCGCCGCGTCCGCCTTGGTGAACAGCAGGCCGACGGTGGTGACATGGCTGCGGGTCGCGTCCACGTAGGTGGCACGAAGCAGGCGCAGACAGCCGACGGGGGCGAGGGCCTGGCGCAGCAGCGGGTCGAAGGCGTCCTTGCAGCCGGTGTCGGGGGCGACGGCGATCCGCGTCCAGGCGCGGTCGGAACCGCCGGGGCCGGCTCCGTCGCCGCGGACGGTCGGCGGGAAGAGCCGGTCCACGGGCACGCTGTGCCAGAGGTCTCCGGCCGCCGTGAAGGCACCGGGCGAACCGGGTCCGTCCGCGTTGTCGCCGGTGAGCCAACTGCCGGTCACCGCACCGCCGATGAGCCCGAGCCCGAGAACGATGCAGGCCGCGGCGGTCACGGCACGGGACCGGGTCCACCCACGGAAGGAACGCACCCGCCCGGTGTCCCCGCCGTACATCTCGGGCTCCGCGAACGACACGAAGGGGCGCTCCGGGCCGGGGGGTGCTGCGGACGGGACCGGGGCCGGGGCCGGAATGAACGGGGGTGCGGCCGGTGAGGCGAGGAGCGGCTGACCGTCCCGTCCGGGCCGAGTCTCCCGCGTCGCCTCCGAGAACGGCTCGCCGGAAAAGGGCACCCGTCCCGCCGCTCCGCCTCGCCCGGACGCGGACTCGGACGGTGACGCGGACCCGGAGCCCGGGGCCCCGAAAGCACGCGGCGGCTCGGCCGGGCGCTGCGGCGCGGCGGGGTGCGACGGGCCGGGAGACCGCTGCGCGGGACGCTGTGTCCCGCCGGGCCGCGACGGTCCTGTGGTGTGCGGCGCCGCGTCGGGACGTGCGGGTCCGGCGGGCGCGGGCGGCGTGTCCGGGAAGCGTGCGGAGGCCGCGGGGGGCGGCGGGGTCGAGGGCCCCGTCCTGGCCTCGGGGCGCAGGTGGGGGTAGCGCCGGGTCTCCGGCCGTGGCACGGATCCGGCAGCCTGGGGCGCCGCGTCCGGCACGGAACGCTGCGAGGCCACCGACGGCGGAGCCGGGCGCTCCGACGAGGACCAGGGTGACGACGGGGACGACGGGGAACCGTACGAGACGGGTTCCGCCGGAGAGTGCGGCGCGCTGGACGGAGCGGTGGACGGCATCGCCGGGTGCGCCGCGCCGGACGGTGACGTGCTGGTCCGCGCGGAGCCCGCCGTACCGGAGCCCGGCGTACCGGACGAGCCGGGCCGCCGTTCGCCGGATGCCGGTGTGCCGGCCGGAGCGGACCGTGGCACGTCCGGCCCCGGCGCGCCGGAAGGAACGGAAGGAACGGAAGGAACGGAAGGAACGGAACGGGGCGCGTCGGAACCCGGCGCACCGTTCGGTGTGGACCGTCGCGCGTCGGAACCCGGCGTGCCGGGCGACGCGGACCACGGCCGGCCGGGCGAGACGGATTCCGGTGCCGCCGGAGAGGCGGACCCCGGTGCACCGGCCGAGGCGAACCTCGACGTGCGGGACGCAGCCGGTCCGGACGAGCCGGCCGCAGCCGACGTGGGCCCGTCCGAGGAAGCGTCACCAGGGGTACCGGACGCGGCGGACCCGGACACACCCGTCGAGCCGCCCCTCGGCACACGGGACGCGGCGGACCCGGACGAGCCTGTCGCACCGGTCGAAGCCGCCGGCCGTCCGTCCGGCGAAGCGGCTACGGAGGCGCCGGTCGGGGCCGGCGCCTGTCCGCCCGGCGAAGCGGCTCCGCGGGCACCAGAGCCGGCGGACCCGGAGTCACCGGTCGCGGCCGCCCTCGGTCGGACGAGTGAGGTGGCCGCTCCACGGGCCGGGCTCACGGGGCGCGGCGGGGCCGCCGCAGCGCGGTCGGAGGCGACCTGCCCGGATCCGGCAGAGGACGTGGCCTGCCCGGATCCGGAGGCGGACGTGGCCTGCGCGGACCCGTAAGCGGGCGCGGGCCGACCGGATCCGGAAGCGGGTGTGGCCTGCGCGGGTCCGAAAGCGGGTGCGGGCCGACCGGATCCGGAAGCCGACGGGGCCTGCGCGGGTCCGAAAGCGGGCGCGGGCCGCCCGGATCCGGAAGCAGACATGGCCTGCGCGGACCCGGCACTGAGTGTGGGCTGCCCCGAGGACGACGGGAGACCTGGGGTGATCGGTGCGGGGTCCTCGGCGGACCAGTCCTCCCCGCCCGACAGGTCCGGACCGGGCGACCGAACCGGCTTCGGCGGAATCTGGGCCGGAGGACGGGTTGGAGGACGGTCCGGAGCCGGCGGAGTCTGGGGGGCCGGCGGGGCGGCGGCGGGCGGGGCGGAGGGAGGCCGGGGATTCGAGGCGCGCCGCGCGTCCGTACTCATGCACCCCCCGTTCCCTCGTACCGGGCTGTCGGATGCCCCGTAGCTCGGCGAGCCGTTCCGTGTGTGCGCGAGCGGCTCATCACGGGCAGGCATACCCGCACCGGTGGACCGTCACCCCGGGCAGGTCCCGCCGGGGCAAGGACGTTCCTCCCTGCGTCCGCGTCACTCTACGGGTTGACGCGCGCCGGACGGGAACCAGTACGAGGGCCCGTGGCATCTGCCCGGAACGTCCCCCTACCCTGCGGTAATGGAGTCTGGCAGTCTTCGCTCATGACTGCCCGTGCCGCCGACAGGGCCCGCTACGACCGGGCCACCGCTCACCTCGACGCCCCCGTCGCCATCGTGGACCTGGAGGCCTTCGACGCGAACGCGGACGATCTGGTCCGCAGGGCCGGCGGGAAGCCGATCCGCGTCGCCAGCAAGTCCGTCCGCTGTCGCACCCTGCTGGAACGCGTCCTGGACCGGGACGGCTTCGCGGGGATCATGTCGTTCACGCTCGCCGAGTCGCTGTGGCTGGCCAGGTCAAGTTTCGACGACATCCTGCTCGCCTATCCGTCGGCCGACCGCAAGGGCTACGCCGAGCTGGCCGCCGACCCCAAGCTCGCCGCCGCGGTGACCGTCATGATCGACGATCCCGCGCAGCTGCGTCTCATGGACGAGGCGCGCGAGGGTGGCACCGAGGTCATACGGGTCTGCCTGGAGCTGGACACCTCGCTCAAGCTGTTCGGCGGCCGGGTCCGGGTCGGGGCGCTGCGTTCGCCGCTGCACTCCCCCGCCCAGGTCGCGGAGCTGGCCCGTGCCGTCAAGCGCGCCCCCGGGTTCAAGCTGGTGGGGATCATGGCGTACGAGGGTCACATCGCGGGCGTCGGTGACGCCGTCTCGGGGCGGCCGCTGCGCTCGCGTGCCGTGCGGCTGATGCAGGCGACCGCCCGCAAGGAGCTCGCCCAGCGGCGCGCGGAAGTCGTCCGGGCGGTCCGGGCCGTGGAGCCGGATCTCGAATTCGTCAACGGCGGCGGCACCGGCAGCGTCCAGCACACGGCCGCCGAGGACGCGGTCACCGAGATCGCGGCCGGGTCGGGGCTCTACGTGCCGAGGCTCTTCGACAACTACACGTCCTTCAGCGGACGCCCGGCGGCGCTGTTCGCCCAGCCGGTGGTGCGCCGCCCGGGCGTGGGTGTGGTGACCGTGCTGGGCGGCGGATATCCCGCGTCCGGGGCGGCGGGCGCCGACCGGCTGCCGGTCCCCTACCTGCCGGAGGGACTGTCTTACGACCCCCAGGAGGGTCCCGGCGAGGTACAGACCCCGCTGCTCGGCTCGCCCGCGGACGATCTGCTCATCGGCGACAAGGTGTGGTTCCGGCACGCGAAGGCCGGTGAGCTGTGCGAGCGGTTCGACACGCTGCACCTCGTGGAGGGCGACACCGTCACGGCCTCCGTCCCGACCTATCGCGGCGAGGGCCGGACCTTCCTCTGATCCGTGCGATCGCGACCGCCCGGCCCGGGGACCCACGTCTGCCGGCCGGGCGGTCGTCGTTCACTTGGACGGACCGATACTGCTGCCCACACCACCGCCCGCGTCCTTCTGGCCCACCGAGCGGATGTCTTCGGTGATCCGGTCCATGTCGGACAGCGGCGGCCCGTCGGCGCCCGCGTCGAACGCGAACCGGACGATGACCGGGGACTGCGAGCCCACGCTGGACGGGAAGGCCAGCGACTCGACGTAACCGCCGGGCCCCACACCGGTCCTGACCTTCCAGCGCACGAGATACCCGGCGCGCCCGGCGACGGCGACCGAGCCGGACTTCACCAGCCGGTGCGAGGTGATGCCCCGGAAGGGACGGCTGCCGACGAGGTCGTGCCCGAACGCGCTGTCGGCGGCGTCCTTGATGTCCCCCTCGGCGAGGGCCTTCGGGGATGTCTCGTCGGTGGCCGTCGACGTACGGGAGTCGACCCGGCCGTGCCGGCACAGACCGGGGTCGCCGGGGCAGTCGTAGGTCCTCGGGGTCGAGAGCACCATGTCGTGGTCGGCGGCGTACTGCGGTTTCGCCCAGCCGTCGAGGACCGGGAAGGTGATGCCGTTCAGTTCGTCGACGACGACGGACGCGTCACCGGCGGAGGGCGAGGGGCCGGACGGTGACGGTGAGGGGCCCTCGCTCCGGGTGGGGGAGGAAGCCGTGGGCGTGGTCCGTGCCGCGGCCTCGTCGCCGCTGCCGTCGTGGCGCAGCAGCACCGCGCCGGTGACGATCGCGGCCACGAGGACGACGGCGGCCGTCACGAGGGCGACGGTCCTGGCCCGGCCGGAGCCGGAGGTACCGGCCGACGGGGGCTGTGTCACGGCCTGTTGGGAGACTTCTGGCTGACGCCGGTGGTCGGTCCAGGCGGCCCCGTCCCACCAGCGCTCGACGAGCGGGTACGACGGGTCGCGGTACCAGCCGGGTGGAGGCGTCATACTCATCCCGGCACTCTAGTGCCGTGGCTGGCAGGGGGACTTGGCGGGGACGAGCCGTGCGCGGCGCCCGCGAGGTGAGGGACGGGCGACCGTCCCTCACCTGCGGACCGAGCTCGCGGCCGGGCTACAGAGGCGTGACGTACGCGCCCGAAATACCCCCGTCCACCAGGAAGTCGGTGGCGTTCACGAAGGAGGAGTCGTCACTGGCGAGGAACGCGACGGCCGCCGCGATCTCGTCCGCCTCGGCGAACCGTCCGACGGGGATGTGCACCAGTCGGCGCGCGGCCCGCTCGGGATCCTTGGCGAACAGCTCCTGTAGCAGAGGGGTGTTGACGGGCCCGGGGCAGAGCGCGTTGACCCGGATGCCCTCCCGCGCGAACTGGACGCCGAGTTCACGGGACATGGCCAGCACACCGCCCTTGGAGGCCGTGTACGAGATCTGCGAGGTCGCCGCGCCCATCCGGGCCACGAACGACGCCGTGTTGATGACGGAGCCCCTTCCCTGGCGGCGCATGTAGGGGATGGCGGCCTTGCAGCACAGGTAGACGGAGGTGAGGTTGACCTCCTGGACGCGCTTCCACGCCTCCAGACCGGTGTCCAGGATGGAGTCGTCGTCGGGCGGTGAGATGCCCGCGTTGTTGAAGGCGATGTCGACCGAGCCGTAGGTGTCGTACGCCGTCCTGAACAGGTTCTCGACCTGTTCCGGGTCGGTCACGTCGACCTTGACGAAGATCCCGCCGACCTCCTCGGCGACGGCCTTTCCATGGGTCTCGTCGATGTCGCCGCAGACGACGTGCGCGCCCTCGGAGGCGAGCCGGCGCGCGGTGGCGAGACCGATGCCGCTGGCGGCGCCGGTGATGACGGCCGTGCGGCCCACCAGTCGGCGGCAGATGGTCTCTGGGGTGTCTGAAGTCACTGTGCGGGGCCCTCCGTGCTGATGAAGACGTTCTTGGTCTCGGTGAAGGCGGTGAGGGCGTCCGGGCCGAGTTCGCGGCCGATTCCCGACTGCTTGAAGCCGCCGAAGGGGGTCCAATAGCGGACGCTGGAATGGGAGTTGACGGACAGGTTGCCGGCCCGGACGGCCTGGGAGACCCGCAGGGCGCGGCCGACGTCGCGGGTCCAGATGGAGCCGGACAGGCCGTAGTCGGTGGCGTTGGCGAGCCGGACGGCGTCGGCCTCGTCCTCGAAGGGCAGCACGACCGCCACGGGTCCGAAGACCTCCTCGACGGCCACGCGCGCGCCGGGATCCACGCCGGTGAGGACGGTGGGCGCGAACCAGAAGCCGGGGCCCCCGGGGGCCTTGCCCCGGATGCCGGGCGCGTCGGCGTCGACGTAGGACCGTACGCGTTCCAGCTGGACCTTCGAGATCAGCGGGCCCATCTGGGTCCGCTCGTCGGAGGGGTCGCCGACGACGACGGACTCGACCGCCGGGGCGAGGAGTTCGAGGAAGCGGTCGTGGACGGAGCGCTGGACGAGGATGCGGGTGCGGGCGCAGCAGTCCTGGCCGGAGTTGTCGAGGAAGGACATGGGGGCGGCGGCCGCGGCGGCTTCGATGTCGGCGTCGGCGAAGACGATGTTGGGGCTCTTGCCGCCGAGTTCGAGTGTGACGCGCTTGAGGAGGGCGGAGCCCTTGGCCAGCACCTGTTTGCCGACGGCCGTTGACCCGGTGAAGACGATCTTCGCGACGCCGGGGTGCCGGACGAGCGCGTCGCCCGCGACGGGACCCGCGCCGGGAAGCACCTGGAAGAGGTGCTCGGGCAGCCCTGCCTCCAGGGCGAGTTCGGCCAGCCGCAGTGCCGTCAGCGGGGTCGTCTCGGCGGGTTTGAGGATGACGGCGTTGCCTGCGGCGAGGGCGGGTGCGGTGCCCCAGGCGGCGATCGGCATCGGGAAGTTCCAGGGCGCGATGACGCCGACGACGCCGAGGGGTTCGAGGAGGGTGATGTCGAGGCCGCCGGGGACCGGGATCTGACGGCCGGTCAGTCGTTCCACTCCCCCGGCCGCGTAGTCGAGGAGATCGCGGACGTTGCCCGCCTCCCAGCGGGCGTTGCCGAGGGTGTGGCCGGCCTCGCGGACCTCCAGGCGGGCCAGTTCCTCGATGTGCCCGTCGACTTCGGCCGCGAAGCGGCGCAGCAGCCTGGCCCGCTCGCCGGGTGCGAGGGCGGCCCAGCGGACCTGTGCCTTCGCCGCCCGTGCGACGGCGTCCGCCACGTCCTCGGGGGTGGCGGCCGGGACGGTGGCGACGACCTCCTCGGTGGCGGGATTCAGGACCTGGAGTTCGTGGGCGTACGAAGGGGATGTGTGCGGGGTCGAGGTGTCCGGGGACAGGGCCCGCGGGGACGGGGCGTGCGGGTCCGAGTGGTGGGGAGGTTGCTGGTGCGGCAAGGGGGTCCTCACATGCGTTCGAAGGAGCGGCGCAGCTCCCAGTCGGTCACCGCGGCGTCGAACGCCTCCACTTCGACACGCGCCATGTTGCGGTAGTGCTCGACCACCTCGTCACCGAAGGCGGCCCGGGCGATCGGGCTGTTCTCCCAGAGCTCGGCGGCCTCGCGCAGGGTGGTGGGGACGTGCGCGTACTCGGCGGTGTAGGCGTTGCCCGAGCACGCCTCGGGCAGCTCCAGCTTCCGCTCGATGCCGTACAGGCCCGCCGCGACGAGTCCGGCGACGGCCAGATGGGGATTGACGTCACCGCCGGGCAGCCGGTTCTCGAAGCGCGTCGAGCGGCCGTGACCGACGACGCGGAGCGAGCAGGTGCGGTTGTCGTGGCCCCAGGCGACGGCGGTCGGGGCGAAGGAGCCGGGCTGGAACCGCTTGTACGAGTTGATGTTGGGCGCGTAGAGGAGCGAGAAGTCGCGGAGCGCGGCCAACTGTCCGGCGAGGAAGTGGCGCATCACCTCCGACATGCCGTGCGGATCCTGGGCGGAGCCGGCCATCACGTTGGTGCCGTCGGCGTCCGCGAGCGAGAGGTGGATGTGGCAGGAGTTGCCCTCGCGCTCGTTGTACTTCGCCATGAAGGTGAGCGACACGCCCTCCTGGGAGGCGATCTCCTTGGCGCCCGTCTTGTAGACGGCGTGCTGGTCGCAGGTGACGAGGGCCTCGTCGTACTTGAAGACGATCTCGTGCTGGCCGGGGTTGCACTCGCCCTTGGCCGACTCGACGGTGAGGCCCGCGGCCTGCATCTCGTTGCGGATGCGGCGCAGCAGGGGCTCGATGCGTCCGGTCCCGAGGACGGAGTAGTCGATGTTGTACTGGTTGGCCGGGGTCAGGCCCCGGTAGCCGGTGTCCCAGGCCTGCTCGTAGGTGTCCTTGAAGACGATGAACTCCAGCTCGGTGCCGACCTGGGCGGTGTAGCCGAGTTCGGCGAGGCGCTCCAGCTGGCGGCGCAGGATCTGGCGGGGCGCGGCCACCACCGGGGAGCCGTCGTTCCAGGCGAGGTCGGCGATGAGGAGCGCGGTGCCCTCGTTCCAGGGGATCCGCCGCAGGGTGGCGAGGTCGGGGTGCATGGCGAAGTCCCCGTAGCCCCGGTCCCAGGAGGACATCGCGTATCCGTCGACGGTGTTCATGTCGGTGTCGACGGCGAGGAGGTAGTTGCAGCCCTCCGTGCCGTGTTCCAGGACCTCGTCGAGGAAGAAGGCCGCGGCGAACCGCTTGCCCTGGAGCCGCCCCTGCATGTCGGGGAACGCCAGGACGACCGTGTCGATGTCACCGGCCTCGACGAGGACGCGCAGTTCGTCGACGGTGAGCGGGGGTGTGCGGTCTGCCACCGGAAAAGCCTCCTTGGGTCAGCCGAGGGCCATAAGGTATTGCGGAGAACCATTGCTTGGGAAGGGGGCGCGACCTGATGACGCGAACGGAATCGGGCCGTGGGACGGACGACCGGCTGACACCTGTCCTGCGGCCGGTGCGGGCGGGCAACGGCTTCGAGGAGGCGCTGGAACAGATCCTCCAGATCGTCCGCCTCGGCCTGGTGCCGGGCGGTGAACGGCTGCCCGCCGAGCGAGAGTTGGCCGAACGGCTCGGCATCAGCCGGGTGACGCTGCGCGAGGTCCTGAAGGTGCTCCAGGACCAGGGTCTGGTCGAGTCGCGGCGCGGGCGGTACGGCGGCACGTTCGTGCTGGCACGCACCGACACACCGGGCGAGCACGAGCTGCGCCGCCGGGTCGCGGCGGTCGACATCGAGGACGTGCTGCGCTTCCGCGAGGTCCTGGAGGTGGGCGCGGCCGGGCTGTGCGCCGCGCACGGGCTCGACGCGGAGCGGGGCGCACGGCTGCGGGAGGCGTTGAAGAGGACGAACGACGCCCCGCTGGCCGACTACCGGCGCCTGGACACCATGCTCCACCTCACCCTCGCGGAGCTGTGCGGCTCCCCCTCCCTCACCGCGCGGTACGCGGCCGTCCGCGCGTCCGTGAACGACCTGCTCGACTGCATCCCGCTCCTCGTCCGCAATCTGGAGCATTCGCAGCGCCAGCACACCGCCCTCGTCGAGGCGGTTCTCGACGGGGACGCGGACGGTGCACGGGAGATCATGCGGGAGCACTGCGGGGGCACGGCGGCGCTGCTGCGGGGGTTCCTGGCGTGAGCACTGCGGAGGCGCTGCGGGGGTTCCTGGCGTGAGCGGGAGGTGACGCGCGGGTCAGTGGGTTCCGCTCCCCCACCCCACAAAGGTATGAGAGGTTTCCATTGACGCCGTTGGGTGGATCCGAGGGAGTAGCGCGTGGGCAGCAGGCCGCTGATCGGTGTGAGTACGTATCTGGAGGCCGGGGCGCGCTGGGGCGTGTGGGAGCTGGACGCCGCGCTGCTGCCGGCCGGCTATCCGCGGCTCGTCCAGCGGGCGGGCGGACTCGCCGTGATGCTGCCGCCGGACGATCCGGCCCTGGCGTCCGAGACCGTCGCCCGGCTCGACGCGGTCGTCGTCGCGGGCGGCCCTGACGTCGACCCCGCCAGGTACGGCGCCGAGCGCTCCCCGCGTACGGGACGGCCCGCCCACGAGCGCGACGCCTGGGAACTCGCCCTGATCCGGGCCGCGTTGGACTCCGGCACCCCGCTGCTCGGCATCTGCCGGGGCCACCAGCTCCTGAACGTGTCCCTGGGCGGCACACTCGTCCAGCACCTCGACGGGCACGTGAAGGACATCGGCGTCGTCGGCCGTCACGAGGTCACACCCGTTCCCGGGACGCGGTACGCCGGTCTCGTACCGGAGCCGTGCGCCGTGCCGACGTACCACCATCAGGCCGTGGACCGTCTCGGGGACGGCCTCACCGTCTGCGCGCACGCGGCCGACGGCACCGTGGAGGCGGTCGAACTCCCGGGCCCCGCCTGGGTTCTGGGAGTCCAGTGGCACCCGGAGATGGGCGACGATCTGCGGGTGATGCGGGGCCTGGTCGCGGCGGCGTCCTGAGCGGAACGCGGCCCGCGCGAGTTCCGGGGCCCGCGGTTCGGAACCTGCCGCACGGTACGGGCAAGGCGCGGCGGGCGTCACCGACCGGTACCGGTGCAGCGGCCCCTGCCCTCCCTCAAGGTCTCGGATTCGCTCGACCAAGGGGCGGGCTGTCGTCCCTGGGGGCTGTCGTCCTAGGGGTCTGTCGTCCTAGGGGTCTGTCGTCCTAGGGGTCTGTCGCCCCCCGGACCCCCGCTTCGGCCTGAACGGCCCCGTCCTCAATCGCCGGAGGGGCTGGAACTTTCCGGCGCCGGGAAGCCGCCAGGACACGAAGTCACCGCCCGCCAAGTCCTTGAAGGCGAAGGTCCAGCTCCTCCGGTGTTCGAGGAGCGGAGTCCTGGGCGGAGCCCCCGGGTACGGCACAGGCAGGGACGGAGGGGACGAAAGAAGTCTTCTCTCTACGCCCCGCGCGTCAGGGACAGCAGATCGCGGGCCGGGCCCGTGGGCCGGTGCCCCGTCGGCCAGACGGCCCGCAGGGCACGGGTGAGCCGGACGTCGGCGAGCGGGATGCCCACCAGGCGGTGGGCGGACAACTCCTCGCCGAGGGCCAGTTCGCTCAGGACGGCGGGTCCGGCGCCGCTGACGACGGAGGCCTTGACCGCCGTCGTGGAGGACAGCTCGATCAGCGGGCGGGCGAGCCCCCCGAGCGCGGAGTCGAGGACCTGACGGGTGCCCGACCCCTCCTCGCGCAGGATGAGCGGTGTGGCGGCCAGCTCCGCCGCCGCGAGGGGCGCCCGGCGACGCGCCCAGGGATGTCCGGGCGCAGTCACGACGATCAGCCGGTCGTGCGCGATGACGGTCGCGTCGAGACCGGACGGCACCGAGAGCCCCTCGACGAAACCGAGGTCCGCCTCACCGGACAGGAGCCGTTCGGCGACGGCCGTGGAGTTCCCGGCGAGCAGCGAGACGGCCGTGTCGGGACGCTGTGCGCGCAGGGCGATCAGCCAGCCGGGCAGCAGATACTCGGCGATGGTCATGCTCGCGGCCACCCGCAGCCGGGAGTCGCGCCGGTCGCGCAGCGCCTGCGCCCCGGCGTCGAAGGCCTCGGCCGCGTCCACCACCCGCCGGGCCCAGTCCGTGACGAGCGCGCCCTCGCGGGTGAGCCGGGACCCGCGCGGTGAACGGTCGACGAGCGCCACCCCGAGCAGCCGTTCCATCGAGCGGATACGGCTGCTGGCCGCCGGTTGAGTGATCCCCACCTCCCGCGCGGCGCGCCCGAGACTGCCGAGGCGCGCCACCGCCAGCAGCAGTTCCAGCGCGCCCAGATCGGGTACCCGGTGCGCGATTCCGACGCCGGGCCGGTCCTCAGCACCGCTACTCATGACGATCCTCAGCGCTGCTGCTCATAAACCCAGCTTATGCCGTCATAGGCGCGGACTCCCTGGTGGGGAACCGGCGGCGGCGCGACCGTGGTGACATGGTCACCGCAGCCCAGCCCCTGTCCGCCCATCAGGCGGGAACCCTCCCCGACACGAAGACCCCCCGTGTCCCGGGAAACCGCGCCGTCGCCGCGGTCCGGCATCTCGGCCCGAACTGGTACGCCTCCGTGATGGGCACCGCGATCGTGGCCACGGCGGGAGCCGGACTCCCCGTGGACGTGCCGGGCCTGCGCACCGCCTGCACCGTCGTGTGGGCCCTCTCGCTCCTGCTGCTGGTGTCACTGCTCGCCGCCCGCGCCCTGCACTGGACGTACCACCGCGACCAGGCCCGCGCCCACCTCCTCGACCCGGCCATGGCCCCCTTCTACGGGTGCCTCTCGATGGCCCTGCTCGCCGTGGGCGGCGGCACCCTGCTTCTCGGCCGGGACTGGATCGGGATACAGGCGGCGGTCACCGTGGACAGCGCCCTGTTCGTCTCCGGGACGCTGATCGGACTCGCCGCCGCGGTGGCCGTCCCGTACCTCATGGTCGTACGGCATCGGATCGAGCCAGGACAGGCGTCACCCGTGTGGCTGCTCCCGATCGTCGCCCCGATGGTGTCGGCCGCGCTCGGTCCCCTCCTCATCCCCCACCTGCCGGCCGGACAGCCCCGGGAGACGCTGCTCCTCGCCTGTGTCGCGATGTTCGGGATCAGTCTGCTGGCCACGTTCGTGATGCTGCCGATGATCTTCGCCCGGCTCGTCACCGCGGGTCCACTGCCGCTCGCGCTCACCCCGACGCTGTTCCTGGTGCTCGGACCGCTGGGCCAGTCGACGACCGCGGTGGGCAAGTTCGCGGACGCCGCACCCGGTGTGGTGCCCGCCCCGTACGACCAGGGCTTCGCGCTCCTCGCGGTCCTCTACGGCGTTCCCGTGCTGGGTTTCGCGCTGCTGTGGCTGGCGTTGGCCGTCGCGATGGCCGTACGGGCCCGCCGCCAGGGCATGGGCTTCGCGATGACCTGGTGGGCGTTCACCTTCCCGGTCGGCACCTGCGTCACCGGCGCGGAGGGCCTGGCCCGCCACACCGGCCTGACCGCCTTCGAGGTACTGGCCGTCGCCCTGTACGCCCTGCTGGTGGCCGCCTGGTCGGTAGCCGCCATCAACACCGCACACGGCCTGGTCAACGGCCGCCTGCTCACGGCGCCGGGACGAAAGTAACCGTCCTGCACCGCGCCAGGCCTTCATCGGTCTTACCGGCCTGGTTGCGGGCTCTTCCTCACCCGCATCCCTGCTGAGAGCGGGACCGTATGACATGCATCGTCAAGCAGTGTCCACAGACCCCAACCATGCTGCTGGTGACGCGCCGTGAACAGCTGTATGGGTACGGGTCGGCTCGTAGGCGGGACGGACATCAGCTCTGCATTGTGAGGGGGCGGGCGACCCCGCATGGTCAGTCGAAGGCCACGCTCCCGTGAACGCCGTCAGGTAGCCGGGACGGGCCGCAATGTCCGCCGTCGAACCGGGTCCACTCCCACGGCGTCAGCCAGCGGGGCGAGAGCACTCCGGTAGGTGGCGCTGACCCAGGTGTTGAATGTCGTCACCTTCGTCCGAGACCTGCGGGAAAACCCCGGGGCGACGTAGAGGCGCGCGGCAGCCGACGTCCCGAACTGGCGCAGCGGCACGGGCTGGAGGTCCTCGATGAGCCGCTCGACGTGTTGCGCGGCCCGGGGGTGATGAACCGGCCGGGGTGCGGGGTCATGGCGTGGGATCTCTCCCGGTCAACGTGGGAGGTGTGGGGGGGCGGGAGAGGCCGGACGCGCTCCGTCGGCCGCCGGTGGAGCATGCCCGGCCCACCCTCCGGGATGTCAGTCGCGGCCGGCACCGGCCTGAGCGGACACCCCGGCCCACTGCTCCCAGGTCTTGAGGCGCTCCGCGTAGAGCGGCTGGACGACCTGGAGGGGCACCGAGCCGAAGAAGACGCGCAGCGGCGGGTTGTCGGCGTCGACGACCGCCAGCAGGGCCGCACCGACGCCGGCAGGGTCGGGCATCGGCATGTCGGCGAAGCCGGCGTTGACCGCGTCCCGCACGCCCGCGTAGGCATCCAGGGGTGCGGAGTAGGCGGAGGAGGCGGCGAAGTCGGTTCCGAACGCGCCTGGCTCGACGATGGTGACCTTGATGCCGAAGCCCGCAGCCTCTTGGGCGAGGGACTCGGTGAGTCCCTCAAGGGCGGCCTTGGAGGCGCTGTAGGCACCGGTGGTGGGGAAGGGGGCGACGCCCAGCATGCTCGACAGCATCACGATGTGACCCCCGGCCTGCGCACGCAGGTGCGGCAGGGCCGCCTGCGTCACCCACAGGGCGCCGAGCACGTTCGTCTCGAACTGGCCGCGGATGTCGTCCTCGGTGATCTCCTCGACCATGCCGAAATGCCCGTAGCCGGCGTTGTTGACCACGATGTCCAGACGGCCGAAGTGCTCGTGGGCCCGATTGACGGCCTGCGTTGCGGCGGTCCTGTCAGTGACGTCCAGGGCCAGGGGCAGGACCGCATCGCCGTGGGCGGCGACCAGTTCGGCCAGGGAGTCGGTGTCGCGGGCGGCGGCGGCGACCTTGTCGCCGCGGGACAGGGCGGCCTCGGCGAACCGGCGGCCGAAGCCGCGGGAGGAACCGGTGATGAACCAGACCTTGCTCATGACGCTGTCCAGAGATTGACGCTTGGTCTACACAGGAGACCATACATCAAGCTGAGACTGAGTCTCAAAATGAGGCTGCGTGTAGACTGCGCGACATGGCCGCTTCCTCGAAGACCCCACAAGGTGCCCCGGCGCCGTCCGCGCTGCGCGATCGGGTCCGTCTGGCGATGCAGGACGAGGTGAGGGCCGTCGCCTTCCGCCTCTTCGCCGCACAGGGCTTCGAGCACACGACCGTCGGACAGATCGCCCAGGAGGCGGGGCTGTCGCGCGCGAGCTTCTTCCGCTACTTCGGGACCAAGGAGGACGTGGTCCTCGGCAACACCGACGACCTGGGCACCCAAGTCGCCGCCGCGCTGGAGGCCCGACCGGACACGGAGAGCCCCTGGCAGTCCCTGCGCCGTGCCTTCGACGTCCTGACCGACATCCACCGGAACGCGCCCGAGCAGGCCATGGACTTCATGCGCCTGCTCAACCAGGCCGACGCCCTCAAGGCCCGCCACCGCGACAAACGCCACCAGTGGCAGCCGATGCTCGTGCCCGAGACCTCCCGTCGGCTCGGCATCGACCCGGCGGCCGTCGACGACCCCCGGGCCCTCGCCCTGGTAGCGGCCGCCCTCGGCTGCCTCGACGCGGCGACCGACGTATGGATGACCTGCGAGGGCGTGACCGACCTCGCGGTGATTCTCGACCGGGCCATGAGCGCCCTGATGCCATAGCTCCAGCCCTCGCACGCCAGGACACCGCAGGGCAGCCGCGGCGACGACCAAGAAACCCTGAAAGTCGCATCCCGGTGATCGGATGTCGGATTCCGATGCCGGGTTGACGTCTGCCGCAAGTACCACAAAAGGTCTGTGAGCGTGCCTTGACATGGATCGTCAAGCGGCGTTCACAGCCCCTTGCCAGTGTCTGGGGACGATGAGGGTGCACGCGTAGGCGGGGGTGGACGCGGCCGGCCCTCCAGGCGCGGCGCGGAAAGGCCGCCGGCGCGCGATGCGCCGACCGAGCAGCCACACAACGGGCATGAGGTCTCATTGGCGCGCATCCTGGAGGTATGTCCAAGCGGGACCCTAAGCTCCGTCGGTGACCAGCAGTAGGGAGCCAGCCGTGGCAGGCATACCCCCGGATGTCTGGAAGAGGGAACTCGACCGCTCGCACGACCCCAGGCGCGAACCCGGGCCGATCAACCTGCAGCGGTACACCTTCGTCCCCACCTACGCCGGCATCGCCACGTTCTCCGGGGTGCCGCTGTGCCTCAACCAGGACGATCTGCGCGCCGGCCACGTCGATGTGGCGATCCTCGGAGCGCCGGTGGACATGGGCCTCGGACATCGGGGGGCCGCTTACGGGCCGCGCGCGCTCAGGGGCGACGAACGGATTCTGCCCAACACGCCGAAGGCGCTGGTCAATCCCAGCACGCGCATCCGGCCGTTCGACGAGCTCACGGTGGTCGACTACGGCGACGCCGCGGTCGACCCCTTCAGCATCGACAACTCGATGGAGCCGATCCGCGCACTGGTCCGGGAGATCGCCGAGACCGGTGCGATCCCGATCGTGCTCGGCGGGGACCACTCCATCCTCTGGCCCGACGCCGCTGCCCTGGCCGACGTGTACGGGTCCGGCAAGGTCGGAGTGGTCCATTTCGACGCACACCCGGACTGCCACAACGACATGCTCGGCCATCTGGTCACACACGCCACACCGATTCGTCGGTTGATCGAGGACGAACACATACCGGGGCGCAACTTCCTCCAGATCGGCCTGCGCAGCGCGATGGCACCCGACGACGAGTTGTTCGGCTGGATGCGCGAGCACGGAATGCGCACGCACTTCATGGCCGAGATCGACCGCCGCGGATTCGATGTCGTTCTCCAACAGGCCATCGACGAGGCCTTGGACGGACCGGAATACCTGTACCTGTCCTTGGACATCGACGTGCTGGACCCGGCCTTCGCGCCCGGCACCGGCGCCCCGGAGCCGCCAGGTCTGACCAACCGGGAACTGCTACCGGCCATCCGCCGGATCTGCCACGAGACGCCCGTGGTGGGCATGGAGGTCGTCGAGGTCGTCCCGGACCTGGATCCCGGTTACACCACCACGATGAACGCCCGCCGGGCCATCTTCGAGGCGCTCACCGGTATCGCCATGCGCCGCAAGGGCCTGCCCGGCCCGGACTACCTGGACCCGGCCGTCTCCGGAGCGCCGTACGGTCGACATACATAGCGGCAACCAAAATAGGCCTTGATCCCGCCGACCATGAACTGGAACGCGAGTGTGGCGCCGAAGAGGCCGCCGCGCCGCATCATGACGGCCATGCTCTGAGAAAACAGATTCAGCCTGTCAGCCAGGCGGAGGCGCCTCGACGGTATGAGCGCCACGGCAACACGCACCGCGTTCAGCGCCGCGATCGGACCGGACGAGCCACTGCCGGTCGAGCCACTCGTGACGAGCGACGAAGAGCCACACGGATGCTTTGCTCAAAGGTCTGTGAACGCGGCTTGACTTGGATCAACAAGCCGTGTTGACAGACCATCGCACGCGGCCTGGGTAAGGGGCCCCGCCCTGGCGCTCAGAGGCCGGTCGGTTGGCTGGAGAGCCAGTCTGCGTGTTGATCACGCATACGGTCACGCTCCGCAGCCGTGGCGAGGATGACGTCTGCGCCGCCGTCGTAGGGATGGTGGATGCGTCGCAGTTCCGTGTCGGCGACGAAGACTTCGGCGAGCGTCTCGTCCGCGACGGCTCGCAACACCCCGTCGAGGCAGCCACGGTGCCACCGGCGCCGGTCGGCGTACAGACGTGTGTGCGTGTGGAACTCCGGGTTGGAGTCGTCCTGCTCCGACGCCGTCCACCAGCGGATGCCGTCGGGATGCAGTGTCTGTCGTGGTGTCGGATAGCCTGCTTGCCCGGTGGGTGTGTTCGACCAGTCCATGGTCACCACCAACACGTCTGTGCCTGCGAACAACTCGTCGAGGATCGTGTTGTACCGGTCCAGCACGATCGCGTACTCGTCCTCGGACTCCGGGTAGCGCTTCGAGTCGGGAAGGCTGTGGAAGCGCACCCAGCGATCCGCGAACCCTGTGCGAAACGTGTGAGCAAGTGGAGGACCCGGATGCCGTTCCCTCCACAAAGCCGCCAGGAGAACAGGGTCGATGGCGAAACTCCCTAGACCGGAGCCAGACCGATTGGACAGGAATCGCCGATCCCACCGTGGCCGTTGATGTTGATCCTGCGGTCAAGATACTGCCCGCGGTACCCGTCCGCCGCGCGGAACGTACGGCCCCCAAGGAAGGCCAGGCTTCACCCCGATCACGCTCCATAGGGTCTGTGAACGCGGCTCGGCATGGATCAAGCCGAACTTCCTGTGGATGATGACCGATGCGGCTGGGGTAAGGAGGCAACTCCGCGGCCCGTGGCAGCACAGGCTGCCTGAGTCGGCGTCAAGCCAAGTACCCCGTTCGAACCGACACGCGCCACAGCGGCTCCCGCCGAGGCACCTTCGCTGGCCTCTGTGACGAAGTGGTCCCGGGCCGTGGCCACCCCCCTTCCTTGCACGCGATCGCCCGCGCACGCCGAGCGTCGCCGTGTCACCGTCGAACCGCGAGGCCGCGGCCCCGCCGAGCCGCCGAGCCGCAACCGCCGGGCCGAGAGGAACGGGAGAGTCGCGGACGGAGAGCGGGGGGAGGACCATCGGAGTCACGGAGGCAAGGTGGTGGCTATGGGGACGCCGTCGATGCATTTCAGCGAGAGTCCGGAGGATCCGTTCGCCCTCGGGCATGGCGCATCGGCCGTGCTCGACGATCACGGCACAGTGGTCGGCTGGAGCACACGTGCGCAGGAGCTGCTGGGCTACCCGGCCAAGGAAGTGATCGGACGGGCGTGGCAGGACCTCCTGGTCGACACCTCCGACCTGCCTGTCGCGCGGTCCGCCGTCGTGGAGGCCATGAGAGCGGGGGGCTGGTTCGGGGTCCTGCCCATCCGGCACCACGACGGACGGCGTGTGGAGATGGGTTTCCGGGCCCGTGCGATCACCCGCGACGGAGATCATCAGGAGTGGTTCCTGGTCGGTGCCCCTGCCGTGGAGGTCGTGGCCTGGCAGCGGGACCGTGCGCTGCTGGACGGCCTGTACCACCGGTCCCCGATCGGTCTGGCCATCCACGGCCCGGACAGGAAGGTGATCAGGATCAACCGGGCGATCCAAAAGGCGAGCGGCATCACGGCCGACGCGCCGGTGGGCCGTCTTTCCGGTGAATTCCTGGTCGCCGAGGACGCGGGTCCGGCCGAGGAGCGGGTACGCCACGTCCTGGAGACCGGCGAACCGTTGATCTTCACGGAGCAGTCGGCCCGGACCCGCCTTGCTCCCGGCCAGGAACGGATGGTGTCCGTCTCCGCGTTCCGGATGGAGGACTCCTCGGGCCGGGTTCTCGGCGTGGCGGAGACGATCGAGGATGTGACCCAACGTTACCGTGCCCGACGCAGGCTCACTCTGCTGGCCGAGGCGAGCGCCCGGATCGGAACCTCGCTGGACGTGACGCAGACGGCCCGGGAACTGGCCGAGGTGGCCGCCCCCGGCCTGGCCGACTACTGCTCGGTGGACCTCCTGAGGCCGGTGACAGTCGGTGACGAACTGCCGTCGGATGTGGCAGGTGCGCTACTGCGAGTGGCTCTTTCGCCCCCGGAACCCCGGGTCCCTTACCAGGAGGGCGAAGTGGTCCCGCTCCTTCCGGAGTCTCCGCAGGCGCGGTGCCTGGCCGAGCGCGGCCCGATTCTCGAACGACTGCTGTCCCTGCGCCCCGAGTGGTACACCATGGACCGGCGGCGGATCGAGGTCGCCTTGGGTCTCGGCGTTCATTCCCTGATCGCGGTGCCCCTGATGGCACGCGGCCAGATACTGGGCGTGGTGAGCCTGTGGCGAGTGCGTCATTCGGAGCCTTTCGAGGACGACGATGCCACCGTGGCCCATGAGCTTTCCTCGCGTGCGGCGGTCTGCATCGACAACGCGCGCCGCTTCACCCAGCAGCAGAGCGCCGCTCTGACTCTGCAACGCAGTCTGCTGCCGGGCGCGGTGTCCGATCTGCCGGCCGTCGAGGTGGCCTGCCGGTACTTTCCGGCGAGCGGTGAACCGGGCATCGGTGGTGACTGGTTCGACGTGATCCCGTTGTCAGGGGCCCGAGTCGCCCTTGTCGTGGGAGACGTGGTCGGCCACGGAATCCACGCCGCGGCCTCGATGGGGCGCCTGCGTGCCGCCGTACGCACCCTGGCCAGCCTCGACCTGGAACCGGACGAGGTGGTGGCCCGGCTGGACGATCTGGTCAGTCTGCTCGCCGCCGAGCTGGAGACGAACGCCGAGGGCAACCAGTCGGCGATCGAGCAGATGCTCGGGGCCACCTGCGTCTACGCGGTCTACGATCCGGTCTCCCGGAAATGTTCCCTGGCACGCGCCGGCCACCCGGCACCCCTGATGTCCACGCCCGACGGCGAGGTGACCGTGCTCGACCTGCCCGCAGGTCCCCCGCTCGGCCTGGGCGGACTCCCCTTCGAGACGTACGACCTCGACCTCCCCGAGGGCAGCCTGCTCACGCTCTACACCAACGGCCTGCTGGAGGCGCGCGACGGCGACATCGATGCCGCGCTGGAGAACCTGCGCGAATGTCTCGCCCACTCCGCCGATCCTCTGGAGCGCACCTGCGACCGCGTGGTCGAAGCGCTGCTGCCCACGGACCGCCGCCCCACCGACGACATCGCGCTGCTCATGGCGCGTACCCGGGTACTGCCGCCGGAGAATGTCGCCACATGGCAGCTGCCTCTGGAGGCGACCGCCGCCGCCCGCGCCAGGGAGCTGACCACGGCGAAACTGGCCGAATGGGGGCTGTCGGAAATGACCTTCACCACCGAGCTGGTGGCCAGCGAGCTCGTCACCAACACCTACCGGTACGCGGAGGGCCCCGTGACCCTGCGCCTCATCCGTACACAGTGCCTGGTCTGCGAGGTGTCCGACAGCAGCCACACCTCCCCTCACCTGCGAAGGGCTCTCAGCACGGACGAGGGCGGACGCGGGCTCTTCCTGGTCGCGCAGCTCACGGAGCGGTGGGGCACCCGCTACACCCACGACGGCAAGACCGTTTGGACGGAGCAGCCCCTGCCGCCCTCCTGACCACCCGCGGCCTCCACGACTTCCACGATCATGCCCACCCGCGGCCCCCACGACTTCCACCATCACGCCCACCGCGTTGACGGGACGACCCTCACGCAGGGTGCACCGACCCCTGCGGCTCCCGCGCGACGGTCGGCCCGTGCCGAAACCCGCGAAGGCATGCTGAAGCGCACAGTTGGGCAGTGTGACGTGTCACAGACAACGCGGGCGCCACTGTGGGAACTTCAAGTGCTCTTCCTGCCGGCCGAGTTACTGAAATCCGGGAACTGGCGAGAGGGGCGGCCCGCATGTGGAGAGGATCGAATGCGCTCTTTGGAAGCCCTGACGCTTGATCAGGTGGTCGACACGGCCCGCTATCCCCTGTCCGAACTCGCGAGCGCCCGGGGACAGGGCGTGGTTTCCCGTGCCCGGCACGACCTGTCGACTCAAGGCTGCACCGTACTGCCGGACTTCATCCGCCCCTCGCTGCGCGATGTGCTGCGGCAGGAGTGCTCGGCCATCGCCCCCCGGGCGTACCACGACGTCGAGACGGTGAACGTCTACAACATCGCGGTGGACTCGGCGCTGCCGGAGGACCATCCGGGCCGGAGGACCTTCGAGCGGGGCAACGCGTTCGTCGCGCGGGACCGCGTCCCCGCGGACTCTCTCATCAGCCGGCTCTACTCCGACACGGTGTTCCGGCAGTTCATCGCCCACTGCTTCGAACTGCCGGAGCTGCACGAGCTCGCGGACCCGCTCTCCGGGCTGGTTCTCAACGTCGTCGCGCCGGGCATGGAGCACCCCTGGCACTTCGACACCAACGAGTTCACCGTGAGCATGCTCACCCAACAGGCGCAGGCCGGCGGCGACTTCGAGTACTGCCCGAACATCCGGACCGAGCGGGACGAGAATTTCGACGACGTCCGGGACGTGGTGGACGGCCGGGGCGAACGGCTGACCCGGCGCCTCCCCCTGCAACCGGGTGACCTCCAGTTGTTCAAAGGGCGCTACTCGCTGCACCGAGTGAGCCCGGTGCGCGGCCAGGTCGCGCGTCACTCCGCGATATTCGCCTACAGCGAGCGCCCCGGCGTCATCGGGAGCGCGGAACGGACCCGGCAGCTCTTCGGCCGGGTGCTGCCCGAGCACCTGGCGGCCGAGGGCCGCGCGGTCCGCGGCGACCGGCTCCTGGACTAGTGCCGCAGCAGGCGACAGCGGGCGACGAGAACGCGTAGTCGCCGTAGGCAGTTTCCCCCTGCGCGATCCCACGGAGGAGTAAGCCCTGTGCGTTTCGACGTGACCGGAAAAGTCTCACTCGACCACATCTACGACCAGCCCGATCCGCGAGCCTATTTCAGGGCGCTGCGCCCGCTCGACTACGGCGTTCCGCAGCAGGCCAAGCCCTACTTCGCCAAGTTCATCACGGAGTACCGGGAGTCCCGGCGCGTCGCGGTGCCGCAGGTGCTGGACATCGGCTGCTCGTACGGAATCAACGCAGCCCTGCTGAAGTACGACACGACCATGGACGAGCTGTACGCGCGCTACGGCGACGAGGAGCGCGCGGATGAGAGCCGCGAGGCGCTGCTGGCCCGCGACCGGGAGCTGTCCCGGTCACGCCGACCCCCGCGAGCGATCCGCTTCGTCGGCCTCGACACCTCAGGCAGCGCGCTGTCCTACGCTCTCGAGGCCGGGTTCCTCGACGACGTGGTCCACGCCGACCTGGAGAAACACGAGCCCACACCGCGACAGCGCGCCCGGCTCGCGGGGACCGACCTGGTGATCTCGACGGGCTGCGTCGGCTACGTCACCGAGCGGACCCTCACGCGAGTCGTCCGGGCGCAGGGCATCCGCCGGCCCTGGATGGCGCACTTCGTGCTGCGGATGTTCCCGTTCGACTCCGTCGAGGGCGCGTTGGCGGATCTGGGCTACCGGACCGTCCGCGTCGACGAGGTGTTCAGACAGCGGCGGTTCGCCTCCCCGCAGGAGCAGGCTCTCGTACTCGACGGGATGTCGGCCGCAGGGGTGGATCCACGAGGCCTGGAGGCGGAAGGCTGGCTTTACGCACAGCTCCACCTCTCCCGGCCGTACGACATCACAGGTACCGACGATCCGAATCGAGAACAGAGTTGAAGAACAGTCAGGATGCGTCAGGCAACGCGACGTTCGCCCAGGAGGACAGCCTCCCGCGCGTACCGCTGCCTACGCTGGACGCGAGCTGCGAGCGGTTCCTCGCCTGGTGCACGCCGCTGCTGAGCGCCGACGAGCGGTCGGCGACCGAGGCGGAGGTCGCCGCCTTTCTCCGGCCCGGCGGCCCCGGCCGGGTGCTGCATGCCGCGCTGGAGGAGTACGACACCGCGGAGGGCGTGCACAGTTGGCTCGACACCTTCTGGCCGTACCGGTACCTGGGCCGCCGGGACCGGATCGCGCTCAACGCCAACTTCTTCTTCCTTTTCCAGGATTCCGGCCAGGCGCAGGTGGAGCGCGCCGCCGGGCTCGTCGCCGGGGCCCTCAACTACAAGCGGCAGCTCGACCGGGGGCTGATTCCGCCTGTGGTGCAGCGCGGAGCACCTCAGTCGATGGTGCAGAACAAGTTCCTGTTCTCCACCACGCGTATCCCCGGCGCTCAGCAGGACACCGTCCGTGCCCCTCACACCGAGGAGTGGCCGGGCCCGTCCGAGGCCAGGCACGTCGTGGTGTTCTTCCGGGGCGGCATGTTCCGGCTGGACGTGCTGGGTCCGGACGGCGTCCCGCACAGCCTGGACGACATCGAGGCGGGGCTGCGCGCCGTGATGAAGGCCGACCCGGCCGGCGCGGACACCTCGGTGGGCCACCTCACCACGATGGCCCGCGCGGAGTGGGCGGCCGCCCGGGAGTCCCTTCTCGCCTGCCACCCCCGCAACGCCGACGCCCTCGACGATGTCGAGACCGCGCTGTTCTGCGTCGCTCTTGAGGACTTCGCGCCCGCCGACGTCCAGGACGCCTGTGACCAGCTGCTGTACGGCGACCGAGGCAACCGCTGGTTCGACAAGGCCGTGACCTTCGTCGTCTTCGCCGATGGACGGGCGGGCATCAACGTCGAGCACTGCGAGCTGGACGGGACCACGATCCTCACCTTCACCGACGCCCTGCTCGACACCCCGGCCGAGGAGCAGTCCCGGCAGTCCGGTGCCCGCTCCCAGGGGGTGCCTGCGCTGGAGCCGATCGTGTTCGCACTGGACGACGCGCTGCGGGACCAGGCGCGCTCCGCCGCCGACGCGTTCGCGGCCTACGGGGCGAACACCGCGACCAGCACCTTGTCGTTCGCGGACTTCGGCAGCAGCGCGGCCAAGGTGCTGGGGGTCTCGCCGGACGCGTTCGTCCAGGCCGCCTACCAGCTCGCCCACCAGCGCGCCAAGGGGCACTTGGGCGCCACGTACGAGTCGATCGCCACCCGGCAGTACCGGCACGGGCGGACCGAGGCGATGCGCGTCGTCACCGCGGAGATGGTGGCCTTCGTGGCCGCGATGGAGGACCCGGCGACGGACGCCGACGCCCGGCGCGCCGCGTTCCGGGCAGCCACCCAGGCCCATGTGGCGCGCGCGAAGGCGTGTCAGGCCGGGCAGGTGCCGGAGCAGCACCTGTGGGAGCTGGAGCTGATCCAGCGCCGGCGGGGGGCCGAGCTCGGGGTGACCGAGCAGCCCGCGCTGTACCGGACACCGGGCTGGCTGACCATGCGGGACGACTACCTGAGCACGAGTTCCGCGCCGTCCGTCAATATCCAGCACTTCGGCTTCGGGTCGACCAGCAGCCAGTGCATCGGCATCGCCTATGTGCTGCTTCCCGATCGGTTCAACCTCTACCTGAGCACGCCGTTGGAGGTCGCCGCGCAGATGCGGACGTTCGCCGACCGGCTCCGGGAGGCGATGGACGACCTCCGGGAGCTGCTGGCATCCGAGCGGTCCGAGGACTGAACGACCCGGCCGCCGGACCGGAACTCCCGCTGGGAGACCACGGTCCGGCGGCCCTGGCTTCGTTCGAGCCGCGACGCCTCGGTGGATCTACTTGATGCTGTCGGCCATCGCGCCACCGCCGGTGGCGAGACCTCCGTGCGGGCGCGACGCGGTGAACGGAGGCGTGTCCCGGGTGCAGTTCGCTCCGACCGGCGGCAGGGTGCCGTCGATGATGTAGCGGCTCTCGTACCCCTGGACGCAGCTGCTGGGGTTGAGCAGAGCGGTGTGCCCGTACCCGTTCAGGGTGAGCAGGCGTGAGGAGGCCAGTTCTCGGCCCATGGCCTTGGCGTCCCGGATGGGGGTGGAGGGGTCGTAGGTGGGGTTGACCAGCAGGATCGGGTGCGCGGTGGGCGTGTTCCACGGGCCGGTGTAACGGTTGGCGGCCACGGCCGGCCAGGTCGCGCACGGCTCGGCGGCCCAGGTCCAGAACCGTCCGAGGTCACCCGCGCGGGCGGCGGCGAACGCCTCGAACCGGTGGTAGGCCAAGGGATTGCGCGGCTCGGGGCTGTCGGAACAGCTCACCGCGCCCCCTTGCTCGATCCCCGCGTACGGATACGGGATCGGCGGCGGGACGGCGGCCGGCGGCTCCGGGGTGCGGCCCTCCCACAGGTCCTGGAGCGTTCCGCCGAGGTCCGTCCAGCCGGGATGGACGACATAGAGGGCGTTCGCCACGGCGTCGACGGTCGCGGCGTAGGTCCACGCGCCCACCGGATGCTTCCGCAGGCGCAGCGTCAGCTTGTCGAACTTGCTCCGGGTCGCTTCCGGGCTCCCGGCGGAGAACGCGCAGTGGGCCGTGCCGGCCGAGCCGCACAGGGTGAGGAACCGGTCGAAGGTCGCCGCCGCGCCGACGTCGGTGCCCATCCGCAGGAAGAGCGGCAACTTGGGGTCGCCGGTGGAGTTGTGGTCCGTCCAGGCCTGCGGGTCGATGTTCCCGTCCAGGACCAGGGCGCGGACCTTGCCGGGGAACATGTTGGCGTAGGTGGCGCCCAGGATCGTCCCGTAGGAGATGCCCAGGTAGGTGAGTTGCGGGTCGCCCACCGCCCGGCGGAGCAGATCGAGGTCCTGGGCGGTGTCGGCGGTCGAGACGTGGCGCAGCAGCGCGGGGTCACGCTTCTCGCAGAGCCGCCCCAGTTCGGCGTACGCGCTGATCCAGGTCGCCCGCTCCTTCTTCCCGACCGGGAAGCCGATCGGCTTGCTCTCAGCCCAGGCGGCGGCCTTCTCAGGGCTGCCGAAGCAGTTCACCGCGGTGCTGTAGCCGATGCCGCGGGGATCCCAGCTGACGATGTCGAACCGCTCCCGTACCTCCTTCGGGAAGAACTCGTAGTCCTGCGGCATCTGCACCTTTCCCGGTCCGCCGGGGCCGCCGGGGTTGAAGAACAGGGAGCCGAGGCGCGGTCCTGGGCCGGTCGCCTTCCGTTTGACGACCGCCAGCTCGATGGTGCGGCCGCCCGGGTGCCGGTAGTCCAGCGGTGCTTTCACGGTCGCGCACTCGAACGGACTGCCCGGGACGCAGGGGGTCCAATCCAGTTGCGGGACCGGCACCTCGGACAACGGCGCGGCGGCCTGTGCGAGGGCCGGCACGGTGGCCGTCGTCGAGCAGACGATCGCCGCGGCGACGGCCACGGCGAGGCGTCGGTGGGCCGCCAGGCGTATGGATATCAGCATGTCTGTCCTTCCGTGCGTCGTGGCTGAGCGCCCGACACCGGAGAGCCTGCGGACGTCGGCTCGCATCAGCATCAACATCACCGCGGCCCGTCGGGCCCGCAACCCGACAGGGCCGAATGCATCGATCGGCGGTTTTCCGGCGGACGGGCCCGGGTTCGGCCGGACCAAGTCCTCAGCCGTGCCCGGGAGCTACGTCCGTGGACATGCCGCTCGCAGCGCCTCGCCGAGCCGGGCCGGTGCCTCGGCCAGTGAAGGGCCGTACCAGGTCAGCAGGCGGCCGTCGACGAGGGCGCAGGGTGTTCCGGGGAAGGCTTCGGGGCCGTCGTCGGCGGTGAAGCGGTACGGCTCGTCGGGCAGCACAACGAGGTCCGCGCCCCTCGCGGTCAGCTCCGCGACGGGGACGCGGGGGTAGCGGTCCTCGTGGTCGGCGTACGCGTTGTCGACGCCCAGCCTCGCCAGGACGTCTCCCGCGAAGGTGTCCCGGCCCAGCACCATCCAGGGCCGCCGCCAGACCGGCACGATCGCGGTCCTGCGGCCGGCCGGAGCGGGCGGCTCGGCCCACGCGGCCTCCGCCGCGTCCAGCCAGCGCGGACGACCGCGCGCGCCGCAGGCTTCGAGGACCCGGTCCAGTTCGCGGAAGGCCTCCGGCACGTCCCGCACCTCGGTGACCAGCACCTCGATCCCCGCGGCGCGCAGGGCGGCCAGGTCGGGCTCCCGGTTCTCCTCCTCGTTGGCGACGACGAGATCGGGCGCGAGCCGTACGACGGCGTCGACGTCGGGGTTCTTCGTGCCGCCGATCCGGACGACGTCCAGGTCCGCGGGGTGGCTGCACCAGTCGGTCGCGCCGACCAGCGCGGCGGGCACGGACACGGCCACGGCCTCCGTCAGCGAGGGCACGAGGGACACCACGCGCATGCCCGTCCGCCTCTCCGCCGCCGTACGCCGTTCCGGTGTCCCGCCATCCTCTCCCGGGCCGGCTCCGGCCGCCCCGTCACCGGGCCGCCTGTGCTCCTCGTCGCCCGGGCGTCTCAGAGCCGGCCGAAGCTGTGCCGGTCCTCCACCGCGTCGATGTGGTCGGCGACCTCGACGACGACCACCCGGGTGTCCGGCACGGTGGCTCGCCAGCGGTGGCGCACGCCGCCCGTCAGGTAGAGCGTGTCGCCGCGCCCGAGCCGATGGGCCCGGCCCTCCGCCTCGACCTCGACTCCCCCGTCGGCGACGTACATCAACTTGTCGTTGCGGTGCTGGAGTTCGCGGGCCTCTTCGTGGTCGCCGGTGAACTCGGTGGCGTGCAGTTGGTGGTGACCGCGCACCAGCGGGCGCGCCTGGGCCTCGGGCGTGAACTCGGCCCCGGCGTCGGCGCGCACTACGTCGACGCTGCACGCCGGGTCGGCGGCGGCGAGCAGGTCGGCGGCCGTGGTGCCGAGGGCGTCGGCGACCCGTTCGAGGGAACTTCTACTGGGCCGCGCCCGCTCGTTCTCGACCTGGCTGAGAAAGGGCACCGACAGGCCGCTGCGCTCGGCCACGACGGCGAGGGTGAGGCGCAGTGCCCGGCGTCGTCGCCGTACGGCCGCACCCACTCGAAGGGGCTGTTCTTTGTGGTCGCCCATCGCTCCGGCTCCCTCCCTCGCGTCGTCGGGTCCGCGAACCGCCCGGTTTTCCGGCCCGCTGCTTCTGCTGAGTTGTTTGCACCCTACGCATGTTCGGCAAACCGTTTCATGGACCCGTCACATCGCTGTCACTTCGAGGGAGTGTGAGGGTTACAGTTCGCGCCACCGCGCGAGCCGTCGCGCGCCCGGCGCCGCCACCGCTTCGTACGGGGCGAAAGGGCCGATCACGAGGGCGGGACACCCGCCGGGATCCGTCGGCGGGCCCGCTCGTGTCCTGAAGTCCGCCTCCCCGGAGCGCAGTTGGCGCATCGCGTCACGCCGGGGCGCACGGTGGTCCTCGCGTTCGGGGGTCCCCGCGCGCACGGTGCTGATGTGCGACGGGTCGGCGGGGCGCCGCCCGAGGACGGCAGGTACCGCGGAACCACGGCCGGCGGCCCGGCCCGAGAACGCTCCGGGAGGGGGTGGTCACCGGCCGCGGCACGGTTGTCCGGATCTCTCTCGTACGCCAGTACGCGGCCACCGGCGTCGTCGCCCGCGCGTGCGGGCCGGCGGCCGCCCCGGGCGGGGAGGAGTCCGCGCCCGCCGGGAGACGCGGCGAGGGGTGGTTCTCGTCGTACGGGTCAAATCGACCGTGACGACGAGGACCACCCCTCGGGATGAACCGCGCACCGCCCTCAGGGGGCGGCTCGCCTACTGCGGAGTCATGCGCCGGACCATGTCCGGGTGCTCCTTGAGCCACGCGGCGACGGCTTCCTCCTCGTGCCCCTGACCGCGCTGCTCGACCTCGCCCTCCAGGCCGCCGAGTTCGGACTCGCTCATCCTGAAGTTCCTGATCCACCTGGTGAGTTCCGGGTACTGGCCGGGGAACTTCTTGCCGGCGACGGTCCGGATCGTATTGCCCTCTCCGAACAGCTTCCTGTCGTCGGTGAGCTTGGTCAGCCGGTACTGGCTGTACGCCCAGTGCGGCGACCACAGGACGACCGCGACGGGCTCCTTCTTGGCGTACGCGCGCTTCAGTTCGGCCAGCATCGCGGGCGTGGAACCGTCGACGACCTCGTACTCCTTGTCGAGGCCGTAGCCCGGAAGCACCTTCTTCTTGAGGAGGTTCATCTCACCGGTGCCCGGCTCGATGCCGATGATCTTTCCGCCGAAGGTCTTGGACCTGCCCTTGAGGTCGGCGAGGGACTTGACGTCCTTCACGTACGAGGGGACCGCGATCTCCAGGGAGGTCGGCTTGTACCAGGTGCCGAGGTCGCTCAGGTCGTTCTTGTGCTGATTCCAGTAGTTGGACTGGGCGTAGGGCAGCCAGGCGTCGAAATTGAGGTCCAGGTCGCCGGAGGCCAGGCCGGTGTAGACCGGGCCGACGTCCATCTGCTTGAGGTTGACCGTGTAGCCGCGCCGGGCCAGTACGTTCTTCCAGAGGTAGGTGACGGCGACATCCTCGTCCCAGGGGAACCACGCGACGTCCAGCGGGCGCTTCGCCTCGGCCGGGGCGGCGGCGGAGCCCTTGACGGGGGCCAGCGCGCCGACGACCGAGGGGTTCTTCTTCAGCCAGGAGCGCACGGCGTCCTGCTGCCCGCCCTTGCCGGCCTTGTTGATCTCGGCCTCGAGGCCGGTGAGCTGCTTCTCGGTCAGCCGGAAGTCCTTCAGCCACTTCCCGACGACCGGGTCGTCCTGCGCGAAGCCCTTGCGGGAGAGCGTGTGCACCCCGTCGCCCTTGCCCCAGGCGCCCTTCGGGTCCTTGAGCTTCTTCAGCTTGTACTCGCTGTACGCCCAGTGCGGCGACCAGAGGGTGGCGACGATCGGCGCCTTCTTCGCGTATGCGCGCTTCAGCTCGGCCAGCATCGCGGGCGTGGAGCTGTCGACGACCTTGTACTCCTTGTCGAGCCCGTACGCCTTGAGCACCTTGTTCTTGAGCAGGCCCATCATTCCGGCGCTGGACTCGATGCCGGTGATCCTGCCGCCGAACTTCGCGGCCTGCCCCTTGAGGTCGTCGAGGGAGTCGATGCCCTTCATATAGGCGGGCACGGAGAGCTCAAGGGACGTCGGGCCGTACCAGGAGCCCAGGTCGTCGAGCTGCTTGCCGTACTTCTTCCAGTACTCGGCGTGCGTGGTCGGCAGCCAGGAGTCGGTCTCGAAGTCGATGTCACCCTGCGCGAGCGAGGTGTAGAGCGGGCCGGCGTCGAACTGCCTGGCCTCCACCCGGTAGCCGCGCCGCTCCAGGATCTCCTTCCACAGGAACGTGGAGGCGACGCCCTCGTCCCAGGGGATGTAGCCGATGGTGACCTTCTTGCCCTGCCCGACGTCCTGGCCGTCGGCCGCGGTGGCGGGCGTGCCCGCGCCGCCGAAGACACCCATGCCGCCCGCGACCAGGGCGAGGACGACGACCCCCACCAGGGCGACCGCGGGACGGGGCCGGTACGACCAGATCTTCAGGCCCTGCGCGGCGCGTGCCCGGGCGGCGGCGCGGCGGCCGAGCGGGGAGACCTGGGTGCCGAGCGCGCCGGTCATCCGGTCGAGGTAGATCGCGAGGATGACGATGGCGACGCCGGCTTCGGAGCCGAGCCCGACGTTCAGCTGGCCGATGGCCTCGTTGACGTCGCCGCCGAGGCCGCCGGTGCCGACCATGCCGGCGATGGCGGCCATGGACAGGCCCAGCATGATGACCTGATTGACGCCCGCCATGACGGTGGGCAGGGCGAGCGGCAGCTGGATGCGCAGCAGGGTGGCGCGCGGGGTGGTGCCGAACGCGTCGGCGGCCTCGACCAGTTCCTTGTCGACCTGGCGGATCCCCAGCTCGGTCATACGGACACCGGGGGCCAGCGCGAAGATGAGGGTGGCGACGATGCCGGCGGAGGCACCCGTGCCGAAGAACAGGATCGCCGGGATGAGGTAGATCATCGCGGGCAGCGTCTGCATGAAGTCGAGGACCGGCCGGACGACGGCGCTGACCCGGTCGGAGCGGGCCGCCCAGATGCCCACGGGCACCGAGACCACGAGCGCGATGAGGGTCGCGACGAGGACCAGGGAGAGGGTCACCATCGCGTCCTCCCACAGTTCGAGGGAGTCGATGAAGGCGAATCCCGCGAAGGTGAGCAGGCCCGCGGAGGTGCCGCGCAGCCAGAAGGCGATGACGGCGAAGATGCCGGCGAGGAGCAGCGGCTGGGGCGCCTGGAGGACCGCGTCGATGCCGTCGTAGGTGCCGGAGAAGACGGCCTTGAGGAAGTCGAAGAGCCACGCCATGTGATTCAGCAGCCAGTCGACCACGCCGTTGACCCAGTCGCCGAAGGGGATCCTAGGCATGGGCCTTCACCCCCTTGTCCCGTCCGCCGGGACATGGGCCGGAGACGGGACGCTCGTCGCCGATGAAGGCCACGAGCCGCTGCCGCGGGACGACGCCGACGAGGGCGTGCTTCTTGTCGAGGACGGCGACCGGGTGCGGGAGGCGGGCGCTGATCGCGCAGAGGTCGACGAAGGGGGTGTCGGGCGTGGCGGTCTCGCAGGAGCAGTCGGCCTCGTCGCCGCGCAGGTCCGTGTCCATGACGGCGCCCGCGGTCAGCACCCGCGAGCGGTCGACGTCCTGGGTGAAGGAGGCGACGTAGTCGTCGGCGGGCCGGACGAGGATGTCCTCGGCGGTACCGGTCTGGACGATGCGGCCGTCGCGCATGACGGCGATGCGGTCGCCGAGACGCATGGCCTCGTTGAGGTCGTGCGTGATGAAGACGATGGTCTTCTCGAGCTTCTTCTGGAGCTCGATCAGCTGGTCCTGCATGTCCCGGCGGATCAGCGGGTCGAGCGCGCTGAACGACTCGTCCATGAGCAGCAGATCGGCGTCGGTGGCGAGGGCGCGGGCGAGACCCACGCGCTGCTGCATCCCGCCGGAGAGTTCGTCGGGCCAGGACTTCTCCCAGCCGGCGAGTCCGGCGAGTTCGAGGGCCGTGGCCGCCCGTTCCCGGCGCTCGGCGGCCGGTACGCCCTGGACCTCCAGGCCGTAGGCGGCGTTCTCCAGCACGCTGCGGTGCGGGAACAACGCGAAGTGCTGGAAGACCATGCTGATCTTCCGGGAGCGGACCTCGCGCAGCTCGCGCGGGCTGAGCGCGGTGAGGTCCTGGCCGTCGAAGCGCACGTGTCCCGCGGTGGGCTCCAGCAGTCCGTTGAGCATCCGCAGCAGTGTGGACTTGCCGGATCCGGACAAGCCCATGACGACGAAGATCTGCCCCGGCTCCACCGTGAAGGACGCGTCGATCACGGCGGCGGTGGTGCCGTCGGCGCGCAGTTCCTCACGGTCGGCCCCCTGGCGGAGCCGCTCCACGGCCGCTTCCGATCGTCTTCCGAACACCTTGTACAGATGGTCGGCCTCAAGCCTGGATGACACAGGTGCCTCTCGTCGTGGCAGGGGAGCACGTGGAACGGACGGTTTCGGTGTTCCCGGCTGCCGGTGACGGTTGAATACGTTCAATACGCAACCGAGTTCGTTCAGAGGCCGCGCCTGCCCACGCTTACACGGAGCAAACACGGGAGTGGTCCAGGTCACTGTCAGTGGCGTACGGCATGATGCGGGACGTGACTCAGCAGACGCGACGACTCATGCTCCTCGACACCGCCTCGCTGTACTTCCGCGCCTACTTCGGTATGCCGGAGTCCGTGAGGGCCCCGGACGGCACACCGGTGAACGCCGTGCGCGGACTGCTGGAGTTCATCGACCGGCTGGTCAAGGACCACCGCCCCGACGGCCTGGTGGCCTGTATGGACGCGGACTGGCGCCCGCAGTGGCGGGTCGACCTGATCCCGTCGTACAAGGCGCACCGGGTCGCGGTGGAGACCGAGGCGGGCCCGGACGAGGAGGAGGTGCCGGACACGCTCTCGCCGCAGGTGCCCGTCATCGAGGCCGTCCTGGACGCGCTGGGCATCGCGCGCGTGGGCGTCGAGGGGTACGAGGCGGACGACGTGATCGGCACGTTCACGGGGCGCGCCACCGGCCCGGTCGACATCGTCACCGGCGACCGTGACCTGTATCAACTCGTCGACGACAAGCGGGAGGTGCGCGTCCTGTATCCCCTCAAGGGCGTCGGCACGCTCCAGCTCACCGACGAGGCCTGGCTGCGCGAGAAGTACGGCGTCGACGGTCCGGGGTACGCGGATCTGGCGCTGCTGCGCGGCGACCCCAGCGACGGGCTGCCCGGAGTGCCCGGCATCGGGGAGAAGACCGCCGCCAAGCTGCTCGCCGAGTTCGGCGACCTGGCCGGGATCATGGCCGCGGTCGACGACCCGAGGGCCAGACTGACCCCCTCGCAGCGCAAGCGGCTCGACGAGTCGCGGCCGTACCTCGCCGTGGCGCCGACCGTCGTCAAGGTGGCCGGGGACGTGCCGCTCCCGGAGGTGGACACGGCGCTGCCGCACGCCGCGCGCCGTCCCGCCGAGCTGGACGAGCTGGCCGCGCGCTGGGGTCTGGGCGGCTCGCTGCATCGTCTGCTCACGACACTGGAGGCATAGGTGAACACCTCTTGCGTGTCCGATACCGGTTCATGGATGGTTACCGCACCGGAAGAGGTGCTAACTTAGGTTAGCCTAACCATGTGAACAGGAGGCAGTCATGGCAGAGCGCCCGGAACGCAAGCCCCGGAAGCCCCACTCCGCGAAGGTCGTGCGGACCGAGCGGCTGACCCCTCACATGCAGCGGGTGGTGCTGGGAGGCGACACCCTCGCGGACTTCGCCACGAACGGCAGAACCGACCACTATGTGAAGCTGCTGTTCGGCCCCGCGGGCGTCACCTATCCCGAGCCCTTCGACATGGAGCGCATCCGCGAGGAGTTCCCGCGCGAGGACTGGCCGGTGACACGGACGTACACCGTGCGCGCCTGGGACCCCGAGACACGCGAGCTGACCCTGGACTTCGTGGTGCACGGCGACGAGGGACTCGCCGGGCCGTGGGCCCTTCGGGCGCGGCCGGGCGACGTCGTCCGGTTCATGGGCCCAGGCGGCGCCTACGCCCCCGACACGAGTGCCGACTGGCATCTGCTCGCCGGCGACGAGAGCGCGCTGCCCGCGATCGCCGCCGCGCTGGAGTCACTGCCCGACGCCGCCGCGGTCCGCGCCTTCGTCGAGGTCTCCGGGCCCGAGGAGGAGCAGAAGATCGACTCCGACGCCGAGATCGTCTGGCTGCACCGCGGCGACCGGCCCGTCGGCGCGGTCCTCGTGGAGGCCGTACGGGCGCTGGAGTTCCCGGAGGGCCGGGTGCACGCGTTCGTGCACGGCGAGGCGGCCTTCGTGAAGGAGCTGCGGAAGGTGCTGCGGGTCGAGCGCCAGATCTCGCGCGAGGACCTGTCCATCTCCGGCTACTGGCGCCTCGGCCACAACGAGGACGGGTGGCAGGCCGCGAAGCGCGAGTGGAACGCCCAGGTGGAGGCGGAGCAGGAGGTACCGGCCTGACGGCCGGACCCTTCCCTGCACCTCGCCGAAGGGCGGGTCGCCTCACCCGAAGGCAGGTCGCCTCACTGGAAGACGGGCCGCCTCGCCGGAAGGCGCGTGGCCTCGCCGAAGTCTGGTCGCCTCACCCGAAGGCAGGTCGCCTCGCCGGAGGCCGGGTCCGCGGCAGGTCGGCCCCACCCGCGCGCATGCGGGAGGCGGGCCCACACACACGTACAGGAGGCGGACCCGCACGTTTGCGGGTCCGCCACCTCCTGACATGTGTGCGGGTGCCGTTGGTCCGGCAGTCGCCCGCCCGAGGGGCTAGACCGAGCGCTGGTACGACCGGAAGGTGCGGATCGACAGCCAGACCGCCGCTACCGCGAGCACGAGCAGCGCGCCCGTCCGGCTGAGCACGCCACCCCAGTCGGGATGTGCGGACATCGCCGAACGGCCCGCGACCATGGCCCAGTTGAGCGGGTTGAAGTCGGCGATGTGCCGGATCCAGCCCGGCATCCGGGACGGTGCCATGAAGGCGCTGGAGAGGAAGGTCAGGGGCAGCAGCAGGAAGGTGTTGATGCCGATGATCGACTCCCGCTCCTGCACCAGCATGCCGAGCGCGTTGGAGAGCGCTCCGAACACCGTGCCGAGCAGCACCGAGGCGAGGACCAGGATCGCCACGCCGCCGACGCCGCCCGGGTATTCGGCGCCCCCGGCAAGTCCGAGCAGGACGATGACGACCGACTGGAGAGCGGTGATCAGGCCGTTGTTGACGACGTTGCCGTTCATCAGCGCGGCCCGGCTGACCGGGGTGGTGAGGAACCGGTTGAGCGTGCCCCGCTGGATCTCCTCCAACGTGCCCATGCCGGCCCACATGTTGGAGCTGAGGGCGCTCATCACGACGACGCCCGGCACCAGATAGTCGAGGTAGGAGGCGGTGCCGAAGCCGCCGAGTTCGACGACGTTCTTGAAGAGGCCGCCGAACAGGAAGAGCCAGATCACCGGCTGGATGAGGGTGATGATCGCGTAGGCGGGCTGGCGGGCGAACACCATCAGCTGACGTTGTGTCATGTACCAGGTCTGGGACACTGCCGTGCTCATCGGGCACCTCCGGCGAGGACGAAGGAGCCGGCGCCGTCCGCCACGGCTTCCGAGTAACGGCGGCCCGCGTGGCGGAGATAGACGTCGTCGAGCGAGGGGCGGGCGACGGTCGCGGCGGTGACCTTGACCCCGGCCCGCTCCAGGGCTCCGAGCAGGGCAGGCACGGTGGCCCCGCCGTCGTCGGCCCGGACGCTGATCCGGCGTCCGTCGAGCAGTACCTGATGCACGCCCGGCAGTGAACCGAGGATGCCCTCCAGCAGCGTACGACCGGCTTCGCCGACCGCCTCGCTCAGTTCCACATGGACGGCGTCGCCCCTGAGTTCACCCTTCAGTTCGTCCGGGGCGCCCTCGACGACGACCCGTCCGCGGTCGACGATGGCGACGCGCCCGGCGAGCCGGTCGGCCTCTTCGAGGTAGTGCGTGGTGAGCAGGATGGTCAGGCCGTCGTCGCCGGCCAGCCGGGCGATCTCGTCCCACATCGCGCCGCGGGCCTCGGGGTCGAGTCCGGTGGTGGGTTCGTCGAGGAAGAGCACCTCGGGGCGGTGGACCAGACCGAGGGCCACGTCCAGGCGCCGCCGCATTCCGCCCGAGTACCCCTTGACCGGGCGCCGCGCGGCGTCGGCGAGGCCGAACCGCTCCAGGAGTTCGTCGACCCGGCGGTCCAGGACCGCACCCTTGAGGCCGTAGAGCCTGCCCTGGAGGCGGAGGTTCTCGCGGCCGCTCGCCACCGGGTCGGCGCCCGAGCTCTGGGCGACCACGCCGATCGCGCGCCGCACCCGGTCCGGGTGGCGCAGCACGTCGTGGCCCGCGACGGTGGCGGTGCCCGAGTCGGGGCGGGCCAGGGTGGTGAGGATCTTGACGGTGGTGGACTTGCCGGCGCCGTTCGGGCCGAGAAGGCCGAAGACGGTGCCCTGCTCGACGGTGATGTCCAGGCCGCCGAGCGCGGTGACGTCACCGGAATAGGTCTTGATCAGCTGACGCGCCTCGACCGCGGGCGCACGTGTATCAGTCATGACGACTGCTCTCCCAAGTGAGCGGATTCCCGGCATGAAGCCGGGTGATCTCGGATTCCCGAGTGATCTCGGGAAACTGCCGAGCCGATCCGCGTGAAGAGCGCCGGGCTATCCTGGGTGTGCCGCACCTCGATCGCCTGGAACTGCCTCACGGCGGATTCGGTTCGGGGTTCGAGACCCTGGCGGGACTGGTGCAACAGTCCTGCCGGGGTCTGTTCTCTTCGGTCACTGCTCGAAGTGGCGTTCCTCCAACTCCTCGAACTCGGGCGGGATCTCCCCCGTCTCGTGGAAGTTCCGCCACGCGTCGACGCCGGGCAGCGTGCCGTCCCTGAGCTCCGCGAGGAAGCCCCGGACCCACTCCGCCTGCGCCTCGATCATGTGCAGCTGGTACTCGGTCTCCACCAGGAAGAGCCGTGGCAGCGTCTCGTACAGCTTGGCCAGGCCGCCGCGGGCGCTCGCGGCCTGTACCTCGAGGGATCCGAGCCGCTCCGCGAGCAGCCGCGCGACGTCGTCGGGGGGCAGTACCCCCATGAGCGAGAGCGCGGTCTCGAAGATCGGGTACTCACGCGCGGGGACGGCCATCAGGTCGGAGAGCCATTCGGTCATCTCCTCGCGCCCGGCCTCGGTGATGCCGTAGATCGTGCGCTCCGGACGGTTGCCCTGCCGCTCCACGTCGGTGACCTCGACGAAGCCGTGCTTCTCCAGGTTCTGCACGACCGTGTACAGGGACCCGTAGTTGATCTTCGTGCTGCTGTCCTTGCCCTGACGGCGCAACGTCTGGGCGATCTCGTACGGATGCATCGGCTTCTGCCAGAGCGTCGTCATGACGGCGAGCGCCAGCGGGTTGCTCAGCTTGCGCCGCTTCATCGCCGTCACCCCTCTCGACTCGTCACCGAATATCCGTAGCCGAACATATCGCGTATCGGAAGAAGGCGTCAATACACGCGATGTATCGCGTACGCGGAGGACATCGAGCCGGGGTGAGGACTTAGGCCCGCCGCCGACACCGCCGCGTCACGCGGGTGAAACAGGGTCTCCCTAATTTCTGTCACCCGACAGGAATCCAACTCACCCTTCGCGCCGAAGGCAGGTGCCGCCATGACCACCACCGCCCCCTCCGACGTACGCCCCGATCCGCCCGGCTCCCCGGACGACGGCTCCCTGACCGAGTTCGGCTACCGCCAGGAACTGCACCGCAGCCTCGGCAGGTACGCCTCGTTCGCCGCCGGGTTCTCCTTCATCTCCGTCCTCACCACGGTGTTCCAGTTCTTCGCGTTCGGGTACGCGTTCGGCGGCCCGGTCTTCTTCTGGACCTGGCCGGCCGTGTTCGCCGGCCAGCTCGCGGTCGCCGCGTGCTTCGCGGAACTCGCCGCGCGCTATCCGATCTCCGGCGCGATCTACCAGTGGTCCTCGCGCCTGTCGAACCCCTCCTTCGGCTGGTTCGCCGGCTGGATCATGGTGATCGGACAGATCGTGGTGGTCGCGGCGGCCGCGCTGGCCCTTCAGATGGTCCTGCCCGCGATCTGGCCGGGATTCCAGCTGATCGGCCACGACCCGGCCCCGACCAGCGCCGACGGGGCGGCCAACGCGGCCCTGCTGGGCGTCCTCCTGCTCGTGCTCACCACGGTGGTGAACCTCCTCGACAACCGCGTGATGTCCGCGGTCAACCGGATCGGCGTCACCGCCGAGATCATCGGCGCCGTCCTGATCATCGTGCTGCTGTTCACCCACTCCGAACGCTCCCCCGGCATCACCTTCCACACCGGCGGGGGCGGCACCGGCCTGTTCGGGGCGCTGATGGTGGGTTCGTTCATGGCCGCGTACGTGATGATCGGCTTCGACAGCGCCGGGGAGATGAGCGAGGAGACCCACCACCCGAGGCGCACCGCGCCCCGTACGATCCTCACCGCGCTGGGTGCGGCCGGCCTGCTCGGCGGGCTGATCGTGCTCGGCGGACTGCTCGCCGCGCCGAGCCTGACCGACGGCCGCCTCGGAGTCGACGGCCTCAGCTACGTCCTGACGAGCAGCCTCGGCGACGGGGTCGGCCGGGCGCTGCTCGCCGATGTGGTGGTGGCCATCGCGGTGGCCACCCTGGCGATCCAGACCGCCGCCTCCCGCATGCTCTTCTCGATGGCCCGCGACCGGCGCCTCCCCTTCTCCGGGCGGCTCGCGAAGGTCGACCCGCGCACCGGCATGCCGGGCGCACCCGCGCTGGTCGTCGGTGTCCTCGCGGCGGCCCTGCTGCTCCTGAACTTCGCCTCCCCGGACGCGTTCCTGGCGATCGGGACCACCTGCATCGTGATGCTGTACCTCGCCTACGCGATGGTCACCGGACCGCTGCTGGTGCGCCGGCTGCGCGGACAGTTCGGCGTGGGGGGCACCGACGAGACGGGGGCCCCGCTCTTCTCCCTGGGCCGCTGGGGCGTCCCCGTCAACGCGCTGGCCCTCGCCTACGGCCTCTTCATGACGGTCAACCTGGCCTGGCCGCGGGCAGCGGTCTACGACCCGGCGGGCGGGCACTGGTACTTCCGCTGGTTCACCCTGCTGTTCCTCGCCGTGACGCTGGTGGCGGGCGCGGGGTACCGGGCCTTCACGGCGCGGGCGACGAAGGCGCGGGCACCCGAGGCGGCGAAGGCCTCGTACGCTTGACCTGATGAGACGCAAGCCGCGGATCCCGCCAGCTCCCCTCCCGCAGCGCCACGGGGTCGATCCCGTGCGGATCAGGCTGCCGCGCGAGGGGAGCTGGGCCACCGCGCGGGCGTATCTGGTGGACCGGCTCGCCGCGGGCGACGGAGTCATCGACACGATGATCGGCGAGGGGCTGATCGTCCGCGAGGACGGACGGCCCCTGACCGCCGAAGCCGCCTACGCGCCGGGGATGTTCCTCTGGTTCCACCGCGAACTGCCCGACGAGGAGCCGGTGCCGTTCCCGCTCGACGTGGTGTACCGCGACGATCACATCGTCGTCGCCGACAAGCCGCACTTCCTGGCCACCACACCGCGCGGCAGCCATGTCGCCGAGACGGCCCTCGCCCGGCTGCGCCGTGACCTCGGCCTGCCGGAACTGGGCGCGGCACACCGCCTCGACCGGCTGACCGCCGGTCTCGTGCTGTTCACCGTACGGCCCGGGGAACGCGGCGCGTACCAGTCACTGTTCCGCGACCGGCTGATCGGCAAGGAGTACGAGGCCGTGGCCCCGTACGACTCCGGTCTCCGTCTGCCGCGCACGGTCGGCAGCCGCATCCTCAAGGAGCGCGGGGTGATGGCCGCGAGGGAGGTGGCGGGTGAGCCGAACGCGGTCACCGGAATCGACCTGGCCGAGCGGCGGGACGGGCTGGGGCTCTACCGGCTGACTCCCCGCACCGGGCAGACCCATCAACTGCGGGTGCACATGAGCGCGCTGGGCGTGCCCATCCTCGGCGACCCGCTGTACCCGGTGGTGACCGGGCCGGTGCCGGCCGGCGACTTCCGGCGCCCGCTGCAACTGCTGGCGCGGACACTGGAGTTCACCGATCCGGTCACCGGCCGGGCGCACCGGTTCGTCAGCGGACGGACGCTGGAGGCGTGGACCTCGTACGACAGCTGGTCGGCCCGGGACGGGGGTCCGGCAGACCGCGCCGCCGATGCGGCCGGAGCGGATCAGTAGCCGCGCCACCAGCGCAGGAGGCGCTGCCAGGCGCCGGGCCGGCTGCCCGGCTCGGGGGCGGCGGGGACGGGCGCGGGAGGCGTCGGCTGCGGCGCGGACACGGGCGGTGCCGTACTTTCGGTGGTCACCTGCCAGTTGGACCGCTGGGCGGGCAGGGCGCGTACGGACGGCCGCCGGCTGACGTCCTGGGTCGGCTTGGGCTCGAACCGCACGGGCAGATCGACGAGGTGGCGCGAGGACATGGTGCTGCGCCAGCGCAGGTCGCCCTCGTCGCAGTCGAGTTCGACGTCCGGCAGCCGCAACAGGAGCGCGTCGACGCCGACATCGGCGATGGCACGGCCGATGTCCTGCCCCGGGCACTCGTGCGGGCCGCCGCCGAAGGCGAGGTGGGAGCGGTTGCCCTGCATGCTCGCGGCCAGGTCGGGACGGATCCGGGGGTCGACGTTGCCGGGCGCGATCCCGAACAGCAGTCCGTCGCCCTTACGGATGCGCTGACCGCCCAGCTCCGTCTCCTGTTTGGCGAAGTAGCCGAGGACGGCGCTGAACGGCGGCTCGTTCCACAGGGACTGCTCGACCGCCTCGGGCACGGTCATCTGCCCGCCGTTGAGCTGGGCGCGGAAGCGCGGGTCGGTGAGCAGCATGCGCAGCACGTTGGCGATGAGGTTGGCGGTGGCTTCGTAGGCGGCGAGCAGGACGAGCCGCAGGTGCTGGGCCACCTCGTCGTCGGTGAGCCGGGCCGGGTGGTTGATGAGATGGCTGGTGAAGTCGTCCTCGGGCTGGGCCCGGCGCCGCAGGGTGTGCTGGGTCAGCACGTTCATGACGTACTCGTTGCTGGCGATGGCGGTGTCGGTGCCCTTGAGCAGGTCGCGGGTGGCGTGCACCATGCGGTCGTTGTAGTCCTCGGGCGTGCCGATGATCTCGCAGAGCACGGACATCGGCAGATGCTCGGCGAACTGTCCGACCAGGTCGGCCTTGCCGAGCGGGCAGAACGCGTTGACCAGGCGCTGTGTCGCGCGGTTGATGTAGCGCCGCAGACTGCGGAAGTCGATGGTCGACATGGCGCCGGTGACGGCGCCGCGCAGCCTGAGGTGCTCGTCGCCCTCGGCGTGGGAGCAGATGGGCTGCCAGGCGATGTGGGGGGCCAGCGGGTGATCGGCTCCGGCGGTGCCGTCCTGGACGGCGGTCCACAGCCGGCTGTCGCGCGCGTAGTGCGAGGGAGTGCTGACCATGTGCAGGTTCTCGGTGTGACCGAGGACCACCCAGATCGGCACATCATTGTGCAGCAGCACGGGTGCCACGGCGCCGTGTTCGGCACGCAGCTTCTCGTACAGCGCGCCCAGGTCCTCCGCCTCGGGCCCGTAGAGGCGACGCAGTCCGCCGGGGCCCACGCCGGGGCCGAGCGCGTGTGCGGGGCAGCCGGGCGGGGGGCCGAACGCGGGTTCTTCCGTACCGGTGGGGGAATGGGATTCGGTCGTCACAATGATCGCTCCGAAGCTCAATTACGTTCTATGGATTGGCAGTTGGCGTACGGATGCCGTTTTCACCGTACGGTGTTCAGGTGTGTGCCGACGTCATCGCGAGGGAATGCAGGAAGCGCATCAGGATCATCAGGGTGTCTCGGCTCGACGCCCTGCGGCGGGCGTCGCACTTGACGATCGGGATCTCCTCGGCGAGATCGAGCGCGGCCCGCAGGTCCTCGACCGGGTACCGGGGCGCGTCGGGGAAGTCGTTTATCGCGACGACGAACGGGACACCACGCTCCTCCAGGCGTCCGATCACGTCGAAGCTGACTTCCAGGCGGCGGGTGTCGATCAGGACGACCGCGCCGAGCGCTCCCTCGAACAGGCCGTTCCACAGGAACCAGAAACGCTCCTGGCCCGGTGTGCCGAACAGGTAGAGCACCAGCTGGTCCGTGATGGAGATCCGGCCGAAGTCCATGGCCACGGTGGTGGCGGTCTTGGTCTCCGACCCGTAGTTGTCGTCGACCCCGATGCCGGCCTGGGTCATGGTCTCCTCGGTCGTCAGCGGCTTGATCTCGCTGACGGAGCCCACCATGGTCGTCTTGCCGACTCCGAAGCCGCCCACGATCACGATCTTCACGGCCGCCTGCGCGGTGTGCGGGAGGTGGTCCTCGGCGCGAGGGCCCGGGATGGTGTCAGAGCCTTTGAAGTCCATGCATCACCGCTTCGAGGAGGGAACGGTCGGGGAGCGCCTGACGGACGATCGGGGCGCGTGCCTGGACCAGTTCGGCCGCCAGCAGCTCGGTGAGCAGGACGGTCACCACGCTGAACGGCAGATTGAGATAGGCCGAGATCTCGGCCACGGACAGGGGGGTCCTGCACAGCCGCAGCAGCGCGGACTGCTCCGGCTGGGTGGCGGGCGGCGGGGTGGCGGCGCGGGTCACGACGAGCGTGACCAGGTCGACCTCGGCCCGGTCGCCGCCCTCACCGCCGCCCGTGAGCACATACAGGCGCTCCGGGTTCTTCGGTTTGCCCTGGCCGTCCTCCCCCTCGGGACCTTCGGGGCCCGGGAGGGGGGACGGCGGCGCGGGAGGTTCCGGGGGCCGCTCCCTGGGTTGGCGCCGTCGGCGTTGCGGAGGAGTCATACGGTCTGCCCGTTGCGGCGGGGCGGACTCGTGAGATGGGCGCCGATCCGTACGACGAGGTCGCGCATGCGGTTGCTCATCAGGCCGGGTTCCGCGGTCTGGTTGGCGAGCACGGCGAGGTAGGCGTTGGGTCCCGCCGACATCAGGTAGAAGTAGCCGCCGTTGATCTCGATGATGACCATCCGCATCCGGCCGTCGCTCTTGGGGATCTCGCCGGCGACGGCTCCCGCCAGGCTCTGGAGGCCCGCGCAGGCCGCGGCGACCCGGTCGGCCGCGTCGGGGTCGCCGCCGTAGCGGGCGATGCGCAGCCCGTCGGCGGAGAGCACCACGATCTGCTGGATGCCCGGCACTCCGTCGGCGAGATCCTTGAGCATCCAGTCGAAGTTGGCTCGCTGCTGGATCACTTGAGGTCCCCCTCGTCGTCGGCCTCGGCAGGGGCCGGCTGGTTGTCCGGGCTGAACACGGTCGGGTCCGGGTCGCCCTTGAGTCCGTTCATGAACGCCTCGACCCACAGCCCTGGTTCGGGCTCCTTCTCCTGCGGCTCGGGGGCGGGTCGCCACGAGGCGGCGGCGCCGGAGGCCTCGGCGGCCTCCTGCTCGGCGCGCGCCTCGGCGTACCGCTGGCTGAGCGGGACCTTCATCCGGCTGCGGCGCTGCGGAAGGCCGCCCGGCGTCCATTCCGTGACGACCGGGACGTCGTCCTCACGGAGGTCGCCGCTCGACGAGGGGATGCGGGGGCCGGTGGTGGGCTTGCGCTTCTTGGGCTTGCGCGCCGGGCCCTCGACGCCGCCGTTGTCGATGCCGGCCACGGAGGTCGCTCCGACGCCGTGCGCGAGACCCGGGGCGAAGTCGGTGGTGAGCATGTCGCGCGGTGCCACGAGGACGGCGCGGACACCGCCGTACGCGGACTGCCGCAGCGAGATCTGCATGCTGTACATCTCCGCGAGTCGTCCGACGACTGCCATGCCGAGCCGGGGCGCCTGGCCCATGGTGTTCGGGTCGACGCCCGCGGCGGCCAGCAGCAGCAGTTCCTCGATCTTGCCGCGGGCCTCGTCGCTGAGGCTGACGCCGCCGTCCTCGATCTCGATGGCGATGCCGGTCTGCACCTCGATCGCGGTGACGTGGACCTTGGTGTGCGGCGGCGAGTACCGGGTGGCGTTGTCCATGAGCTCGGCCAGGGCGTGGATGAGCGGTTCGACCGAGACGCCGTTGACGGCGATGTCGACGATGTTGTGCAGCTCGATGCGCCGGTACTCCAGGATGCGGGACATCGCGCCGCGCAGCACGCTGAACAGCGGTACGGGCTCGGGCCACTGGCGTCCGGGACGGCCGCCGCCGAGGACGGCGATGGAGTCGGCGAGCCTGCCGATCAGCGCGGTGCCGTGGTCGATGCGCAGCAGGTCGTCGAAGACCTCGGGGTTGCGCCCGTGGTCCTCCTCCATCTCGCGGAGTTCGTTGTTCTGCTGGTGGACGATGGCCTGGACGCGCCGGGCGATGTTGACGAAGGAGCGCTGCGCGGCGTCGCGCGTCGACTCCTCGATGTCGATGATCTTGAGGAGCTTCTTCAGCAGGTCCTTCTGGGACTTGGCGATCTCCCGGAATTCCGGGTTGTCGCGGCCCAGGGTGCGAACGACCTCCGAGGGGGAGTCCCCGTCGTGCAGCCGGTCGATCGCGTGCGGCAGGACCTCACGGGTGAAGCGCACGATCTCCTGATCGTGTCCGGCGACGCGCTGTTCAAGGGAGGCGGTGCGGCGCGCGAAGTCGGCCCGCAGTTCACGGGTGACGCGACCGCGTCGGACGGCTTCGCCGCCGATCGCGATGACCAGCAGCGTGGCGAAGCCGCCGCACAGGGCCACAGCGCCCCGGGCCGGCTCCGTCACGGCGGCGACGGCGGCGCCGGTCGCCACCGCCATCAGTACGGCCGGCAGCAACAGCACGCGCGCGTAGGGAAGTTCACTGTCACCGGGAGGCGATTGAACACTCACCATGTATGCCCTCTGAGACAAGTCGGCTGGGGGTGGGGGAGGTTTGTGGGGGAAACGGCACAGATCGGTATGGGTCAAACCAGATCTTCGGAACTTTTGGGAACAAGCGCACGAATACATCTCAACTCGGTGCGCTGCGGGCGAGCTTAGTCCGACCGGATCATCGCCGTGTCATATTCAGCAAGCACCTGAAACCGCCCATAAGACTGGAGTACCCTCAGCCCCATTTACACGCTGAGCCCTCAATCGCACACGGTGCGTGATGGCGTACGGGCATGCGACAGGCGTGCGAAAAGTCCGGCGGAAAGGGCTCAGACGCCGGCGATGCGCAGCGCGGCGTCGGCCGTGGCCTCGGCGAAGGCGGGCACCGGGCGCTGCGGATCGGAGCGGCGCACGAGGATGACGCCCTCGATCAGGCCGAACAGCAGATCCGTCCGCAGATCGAGCTCACTCTTGGCGAGCGCGCCGCCGGCCGCCGTGGCGGCGAGCAACTGACGGTAGGTGTCCTTGAGTTCGGCCCGCACGGCATGGAAGCCGGCGAAGCGTTCGGTGCGCACCTCGGGCAGCAGATACAGGACACCGAGATTGTGCGGTCCCCCGCAGAGCACTTCCACGTCGGTGCGGCACAACTCCCACAGCCGCCCCGCCGCGGGTGCCGTGTCGTCCGCGAGCAGTTCACGGGCGTAGGCCAGGGAGGGCGTGACCGTGGACTCCAGGAGCTCGGCGAGCAGTTCCTCCTTGCCGGTGACGTAGTGGTACATGGACGCCTGGCGCATGCCCGCCCGCTCGGCCACGGCACGGGTGGTGGTGGCTGCGTAGCCCCGCGTCGTGAACAACTCGGCGGCCGCGTCGAGGAGTTCGGCGCGCGGCGTCAGCCCGCTCTCCGGCCGCTGCGCGGCCCGAGGCCTGCCGACCCGCCGTCCGTCACCCGTTCCCATGCGTTCGATCCTCGCACACACGACATGCCGGGACGGCCCGTCGCGGCGCCGCCCGGCGAGCCCCGGAGCGGCCCCGCGCGCACCGCTTCACCGGTGGGGCGACCCGCGTGAGGCACCGGTAACCGCGCGGCAACACACGGGACACCGCCGCGACCCACCCCGCCCCTAATTTCTGTCACGCGACAGAAATGACCCAGGAGCCGGAGGACCCGCGATGGCGACAGCGACCACCCACGGAGCACGCGACCACGCCCGCGCCCAGCAGGGAACGCGTGCCGAGGCCATGCCCGTGGTCCCCGCGGAGGACTGGCCCGCCCCACCGCGCGAGGCGGGCCGTCTCGTCTGGGCCGAGACCGTGGCGGGCGGCAACTACACCCACAAGGCGCTGGCCCGGGGCACCGAACTGCGCCTGACCGACCTCACCGGCGACGCCTGCGCCCACCTCCTGCTGTACGTCGCGGACCGGCCGTGGGAGCGCCTGAACGTCGCCGACACCGTCAAGGTCCAGTGGAACGCCTACCTCGGCGAGGGGCGGCTGCTCCTGTCCGACCAGGGCCGGGTGCTCGCCTCGGTGGTCGCCGACACCTCCGGACGGCACGACGCGCTGTGCGGCACCTCCACACTCGTACGCAACACCGAGCGCTACGGGGACGGAACCCCGCAGTCCGCGTCCCCGGCCGGGCGGGAGCTGTTCAAGCTGGCCGCCGCCAAGAACGGGCTCGGCCCCCGCGATCTGGCGCCCTCGCTCTCCTTCTTCCAGGGCGTGGAGATCCACGACGACGGTTCGCCGGCCTTCACCGGCTCGGCCGGGCCAGGCACCTCCGTCACCCTGCGCGCCGAGCAGGACCTCACCGTCCTGATCGCCAACGTGCCGCACCCGGCCGATCCGCGCCCGCACTACACCAGCACCCCCCTGGAGGTGCTGGCCTGGCGCGCGCGGCCGACCGCGGCGGGCGACCCGCTGTGGGAGGCCACACCCGAGGGCCGCCGTGCCTTCCTCAACACCGCCGAATTCCTTGCCACGAGGGGGCTCGCATGACGCACGTCACCGTCCCGGCCCGGGCCGCCTGGTCCGCCGTCGTCCACGCCGGCCAGACGCTCACCGTCACCGACCTGCACGGCAACCAGGCCGTCGACTTCCTGGTGTACGACGCCGCGGACACCGCCGTCCGCTACAGCGCTCCCGACACGATCCAGGCCCAGGGGAACATCTTCCTGACCACGGGCAGCGTGCTGATGTCGAACGAGCACACCCCGCTGATGACCGTCGTCGTGGACGAGGTCGGCCGCCACGACACGGTCGGCGGCGCCTGCTCCAAGGAGTCGAACACCCTGCGCTACGGCCACCACACCTGGTCCCAGCACGCCTGCGTGGACAACTTCCTCGCCGAGGGCGCCCGTTACGGCCTCGGCAAGCGCGACCTCGTCTCGAACATCAACTGGTACATGAACGTGCCCGTCGAGAAGGACGGCACCCTCGGCATCGTCGACGGCATCTCCGCGCCGGGGCTCACGCTGACCCTGCGCGCCGAACGCGATGTGATCGTGCTGGTCTCCAACTGCCCCCAGATCAACAACCCGTGCAACGGCTTCGAACCGACGGCCGTCACCATGACGATCGGGGCCTCCGCATGACCTTCGGCACCGTGCTGATAGCCAACCGCGGCGAGATCGCCGTCCGGATCATCCGGACCGCCCGCGAACTGGGCCTGCGCACCGTCGCCGTCCACTCCGACGCCGACCGCGCGGCGCCCCACGTCCGGCTCGCCGACCAGGCCGTACGCCTGGGCCCGGCCCCCGCCAAGGAGTCCTACCTCGACGCCGACCTGGTCCTGAAGGCCGCCAAGGACACCGGGGCCGGGGCCATCCACCCCGGGTACGGCTTCCTGTCCGAGGACGCGGCGTTCGCGCGGCGCTGCGAGGATGCCGGGATCGTGTTCGTCGGACCGACACCGGAGCAGCTGGAGCTGTTCGGCGCCAAGCACACCGCGAGGGCGGCGGCGGAGGCCGCCGGGGTGCCGCTGGCGCCGGGCACCGGACTGCTCTCCGGGCTCCCCGAGGCCCTGGAGGCTGCCGACCGCATCGGCTATCCCGTCATGCTCAAGGCCACCGGCGGTGGCGGCGGCATCGGCATGTCGGCATGTCGATCCGCCGATGAACTGACCGAGGCCTGGGACCGGGTGCAGCGCGTCGCCGCGGCCTCCTTCTCCTCGGCCGGGGTCTTCCTTGAACGCCTGGTCGAACATGCCCGCCACGTCGAGGTGCAGGTCTTCGGCGACGGCAGGGGCCGGGTCGTCACCTTCGGCGACCGGGACTGCTCCCTCCAGCGCCGCAACCAGAAGGTCCTGGAGGAGGCGCCCGCCCCCGGCCTCCCCGCCCACGTCCGCGCCGAACTCACCTCCGCCGCACGCCAGTTGTGCGCCTCCGTCGGCTACCGTTCCGCCGGAACCGTCGAGTTCGTCTACGACGCCGCCCGCGAGGAGGCGTACTTCCTGGAGGTCAACACCCGTCTCCAGGTGGAACACCCGGTCACCGAGGAGATCTACGGCGTCGACCTGGTCGCCTGGATGCTGCGCCTGGCCCGGGGCGAGTCCGAGGTCGTACGGGATCCGGGGGCGCCCCGCGGTCACGCCGTCGAGGCGCGTGTGTACGCCGAGGACCCCTCGCGCGAACACCGGCCCAGCGCGGGTCTGTTGACCAGGGTCGAGTTCCCCGCCGGAGTCCGCGTCGACGGCTGGATCGAGACCGGCACCGAGGTGACCACCTCGTACGACCCGATGCTCGCGAAGGTCGTCGCGTACGGGACCGACCGGGCCGAGGCCCTGGAACGCCTCGACGAGGCGCTGGCCGCGACCCGGGTCGACGGGATCGAGACCAACCTCGGCCTGGTGCGGGCGGCGCTTGCCGAACCGTCCTTCCGGCGGGCCGCGCACTCCACCGCCACCCTGGCCGGCCTGAGCGATCCCACCCCGCGCGTCGAGGTCGTGTCCGGGGGCACACTCACCACCGTGCAGGACTGGCCCGGACGCAGAGGCTACTGGCAGGTCGGCGTACCGCCCTGCGGCCCGATGGACGACCTCTCCTTCCGGCTCGGCAACCGAGCGCTCGGCAACCCCGAGGGCGCGCCGGGACTCGAATGCACGCTCCAGGGACCGGCGTTGAGGTTCTCCCACGCCACGACGGTGTGCGTCACCGGCGCCCCCGCGCCGGTCACCGTGGACGGGTCGACTGTCGCCCAGTGGGAACCGTTGACCCTGCCGGCCGGGGCCGTGCTGGAGGTCGGCGCGCCCGCCGCACACGGCCTGCGCACCTACGTGCTGTTCGCGGGCGGCGGCCTGGACGTGCCCGCCTTCCTCGGCAGCGCCGCCACCTTCACGCTCGGCCGGTTCGGCGGCCACGGGGGCCGCGCCCTGCGCACCGGCGACGTACTGCACGGCGGCGCGGTCACCGCGCTCGAAGCCCCCGTGCCGCCCGCCGAACGCCCCGGCTTCACGGCCGAGTGGCGGATCTGCGCCCTCGAAGGACCGCACGCCGCGCCGGAGTTCTTCACCGAGGACGACATCCACGACTTCTACGCCGCCGACTGGAAGGTCCACTTCAACTCGGCCCGCACCGGAGTGCGGCTCGTCGGACCGAAGCCCCGCTGGGCCCGCACCGACGGCGGCGAGGCCGGCCTGCACCCCTCCAACATCCACGACACCCCCTACTCGGTCGGCGCCGTCGACTACACCGGCGACATGCCGGTGCTCCTCGGCCCCGACGGCCCCTCACTCGGCGGCTTCGTCTGCCCGGCGACCGTCGTCAGCACGGAGCGCTGGAAGCTCGGCCAGCTCCGCCCCGGCGACAGCGTGCGCTTCGCCCCGATCACCGACGACGGTTCGGCGCGGCCCCCGATCGCCGACGGCGGGATCCTCGCCCGGGACGGCGATGTGACGTACCGCCGCAGCGGCGACGACAACCTGCTCGTCGAGTTCGGTCCCATGCAGCTGGACCTCGCCCTGCGGATGCGGGTCCACGCGCTCATGGAGGCGGTGGCCTCGGCGGACCTCGAAGGCGTCACCGACCTGACTCCGGGCATCCGCTCGCTCCAGATCCAGGCGGACCCGTCCCGGCTCCCCCAGCGCGAACTCCTGGACACCGTACGGCGCACGGTCCGCGCCCTGCCGCCCAGCGACCAGCTCGTCGTCCCCTCCCGTACCGTCCATCTCCCGCTGTCATGGGACGACCCGGCCACCCGCGAGGCCATCGCCCGCTACATGGCCGGAGTCCGCGACGACGCCCCCTGGTGCCCGTGGAACATCGAGTTCATCCGCCGGGTCAACGGCCTGGACTCGGTGGACGACGTCTACCGCACGGTCTTCGACGCCGAGTACCTCGTCCTCGGCCTCGGTGACGTCTATCTGGGCGCGCCGGTCGCCACCCCGCTCGACCCGCGCCACCGGCTGGTCACCACCAAGTACAACCCGGCCCGCACCTGGACCGCCGAGAACTCCGTCGGCATCGGCGGCGCCTACCTCTGCGTCTACGGCATGGAGGGCCCCGGCGGCTACCAGTTCGTCGGCCGTACGACCCAGGTGTGGTCGGCCTGGCAGCAGCGCGGCGCGTTCGAGCCGGGCTCGCCCTGGCTGCTGCGCTTCTTCGACCGGATCAAGTGGTACCCGGTGGAGGCGGACGAACTCCTCGAGCTGCGGGCCGACATCATCTCCGGCCGCTTCGTGCCGCGCGTCGAGGAGGGCACCTTCTCGCTCGCCGCCTACGAGACCTTCCTCGCCGAGAACACCGAGTCCATCGCGCAGTTCCGGTCCCGGCAGGGCCGCGCGTTCTCCGCCGAGCGGGACGCCTGGGAGGCGGCGGGCGAGTTCGCCCGCGCGGAGGCGGCGGCCGTCCCCCCGGCCCCGGCCGTCGAGGTGCGGGTCCCCGAGGGCGGCAGGGCCGTCGAGGCGGAGTTCGCCGCCTCGGTGTGGCAGCTGAACGTGGCACCGGGCGAACGGGTCACGGCGGGGCAGCCGCTGCTCGCCCTGGAGGCCATGAAGATGGAATCCCGTGTCCCCGCCCCGATCGACGGCGTGGTCCAGCAGATCCTCACCCGCCCGGGCGCCCAGGTGGAAGCGGGCACGACCCTGCTGGTCCTGGCCCCCCTGGAACCGTCGGCGGGCTGAATCCGCGTCCGCCCCCGCCCCGCCCGCACCCCTCCCGGCCACCACCCGGGCCGGGCCACGGCCGGCGCACCCTCCCAGCACAAGGAGTCCCGATGTCCGCCGTCACCCGAGTCCGCATGGCTTACGCCCGTATCGAGGCCGTGGACCGCCCCGAGATCTGGATCGGCCTGCGCCCCCGGGCGGAGGCCGAGCGGGAGGCCCGCGCCGTGGACGAGCGGGTCGCCGCCGGCGAGCGCCTTCCGCTCGCCGGCCGGCTCCTCGCCGTGAAGGGCAACATCGACGTGGACGGCCTGCCCACCACCGCCGGCTGCCCGGCCTACGCGTACACCCCCGAGGCCGACGCCCCGGCGGTCGCCCGCCTCCGCGCGGCCGGCGCCGTCGTCCTCGGCACCACCAACCTCGACCAGTTCGCCACCGGCCTGGTCGGCACCCGCTCGCCCCACGGCGCCGTCCGGTGCGCCCTGGACCCGGAAAGGATCAGCGGCGGCTCCAGCTCGGGATCGGCCGTGGCCGTCGCCCTCGGCATCGTCGACCTGGCCCTCGGCACGGACACCGCCGGCTCCGGCCGCGTGCCCGCCGCGTTCAACGGCATCGTCGGCCTGAAGCCGACCCGCGGCCTGGTGCCGACCACCGGCATCGTCCCGGCCTGTGCCTCCCTGGACTGCGTGACCGTGTTCGCCCGCACCCTCCCGGAGGCCGAACAGACCCTCGCCCACCTGGCGGCCCCCTCAGCACGCGTACTGCCGCCCCTGCCGCAGCGGACGCCCGGCCCCTGGCGCGTCGCCGTCCCGCCGACCGCACAGCTCGGCGAACTCGACGAGGGCTGGGCGCGGGCGTACGAAGCGGCGGTGGACCGGCTCGTCGCGGCGGGGGCCGACGTACGCACCCTCGACCTCACCCCGTTCACCGAGGCCGCCGCGATGCTCTACGAGGGCGCCTTCGTCGCCGAGCGCTACACGGCGGTCGGTGAGTTCGTCGACAAGCTGATCTCGGAGGGAGGTGCCGGGCTCGACCCGACCGTCGCCGGGATCATCACCCGCGCCCGGGACATCCCGGCCCACCGGCTGTACGCGGACCAGGAGCGGCTGGCCTCGCTGCGCACCCGGGCGCTCGCCGAACTGGCCGACGCCGACGCGCTGCTGCTGCCCACCACCCCCGGCCATCCCACGCTCGCCGAGGTCGCCGCCGACCCGCTGGGCGCCAACGCCCGCCTCGGCCGCTTCACCAACTCCACGAACCTCTTCGATCTGGCGGCGGTCGCCGTCCCGGCCGGGCGGACACCCGCGGGACTCCCCTTCGGCGTGATGCTGATCGGCCCGGCGTTCACCGACGAACGGCTCGCACGGATCGCCCGCTCGCTGGAACCGGAGACCCGCCTCGCCGTGGTCGGGGCGCATCTGTCCGGCCGGCCGCTCAACCCGCAGTTGCTCGCCCTGGGCGCCCGGCTGGAACGCGCGACCACCACCGCCGCCGTCTACCGCCTGCACGCCCTGGCCACCAGCCCGCCCAAGCCGGGTCTCGTCCATGTCGGCGCGGGCGGCGCCGCCGTCGAGGCCGAGGTGTGGAGTCTGCCCGCGGACGGCCTCGGACGCCTGCTGGCCGCGCTCCCCCGCCCGATGACGCTGGGCAGCGTCGAACTGGCCGACGGCTCCCACGTCCCCGGCTTCCTGTGCGAGCCCGGCGCACTGACCGGAGCACCCGACATCACGTCCTACGGCGGCTGGCGCGCATACGTCGACCGCGACGAAGCCCATTGACCCACCGGGCGACCCGCGGCAGGAGCGGACGGACACGAAGGCGCCCGTCCCACTCGGGCCGGGCGGAGGTTGAGCCGCCCGGCCGAGCCCCTGGCACCGACGTGGCCCGCGAGTGCCGCCTCCCGGTGGGAGGCGGCACCTGCTGGGGCTCGGCCCGGCTCCGCGACGGCCGGGCCGTGTCCGTCAGCCCACCGACGAGTAGGCCACCACTCCGCGCAGCAGGCCGTCGACCGCCTTGCGGGCGTTCTTCGAGACCGTCGACCTCTCGCCGCCCGTGACGGGCGCGGCGGCCGCGATCTGGCCGAGGACGTCGATGACCTGCTTGCACCAGCGCACGAAGTCGCCGGCGGGCATCTCGGCCTCGCGCAGCACCTCGTCCAGGCCCTTGCCCGAGGCCCACTCGTGGGCGGCCCAGGCGAAGCCGAGGTCCGGCTCGCGCTGGCCCACGCCCTCGGTCTGGCTGATCCGGAAGTCCTCCTCCAGCGCGTCCAGACGCCCCCAGATCCGCACCATCTCGCCGAGCGCGGCCTTGGCCTTGCCCGACGGCACCTTCGGCGCCGTCGCGTCGTCCGCGACCCGCGACTCGTACACCAACGCCGAGACGCAGGCTGCCAGTTCGGCCGGGGAGAGCCCGTCCCAGACACCGGCGCGCAGACATTCACTGGCCAGCAGGTCGAGTTCGCCGTACAGCCGGGCGAGCCGCTTGCCGTGCTCGGTGACCTCGTCGGCGCGCAGATAGTCCAGTTCGGTGAGAAGGGCGACGATCTGGTCGAAGGTACGGGCGATGGTGTTCGTCCGGCCCTCGATACGGTGCTCCAGCTGCGCGGTGTCCCGCTGGAGCCGGTGGTAGCGCTCGGCCCAACGGGCATGGTCCTCGCGGTCGTTGCACCCGTGGCAGGGGTGCGCGCGGATCGCCGTGCGCAGCCGGGCGATCTCACGGTCGTCGGCGGCCTCGGCGCGCCTCTTGCGGTGCCGGTCCGGCACGATGTGCCCGGCCTTGGTGCGCAGGGCGGACGCGAGGTCCCGACGGGACTGCGGGGAACGCGGGTTGAACGACTTGGGGATCCGCATCCGGTCGAGCGCCTCGACCGGCACCGGGAAGTCCATCGAGGCCAGCCGCTTCACCTGGCGCTCGGCGGTCAGCACCAGCGGGCGCGGCCCGTCGTGCTGCTCGAAGCCCCGGTGGCCGTTCGACCTGCCGGCGGGCAGCCCGGGTTCGAGGACCAGCGCCAGTCCCGCGTACTTGCCGGTCGGCACATGGATGATGTCACCCGGCTTCAGCTTCTCCAGGGCGACGGCCGCCTCGGCCCGGCGCTCGGACATGCCCTGGCGGGCCAGATCCGTCTCGCGGTCCTTGAGTTCGCGGCGCAGGCCCATGTAGGCGTCGAAGTCCCCGAGGTGGCAGGTCATGGACTCCTTGTAACCCTCCAGACCCTCCTCGTTGCGCTGCACCTGCCGGGAGATCCCGACGACCGACTTGTCGGCCTGGAACTGCGCGAAGGACGTCTCCAGAAGCTCGCGCGAGCGGTGCCGCCCGAACTGCTCGACCAGGTTCACCGCCATGTTGTACGACGGCTTGAAGCTGGAGCGCAGCGGATAGGTGCGCGTGCCCGCGAGTCCCGCGAGGTGCTCGGGGACGAAGCCGCGCTGCCACAGCACGACCGCGTGGCCCTCGACGTCGATGCCGCGGCGGCCGGCCCGGCCGGTGAGCTGGGTGTACTCGCCGGGTGTGATGTCGGCGTGCTGCTCGCCGTTCCACTTGACGAGCTTCTCCAACACCACGGAGCGGGCGGGCATGTTGATGCCGAGCGCGAGGGTCTCCGTCGCGAAGACGGCCTTGACGAGGCCACGGACGAAGAGCTCCTCCACGACCTCCTTGAACGTGGGCAGCATGCCCGCGTGGTGGGCCGCGATACCGCGCTCCAGGCCCTCCAGCCATTCGAAGTAGCCGAGGACGTGCAGGTCCTCGTCCGGGATGGAGGCGGTGCGCTCCTCGACGAGTTCACGCACGCGCGCACGGGCCGCGTCGTCGTTCAGCCGCAGACCGGCGTACAGGCACTGCTGCACCGCGGCCTCGCAGGCCGCGCGGCTGAAGATGAACGTGATGGCGGGCAGCAGCCCTTCGGCGTCGAGCCGCTCGATGACCTCGGGGCGGCCCGGCGTCCAGATGCGCGAGCGCTGTCTGCGCTCCCGCTCCCGGTCGGCGTCGCGCATCGCGCGGCCCCTCTTGCGGTCCTGGTACGACGGACGGCTCGCCTCCATGCGCGCCATGCGCGTGAGGTCGGGGTTGACGGCCCTGCGCTGGCCCTCGCCCTCCTCGAATAGGTCGTACATCCGCCGTCCGGCCAGGACGTGCTGGAACAACGGGACGGGACGGTGCTCGGAGACGATCACCTGGGTGTCGCCGCGCACGGTGTCCAGCCAGTCGCCGAACTCCTCCGCGTTCGACACGGTCGCCGACAGCGACACCAGGGTCACCGACTCGGGGAGGTGGATGATCACTTCCTCCCAGACGGCGCCTCGGAAGCGGTCGGAGAGGTAGTGCACCTCGTCCATCACCACATAGCCGAGTCCGAGGAGGGTCTGCGAGCCCGCGTACAGCATGTTGCGCAGGACCTCGGTGGTCATGACGACCACCGGTGCCTCGGAGTTGACGCTGTTGTCGCCGGTGAGCAGGCCGACCTTGTCCGCGCCGTAGCGGCGGCACAGGTCGGCGTACTTCTGGTTGGAGAGCGCCTTGATCGGCGTGGTGTAGAAGCACTTCTTGCCCTGCTGGAGGGCGAGGTGGACGGCGAACTCGCCGACGATCGTCTTGCCCGAGCCCGTGGGCGCGGCCACCAGCACGCCCTTGCCCGCTTCGAGCGCCTTGCAGGCCTCGATCTGGAAGGGGTCGAGGCCGAAGTCGTACATCTCGCGGAAGGGGGCGAGCGCGGTGGCCTGCTCGGCAGCGCGCCTGCGTGCTGCCGCATACCGCTCGGCCGGTGAGAGGTCCTCTGTCATCGTGCTTTCGAGACTACCGGGAGGCACTGACACAAGGACGATCATTATCCGGATCAGCGGCTGTGAAACCCCGGATCCCCGCAGCTCAGGGAAGTGCGACGCGCACAGCCGCCCGTATGCACTCCGCGGTGAGCGGCAGCGGGCCGAGCGGCTCGCCGTCCGCGTAGCCGGTGACGCCCTCGGCCAGGAGTTCCACCCGGGCCGCCCGGTACACGCTCACCACGGGATGGCCGACGTGGGTGCCCCGGTAGACCCGGGGGAAGATCTTGAGCAGCGTCGCACGCGAGCAGTCCCCGACCACCGTGATGTCGAACAGCCCGTCACCGAGGCTCGCGCCGGGACAGATCCTCATACCGCCGCCGTACGACGATCCGTTGCCGACGGCCACCAGCGTCGCCTCGATGTCCCGCGTCTCGCCGTCGTCCAGCGTGAGGCGGTACGGGACGGGCCGGAAGGCCGCCAGTTCGGCGACCATGGCGACGTCGTACCTGAAGCGTCCGACGGGCAGACGCATCCGGTTGCCGCGGTCGTTGACCCGGGAGTCGAACCCGGAGGCGAGGACGGTGCCGAACCAGGCGCCGTTCACCCGGCCCAGGTCGACCTCACGCAGCCGCTCGCCCTTCAGCGCCTCGGCGATCATCCGGCCCGCGGCCGCCGGGTCGCCCACGGGCAGGCCGAGGGCCCGCGCGAAGTCGTTGCCGGTCCCGGCCGCGACCAGTCCGAAGGGGGTACGGGTCCCGGCGACGGCCTGGAGGGCCAGGTTCGCCATGCCGTCCCCGCCGACCGCGACGAGGGCGCCGGTACCGCCGGCGACCGCCTCGCGCGCCCGCGCGAGACCGTCCGCCGCGTCCTCGCCCTCGACGGTCTCGACGGAGAATCCCGCGGCACGCAAAGCGGAAGCGGCCGGCAGCGCCGCTCGGGCGCCCCGGCCGCGGCCCGCGGTGGGGTTGACGAAGAGGGTGATCTCGCTGGTCACAGGGTGACCATACGAGGTCCCGGACTCCGTCAGGTCACGTCGTCATAACCGTTGACCCGGTCCGTGGTGGCCTGCTCCGGAAGGGTCCGGCCGGCACCCACGTTCTCGATGTCGCCGATGTCCTCGGGGGTGAGGTCGAGGTCGGAGGCCTCGTCGTCGGCGAGTCCCGACTCGTCGCGCCGGCGCTTGCGCCGGTCGTTGAACAGCGAGAAGGCGACCGCGCCGAAGTACAGGATCCAGATCGGCCCGGCGAGCGCCAGCATCGTCAGCGGGTCGGTGCTGGGAGTGGCGACGGCGGCGAAGACGGTGATGCCGACGATCATGCCGCGCCACCAGCCGAGCATGCGCTTGCCGGTGATGATGCCCGTGAGGTTGAGCATCACCAGGAGCAGCGGCAGCTCGAAGGAGAGACCGAAGACCACCACCATGCGCGTGACCAGGTCGAGCAGGTCGTCCAGGGGCAGCAGGTTCTTCACGCCGCTCGGCGTGAACTGCATCAGCACCTTCGCCGTGGTGGGGAGCACCTTGTAGGCGAAATAGGCACCGCCGAAGAACAGCGGGACACCCGTGCCGACGAACGCGTACGCGTACTTCTTCTCGGTCCTGTGCAGACCCGGCGCGACGAACGCCCAGAGCTGGTAGAGCCAGACCGGCGAGGCGAGCACGACGCCCGCCATCAGGGAGACCTTCAGCGCCAGGGTGAACGGGGCGAGTAGACCGTTAATGGTGATCTGCGCGCACTGATGGTTCTTGGGCTGCTTCGCCAGCTCGGCGAAGGTCTCCGGACACCCGATGGAGTCCAGGACCGGCTTGGTGAAGAAGTTGATGATGTCGTTGTAGTAGAAGGCTGCGACGACGGTCACTATGACGATCGCCAGCACCGCCTTCGCGAGCCGGTTGCGGAGCTCGCGAAGATGGTCCGCGAGGGGCATGCGCCCCTCAGGATCCCTCTCCGTGTTGCGGGCAGACTTGAGCAACCCACATCCTCATCTCATGCGGCGGGCCGGATGTCACCGGCCCTGCGTCAGCGCTGGGTCGTGTCCGTCGGCTCGTTGACCGGGCGCGAGCTGGTCACGTCGCCGGGAGCGGCCTGGATGGTGCGCTGCGCGGGGGTCTGCTCGTCGGCCGGGGCCGGCGCGGGGGCCGCCTGGTTGGTGCTGCCGCCCTCTTCCTTCATCGCCTTCGCCTCGCTCTTGAGGATCCGGGCGGACTTGCCGAGGGAGCGCGCCATGTCCGGAAGCTTCTTCGCGCCGAACAGCAGGATGATGACGACGAGGATGAGAATGATCTCGGGAGCTCCGAGCCTTCCGAACATAAGTCTTTACCTTCTCACCGAGGCTGCATGGTCGGGGTGCTGGCCGATCGGTCGGACGTGTGTCCGATCGTCGTGATGTCAGCGATCGTAACGCTCAGGGGTGAACGCGGGGCAATCCCTGTGCGTACTCCCAGTTCGCGGCCCGCGCCTCATTCTCCGGGCCGCGCCCCTGAGCGTACCTGGCCCCGGCATGAAGTCGACAGGCAGACGTGACGCATTGCGCATCCATGGACCGGCTCACACCGCGTCCACGGAGCGCGCCACCCCGACCGCGGCCCGCTCCAGGTCCTCGGAGGCTGTGCTGATACGGCGCGCGGAATCGGCCACCTGCCGGCCCAGACGCTCCGCTTCCATGAAGACACGGACGGCGAGAACTCCGAGAACCGTGATTCCCAGGAAACCCGCGGCGATCGCAAACATCGGCCAGAACATGACCACGACCCTAGAGGGTGGAGTGCAGCCGCAGGGTGCGGACCCCGCCCCCGGTGAGGAGTTCGACGATGCGTTCCCCCGCGGGCTTGCGGACGGCAGAACCGCACGCGGGACAGGTGAACGAGTAGAACGTGGTGCGGCTGCTGGCGCCGATGGCCAGGCGCAGGGCCCCCGGCGTGAGCTCGAAACCGGCCCGGCAGTCGGGGCAGGCGGCCTTGAACATCACCTCGACCACCCGGCGCATCCCGGCGAAGGCCGTCCCGACCGACATCTCCGGCGCACCCGGGGCCGGACCGGTCCGTCCCGCCGTCGTCGACGCCCCTCCGTGTCCCGGGGCCCCCGCCCGCCGCACGGTCCCCGGCTTCTCCGGGGCACCCGGCCCTCCCTGCGCACCAGACATCGACGACGTCCTCAAAGCCCTTGCTCCCGCCCCTCGTACGGTCTGTCCCGGACCTCCCCGAGCCCCTGCGGCGCGTCGTAGGCGGCGAGCGCCTCGCGGGCCGCGCTGCGGGCACTGTCCGCGAGAGCCTGCGGCGAGACGATCCGGCCGTCACCGCCGAGGCGCAGGGCCAGCCGCCGCAGCGACGTGGGATCGGGGGTCCGCAAGGTGATACGCAGCCCGCCGTCCGGCAGCTCATCCGCGCTGTCGTGCGGGTAGTACTCGGCGACCCAGCGCCCGCCGGGACCGGCTTCGACGACCACCTCCGGGTCCTCGGCCGCGGGCTGGACGAGCCCCTCGGACAGGTCCCGCAGTTCGATCTGGGGCGGCGCGGACGGCTCGTCCAGGATGCGGATCTCGGCGACCCGGTCGAGCCGGAAGGTACGGCGGGCCTCCGAGCGGCGGCACCAGGCCTCCACATAGGTGTGGCCGACGGTGACCAGGCGGATCGGGTCGATCTCGCGTTCGCTCAGCTCGTCCCGCGAGGGCGAGTAGTAGCGGATCCACAGCCGGCGCCGCTCGGAGATCGCCCGGTCGACTTCGGCGAAGACGCCGCCCTCGGACTCGAAGGTCACCGACAGCCGGGAGCTGGCACTCGCCGCCTCGCCCGAGGCGGCCTCCACCTTGGCGGTGGCCCGCAGCAGCGCCTGCCGGTCGCCCTCCCGCAGGCCGGGCAGGGTGGACACCGCTCGGGCGGCCACCAGCAGCGCGGTCGCCTCGTCGGCTGCGATCCGCAGCGGCTCGGCGACGTCGTCGGGGTTGTGCCACCAGATCCGGTCGCCGTCGGTGTCGATGTCGAGCAGATCCCCGCCGCGGAAACTGGTCCCGCAGAGCGGCAGCACGTCGAGGTCGGAGATCAGCTCGTCCTCGGTGATCCCGAAGGCACGGGCGACATCGCCGACACGGGCGCCGGGGCGCTCGCGCAGATACGTCACCAGGGAGAGCATCCGCCGGGTCTGGTCGATCGCGTTCGCGGGCCTGGCCGGTTTTCCTGCCACTTTCTTACTTTTCCCCTCAGCCCTTGGCCACGGCGCGCAGCCGCTCGATCACATCGGCCCGCAGTTCGGCGGGTTCCACAACCACGACGTCCGGCCCGAACTCGACGAGCCAGGCGTCCAGGCCATGCCCGTACGGAATCTCCAACTCGTCCCAGCCGTCGCCCAGTTCCCGAACGGAGGCGGCCTTGGCGCGCAACGGGTAGCCCGCGCCGGAACGCAGCCGGATCAGCGCCGAACGGTCGGCGATCTCCCCGGCCCAGCCGGCCACCGTCTCGCGCACGGTGACGACATCGGGCGGCTCGGCGGTGTACCGGCCCGCACGCGCCCGGACCTTGCCGGTGATCCGGGAGAGCCTGAAGACCCGCTCGGCGCCGCGGTCGCGGTCCCAGCCCGCGAGATACCAGTGGCCGCGCCAGCACTCCAGGGCCCAGGGCTCGACGTGCCGGGTCCCGGGGCGGGCGGCGGTGGCCTTGCGGTAGTCGAAGACGACCGGGCGGCGGTCGCGGCAGGCGAGCATCAGGGGCTCGAAGGCGGCCTCGTGGACGGGGATGTGCGGTTCGAGAGCGCCGTGCGATCCGTACGGGTCCACGTCCTCGGGCAGACCCGCGGCCCGCAGCTTCTGAAGCGCGCCGCTCGCCGCGCCCGCCAGCCGGGCCTGCTGCCAGACCTTGGCCGCCAGACCGAGGGCGGCGGCCTCCTCGGCGTCGAGGGTGATCGGCGGCAGCCGGTTGCTGTCGCGGCGGGCGAGGTAGCCGACCTCGCCGTCGAGGTTCTCCACCGTCTCGATGACCAGGCCGAGTTCGCGCAGATCGTCCTTGTCCCGCTCGAACATCCGGTTGAAGCTGTCGTCCGATCCGGCTTCCAGATAGGCCTCGATGGACTCGCGGAGTTCCCGCTTGCTGAGCGGCCGCCGCGTCCCGAGCAGACACAGTGCGAGGTTCATCAGCCGCTCGGCCTTGGCAATGGCCATCGACGCCCTTCCTATGGTGCTTCCGACCGATGACCGTACCGCTCCGGGGTGTCGCGGCAAAAGCCGAGGGCCCATGCCCGGACGGGCATGGGCCCCGGATGATCGGATCCAGGTCGGATCCGGTCCGCCGTGGTCAGACCGCGATCAGGTCGACCACGAAGATCAGCGTCTCACCGGGCTTGATGGCCGGAGTCGGGCTCTGGTCGCCGTACGCGAGGTGGGCGGGGATGGTCAGCTGACGACGGCCGCCGACCTTCATGCCCTGCACGCCGCGGTCCCAGCCCTTGATGACACGGCCGCCACCGAGCGGGAAGCGGAACGCGTCGCCCCGGTTCCAGCTCGCGTCGAATTCCTCACCCGTGCTGAACGCCACACCCACGTAGTGCACCGTGACGTTCTGACCCGACTTGGCCTCGGGGCCGTCGCCCTCCCAGATGTCCTTGATCTGAAGCTCTGCCGGCGGCTCGCCCTCGGGGAAATCGATCTCGGGCTTCTCGATGCTCACGTCTTCGCTCCTGCTTGTGTGCGTAAGGACAACACGGACAGTCTTACATCCCCGAAGGGGTTTACATCTTCGCCAGGATGTCGACCGAGAAGACGAGCGTGGAGTCCTTCTTGATGCCGCTGCCGGCCGGCGGGTTGTCGCCGTAACCCAGAGCCGGCGGAATCACGATCAGGACGCGGCTGCCGACCTTCTTGCCCGTCAGCCCCTGCGCCCAGCCCTTGACGACCTGCTGCAACGAGAACGACGTCAGCTGGCCGCGCTTGTACGTGGAGTCGAACTCCTTGCCGCCGTCCCACAGCACACCCTCGTACTGCACCAGGACCGTGCTGTCCGCCTTGACCTCGTCGCCGTCGCCCTCGATCACATAGTTCGCCACGAGCTTCGTCGGAGCGGTCTTCTTCGGCACCGTGATCTTGGGCGCCGAACCGTCCGTGTTGGTGCCGACCGTCGGCAGCGAGGCGTCCTTCTGCGGGACGTCCTTGCCCTTGGCCGAGCTCTTGGAGTTGAACGTGTCCTCGATGTCCACCACGAACACCAGCGTGTCCGTGCCCTTGATACCCGCCTGCGCGTTGCCCGACGAGCCGTAACCCCAGGTCGGGGGAACCGACATCTCGACACGGCTGCCGGTCTTCTTGCCGACCAGGCCATAACGCCAGCCGTCGATGATGCCGCCCTGCGCCAGCTGGATGACCAGCGGCGTCTTACGGTCGTAGGAGTTGTCGAAGACCTTCGCCGTGGCCCAGATCTGCCCCAGGTAATTGGCCTGGATGTAGTCGTTCTCCGCGACCGTCCTGCCGCCTCCGGCGATCACCGTCCTGACCGCCAGATCCTTCGACGGCTCCCCCGACCCCTTGGCCACGGTCGGCTTCTCACCGAACTTCGTACCGGCCGTGATCGCCGGCAGCGGACCGTCGACGATCTTCGGCGGCGGCGGCGCGGAAGCCGCGGCCGAGGCCGAGGGCGAGGGACTGTTGCTGGATTTCGCCGTGTCTGACTTGCCGCCGTCACCGCATCCGGCGAGCGTGACCAGTCCAGCGGGTACGGAGAGAAGAAGTGAGCGTCGGCGCACGGTGAAGGCCTCGTATCGGTCGATCTTGTTGATGGCGTGCGCGCAACTCTACGACGTGAGAAGGGCGCCGTACGGAAAACGTACGGCGCCCCGCGTTGCGTTCCGCGTCACCCACGGAACACCCGGCTCACATTCCGGCGATCAGCTTCTCCACCCGGTCGTCCACCGAACGGAACGGGTCCTTGCACAACACCGTGCGCTGCGCCTGGTCGTTGAGCTTCAGATGCACCCAGTCGACGGTGAAGTCCCGGCGCTGCTCCTGCGCCCGCCGGATGAAGTCACCACGCAGCCGGGCCCGAGTCGTCTGCGGCGGCACCGACTTGCCCTCGAAGATCTTCAAATCGTTGCAGATCCTCGCGGCTTGCCCCTTCCTCTCCAGCAGGTAGTACAGGCCACGACGACGGTGGATGTCGTGGTAGGCGAGGTCTATCTGGGCGACCCGGGGGTGCGACATGGTCATGTTGTGCTTGGCCCGGTACCGCTCGATGAGCTGGTACTTCATGACCCAGTCGATCTCCGTGCCGATCCGGTCGAGGTCCTCGGCCTCGATCGAGTCGAGGACACGGCCCCACAGCTCGAGGACCTGCTCGACCGTCCCGGTGCGGATGCCCCGGCGCTCGCAGAAGTCCACGGCCTTCTCGTAGTACTCGCGCTGCACCTCGAGCGCGGAGGCCTCACGGCCACTGGCCAGCCGCACCTTGCGACGGCCCGTGATGTCGTGACTGACCTCACGGATCGCCCGAATGGGGTTCTCCAGAGTCAGGTCCCGCATGACGGTGCCCGCCTCGATCATGCGCAGCACGAGATCGGTGGCACCGACCTTGAGGAGCATGGTCGTCTCGGACATGTTCGAGTCGCCGACGATGACATGCAGCCGCCGATAGCGCTCGGCGTCCGCGTGCGGCTCGTCACGCGTGTTGATGATGGGCCGCGAACGGGTCGTCGCGGAACTGACACCCTCCCAGATGTGCTCGGCCCGCTGACTGACGCAGTACACGGCACCGCGCGGCGTCTGGAGCACCTTGCCCGCACCGCACAGCAACTGCCTCGTGACGAGGAACGGGATGAGAATGTCCGCGAGCCGGGAGAACTCCCCGTGCCGGGCCACCAGATAGTTCTCGTGGCATCCGTAGGAGTTGCCGGCCGAGTCGGTGTTGTTCTTGAACAGATAGACGTCGCCCGCGATTCCTTCCTCGTGCAGGCGTCGTTCTGCGTCCACCAGGAGACCTTCGAGAATGCGCTCGCCGGCCTTGTCGTGGGTGACGAGTTCCGTCACGTTGTCACATTCGGGTGTCGCGTATTCCGGATGTGATCCCACGTCGAGATAAAGGCGGGCACCGTTCCGCAGAAAGACATTGCTGCTGCGGCCCCATGACACGACACGGCGGAAGAGGTACCGCGCCACCTCGTCGGGAGACAGCCGGCGCTGTCCCCTGAACGTACACGTGACGCCGTACTCGTTCTCCAGCCCGAAAATGCGGCGGTCCATGACTGAACATTACGCCCGATCCACTGAGCTGAAACGGGGTTCGACGGCTCGGTTTGGATCATTTTCCGATGACACCGCAACAACCTCGCCCCTACCGGCGGCTGCGAGGACCCTGCCCGTGGCCAGCAGAACCACCAGCGCGGCGGCACCAGCGACCCCCGGAACGGCGAACCCCCGCCCCGCCCCGCCCCACTCGACGACCGGCCCCGCCAGACCCGTTCCGACCGAGGCACCCACGGTGAACGTCGTCACAAGCCAGGAGAAGGCCTCGGTGACCGTACCGGCCGGAGCGTGCCGGTCCACCAGGACGAAGGCACACGCGATGCTCGGCGCGAGGAACACCCCCGCAAGAGTGGCCAGCGCGGTCATGGCCACCGGACCGGGCACCAGCACCAGCGGGACGTAACACACCGCCAGAAGGCCCACGAGCACCTGCAGTCGCCGCTCCGGTGCCCCGCCCCACCGGCGCGCCCCGTAGACCACACCGCCGCACAGCGCGCCGAGCCCGATGCCCGCCATCAGCCAGCCGTACACCGCGTCCCCGCCGTGCGCGTCCGCGTACGACAGCCCGGCGACCGTGATCGAGCCGAGCGCGATCCCGATGAACAGGAAGGCCCCGAGCAGCGCCAGCAGCCCCGGCGAGCGCAGGGCGCCCAGCCAGTGCGCCTCGCGCGGAGCCGAACGCCACGCGCGCGAGGGCTCCGAGAGAACCACGGAGAGGGCACCCAGGACACCGATGACGCTCAGGATCAGCAGAGCGGCCTGCGCGGACCACAGAGCCACGCACAGCGTCACGAACAACGGCCCGACGGTGAACATGATTTCCTGCGCGACGGCGTCCATCGCGTACGCGGTGTGCACCTGCCCCTCCTCGCGCAGCACGGAGGGCCACAGCGCCCGCAGGCCGCCCTCCAGGGGAGGTGTGAAGAGTCCGGCCACGGCCATCGCGGCGCAGGCGAGCGCCACCGGCTCCGTGCCGGCCAGCGCGAAGACGACCATGCCGAGGGCAGAGACGACCGCCGCCGGCAGCTGCACCCGGGGCTGGCCGTGCAGGTCCACGAGCCGGCCGAGCAGCGGCTGTCCCACCGCGTTGGCCACCCCGTAGACGGCCGCGAGCGCGCCCGCCAGGCTGTACGTGCCGCCCCCGGCCCGCACGAACAGCACGACGGCGATCGCCGCGGTGGCGTTCGGCAGCCTCCCCACCAGCGTCCCGGCGAGCAGCCGGGCGGCGTGCCTCGCCCTCAGGATCTCCAGGTATCCCGCAGCCATGGCCTGCCCTTCCGGTAGCGCGCGACGTCGAAGTGTTACGTATAACGTCTCCCTCAATACGTACCATGTGCGCTGACCGCGAGTCCACACGAAGGAGCAGGCACACGGTGGCAAGAGGTAGCACGCGCCCCACCAGCCGGGACGTCGCCGAGGCCGCCGGGGTCTCCCAGGCAGCCGTCTCCCTCGTACTCGGCGACAAATGGCGCGGCCGGGTCTCCGCCACGACGGCCGAACGCGTCCGGGACGCCGCCCAGGAACTCGGCTACCGCCCGAACCTGGCCGCCCGCAACCTCCGCCTCGGCCGCACCCGCACCGTCCTCCTGGTGGTCCCCGCGCTCACCACGGAGTTCTTCGCGGGCGTCTACACCGGCGCGGCCCGCGTGGCCGCCGAACACGGCTTCGGCCTGGTCCTCTACCCGTCCCCCGAGGGCATCGGCCCCGCCCGCGACCCCTTCGGCTCGGCCCAGGCCGCCCTCGACGGCGTCATCGCCTCCTCCATGGCCGCCGACGCCCTCACCGCGATCCGCGGCGACCAGCTCCCCCTGGTCATGCTCGACAGCGACCCGGCCGGCAGCCAGGGCGCGGCCACCGTCAACCTCGACATCAGGGACGGCGTACGCCAGGTCACCGGCCATCTCCTGGACCTGGGCCACCGCCGCTTCCTGCACCTCGCGGCCGACATCGCCTCCTGGACCTTCGAGGTCCGCGGCCAGGAACTGGCCTCCTGCCTCTGCGAGGTCCCCGGAACCAGCCTGCGGATCGCACGGGCACCCATCTCCTTCGAAGACGCCCTGGCCGCGACCCAGACCGCCCTCTCCGCCCCGGGACCCCGCCCCACGGCCGTGATCTGCGACGACGACAAACTCGCCGCGGGCGCCTACAAGGCGGCCCGGCGCCTGGGCCTGCGCATCCCCGACGACATCTCCATCACCGGCCTGGACGACCTCGCCCTGGCCCGCGCCCTCGACCCCGAACTCACCACCGTCCGCCTCGACGCCGAACGATTCGGCGAACAGGGCATGAAGGCCCTCCTGGCCGTCCTGGACGGCCGCACACCCCCACAGGAGGACATCCCCGTCGAACTGGTCGTACGAGGCTCCACAGCCCCTCCTGGAACGTAGACCGGCCCCCGACGCCAAGACGTACGGAAGGGGCCGCGCCGGTATGCACCGGTGCGGCCCCTTCCGTACGAACACCCGGTGAACGGGTGCGCGGTCGAACCAGGGAACTCACTCGTCGTCGTCGTCCTCGGCCTCCGTCGCGGTCTCCGCTCCCCCGGCCTCCAGCAGCCGGGACAGCTGACGCCCCACGATCCGCCTGAACTTCCGCTGCTGCGGCCGTGCCCGGTCCAGCACCGCGACCTCCAGCCGCTCCGCCGGAATCTCCCGCTCACCGCCGTTCGGCTCCCGGGACAACGACTGGACAGCCAGCTTCAGCGCCTCGGCCAGCGACATGCCGTCCCGGTGCTGAGTATCCAGATAGGTACTGATCTGCTCGGCGTTGCCGCCGACCGCGACCGAACCGTGCTCGTCCACGATCGAACCGTCGTGCGGCAACCGGTAGATCTGGTCACCGTCAGGCGTCTCGCCCACCTCGGCGACCACCAGCTCCACCTCGTACGGCTTCTCCGCCGCCGACGAGAAGATCGTGCCCAGCGTCTGCGCGTACACATTGGCCAGACCACGGGCGGTCACATCGGCACGGTCGTACGTGTAGCCACGCAGGTCGGCATAGCGCACACCGCCGATCCGCAGGTTCTCGTACTCGTTGTACTTGCCGGCGGCCGCGAAGCCGATCCGGTCGTAGATCTCGCTGAACTTGTGCAGCGCGCGGGACGGGTTCTCGCCGACGAACACGATTCCGTCGGCATACTGCAGCACGACAAGGCTGCGGCCACGGGCGATGCCCTTGCGGGCGTACTCGGCCCGGTCGGCCATCGCCTGCTGGGGTGAGACATAGAACGGCGTCGACACCGGCTATCCGTCCCTTTCTGTCGAAGTCACTGGATCACCTGGGAGAGGGACGGGTCTTCAGTACAGCGCGGCACGAGGGCCGTCGGGCTGCTGGAGTCGCCTCTCCAGGATCACGCTGGCGATCTCGGAGGACTCCTCGTCGGTGAGCCGGCGGAAGCCGCTCTCGGTGATCACGGTGACGATCGGGTAGATCCGGCGCGCGACATCGGGACCACCGGTCGCCGAGTCGTCGTCGGCCGCGTCGTAGAGGGCCTGGATGACCAGCATCGTGGCCTGGTCCTCCGTCAGATCCTTGGCGTAGAGCTTCTTCATGGCACCGCGCGCGAAGATCGAACCGGAGCCCGTGGAGGCGTAGCCCTGCTCCTCGGAGCGGCCGCCGGTGACGTCGTAGGAGAAGATGCGGCCCTTGCCGCGGTCCACGTCGTAGCCCGCGAAGAGGGGAACCACGGCGAGGCCCTGCATGGCCATGCCGAGGTTGGAACGGATCATCGTGGACAGGCGGTTCGCCTTGCCCTCCAGGGAGAGCTGGGCGCCCTCCACCTTCTCGAAGTGCTCCAGCTCCAGCTGGAACAGCTTCACCATCTCCACGGCCAGGCCCGCCGTGCCGGCGATGCCCACCGCCGAGTACTCGTCGGCCGGGAACACCTTCTCGATGTCGCGCTGGGCGATGACGTTCCCCATCGTGGCCCGCCGGTCACCGGCGAGGACGACTCCGCCGGGGAACGTGACCGCGACGATGGTCGTGCCGTGCGGCGCCTCGATCACCCCCTGGACGGGCGGCAGTTGCCGCTTGCCCGGGAGCATCTCCGGCTGGTGCTCGGACAGGAAGTCCATGAAGGACGACGACCCGGGCGTCAGGAAGGCAGCCGGTAGACGCCCGGTGCTACGAGTGTTGGCTTCCACGCGTTTCCCTCCAGGTAGGCGGCAGCCCGACGAACAGCGTCGGGATCGTCTCCCAACTTGCCGATGGCCGAATTGCAGTTGAAGCACAGTACGCCACGGACACTACCCGTCCTGTGGCAGTGATCCACATGAACGGCAGGAGCTTTCAGGCAGATCACGCAGAGCCCCTTTTGAGAGGCGACCATCGCGTCACGATCGGCTTCGGTGAGCCCGTACTGGCGCTTCAGGTGTCCGGCACGACCCTTGGCCGCCTTACAGGTCTTACAACACGTCGCGAGACCATCGGAGGCGGTCGCATTGCGATGCCAGTCACTATGGGGCTTGATCTCCCCGCAGCTTCGGCAGAACTTGTGGCCTTCCGGCACCTTCACCTTCGGCCTGACATTCCTACCCTTGGCCAGTTGTCGAGTCTGGTGGTATGCCGCCCAACATTCCCGACAGTAGGCCTGCAGCCCATCACGGGCCGCCTTGTTGTTGGCGAAGGCTGCTCGCGGCCTGGACTCCTGGCACCGCGAGCAGCGCTTCACGCTTTCCACATTTCCCAACCGCAGGACCCCCGTTGCCTACGATTCGAAGGCTACTCGCCGCCCTTCTGAACGAAACTTCGAACGAAGTCCTCGGCATTTTCCTCGAGTACATCGTCAATTTCGTCAAGAACCGAGTCGACGTCGTCGCTCAGCTTTTCCTGGCGTTCCTTGAGCTCGTCGGTCGTCTTCGCGTCCTGCGACTGTTCCTCGACCTCCTCGGTGGAACGCGTCGCCTTCTGCTGTCCGCCGCCGGTGTCCTTGGTCGCCATAACCCTCACCCCGCTCGGTTCGACGTTCTTGATCAGACCCTACAAGCAGGGTCCGACATCGGCCCCGCAGTTGCCACAACGTACGGGGACCACCTCGATGATTCCCGTAACGCCGGGTATTCCACCCTGTCCGGCCCGTGCCGTCCGGGGGGAAGCTCAGTTTCCCGACAGAACCCTGACCAGGTCCTCCGCCGTACGGCAGCGGTCCAGGAGCTCCTTGACGTGATTACGCGTTCCGCGAAGGGGCTCCAGGGTTGGGACGCGCTGGAGCGAGTCCCGGCCCGGCAGATCGAAGATCACCGAGTCCCAGGAGGCCGCCGCCACGTCGTCCGCGTACTGCTCGAGGCAGCGTCCGCGGAAGTAGGCGCGGGTGTCCTCCGGCGGGGTCGTACGGGCCCGCTCGACCTCGTTCTCGTCCAGCAGGCGCTTCATCTTGCCGCGGGCCGCCAGACGGTTGTAGAGGCCCTTCTCGGCGCGTACGTCGGCGTACTGGAGGTCGACCAGGTGCAGCCGGGCTGCGTCCCAGTCGAGGTCGTCGCGGCGCCGGTAGCCCTCCATGAGCTCGCGCTTGGCGACCCAGTCGAGCTCTCCGGAGAGGCTCATCGGGTCGTTCTCCAGCCGGTTCAGGGTGTCCTCCCAGCGCAGCAGGACATCCTTGGTCTGTTCGTCGGCGTCGGCCCCGAAACGCTCCTCCACGTACTTGCGCGAGAGCTCGAAGTACTCCATCTGGAGCTGCACGGCGGTGAGTGTGCGGCCGCTGCGTAGCGTGACCAGGCGCTTGAGCGTCGGGTCGTGGGAGACCTGGTGGAGGGTGCGTACGGGCTGGTCGACGGCCAGGTCGACGGCGATGAAGCCGTCCTCGATCATGGAGAGGACCAGTGCCGTCGTGCCGAGCTTGAGGTAGGTCGAGATCTCGGAGAGGTTCGCGTCTCCGATGATCACGTGCAGCCGGCGGTACTTCTCGGCGTCGGCGTGCGGTTCGTCGCGGGTGTTGATGATGGGGCGCTTGAGGGTGGTCTCCAGTCCGACCTCGACCTCGAAGTAGTCGGCGCGCTGGCTGAGCTGGAAGCCGTGCTCGTGCCCGTCCTGGCCGATGCCGACGCGGCCCGCTCCGGTGACGACCTGGCGGGAGACGAAGAACGGGGTGAGGTGGCGCACGATGTCCGAGAAGGGGGTCTCCCGCTTCATCAGGTAGTTCTCGTGCGTGCCGTAGGAGGCGCCCTTGTTGTCGGTGTTGTTCTTGTAGAGGTGGATCGGCTGGGCGCCCGGCAGCTGGGCGGCCCGCTCCGCGGCCTCGGCCATGATGCGTTCGCCGGCCTTGTCCCACAGGACGGCGTCCCGGGGGTTGGTGACTTCGGGGGAGCTGTATTCCGGGTGTGCGTGGTCGACGTACAGCCGTGCGCCGTTGGTGAGGATGACATTGGCCAGGCCGATGTCCTCGTCGGTGAGCTGGCTGGAATCGGCGGTCTCCCGGGCGAGGTCGAAGCCTCGCGCGTCCCGCAGCGGGTTCTCCTCCTCGAAGTCCCAGCGGGCGCGGCGCGCCCGGTGCATCGCCGCCGCGTAGGCGTTGACGATCTGGGACGAGGTGAGCATGGCATTGGCGTTGGGGTGACCGGGGACGGAGATCCCGTACTCCGTCTCGATGCCCATTACTCGCCGTACGGTCATGCGGCCCTCCTTGCCCGGCGGCGCCCTCGGTCGGGGGCGCTGCTCAAGTACCGCTGGCGCTCCGGTGCGTGTGCGGTGCCCGTCCCCGCACTGCGCGACTCGGCGGTACGAAAGAGCCTAGAACGCCACTGCGCTGGTGGGGAGATCATTTGCGTCATTGCTGTGTTCCGGCCGTGACCGGAAAAGCGGGCGGCTGCGGACACCCGTGAAGGGGCACCCGCAGCCGCCCTGGCTTTTACAGGTACTGACCGGTGTTTGCCACCGTGTCGATGGAGCGTCCGGTGTCCGCGCCCTGCTTTCCGGTGATGAGCGTACGGATATACACGATCCGTTCGCCCTTCTTTCCGGAGATCCTGGCCCAGTCGTCGGGGTTGGTGGTGTTCGGGAGGTCCTCGTTCTCCTTGAACTCGTCCACGCATGCCTGGAGGAGGTGGGAGACGCGGAGGCCCTTCTGGCTGTGTTCCAGGAAGTCCTTGATGGCCATCTTCTTGGCACGGCCGACGATGTTCTCGATCATGGCGCCGGAATTGAAGTCCTTGAAGTAGAGGACTTCCTTGTCACCGTTGGCGTAGGTGACCTCCAGGAAGCGGTTCTCCTCCGATTCGGCGTACATCTGCTCCACGGCTGTCTGGATCATGCCGTGGACGGTGGCCGCCCTGTCGCCGCCGTGCTCTCCGACGTCCTCGGAGTGCAGGGGGAGGCGTTCGGTGAGGTACTTCTGGAAGATGTCCTTGGCCGCTTCGGCGTCCGGGCGTTCGATCTTGATCTTCACGTCGAGCCGGCCGGGCCGCAGGATGGCGGGGTCGATCATGTCCTCGCGGTTCGAGGCGCCGATGACGACCACGTTCTGCAGGCCCTCCACGCCGTCGATCTCGGCGAGCAGCTGGGGGACGATGGTGTTCTCCACGTCCGAGCTGACGCCGGATCCGCGGGTGCGGAAGAGGGATTCCATCTCGTCGAAGAAGACGATGACGGGGGTTCCTTCGCTGGCCTTCTCCCGGGCACGCTGGAAGATGAGCCGGATCTGCCGCTCGGTCTCACCGACGTACTTGTTCAGGAGCTCGGGGCCCTTGATGTTGAGGAAGAAGCTCTTGCCGGTGGCCTGTCCGGTCACTTCGGCGACCTTCTTGGCCAGCGAGTTGGCCACGGCCTTGGCGATGAGCGTCTTTCCGCATCCGGGGGGCCCGTAGAGCAGGACGCCCTTGGGCGGCCGCAGTTCGTGCTCCTTGAAGAGGTCGGGGTAGAGGTACGGGAGCTCGACCGCGTCGCGGATCATCTCGATCTGGCCGCCCAGACCGCCGATCTGCTCGTAGCCGATGTCCGGGACCTCTTCGAGGACGAGTTCCTCGACCTCGCTCTTGGGAACGATCTCGTAGACGTAGCCGGAACGGGGTTCGAGGAGCAGGGCGTCCCCGGGACGGATATTGACGTCCAGGAGCGGCTCGGCGAGCCGGACCACCCGTTCCTCGTCGGTGTGCCCCTGGACGAGGGCGCGCTCGCCGTCCTCCAGGATCTCCTTGAGGGTGACGATCTCGCCCAAGCTCTCGTACTCCATGGCCTCGACCACGTTGAGGGCTTCGTTGAGCATCACTTCCTGGCCGCGCCTGAGCTCGTCGAGCTCGACGCTGGGGCTGACGTTCACCCGGAGCTTGCGGCCCCCGGTGAAGATGTCGGCGGTGCCGTCTTCGTTCGCCGTGAGGAAGACTCCGAAGCCGGCCGGCGGCTGTGCGAGCCGGTCGACTTCCTCCTTGAGGGCCACGATCTGGTCGCGGGCCTCACGGAGTGTGTTCGCCAGTCGTTCGTTCTGTGCGGACACACCGGCCAGGTTGGTCTGCAACTCGACGATCCGCTCTTCGAGAATCCTCGTGTGTCGCGGAGAGTCGGCGAGCTTGCGTCGCAGGACGGCGATCTCCTGCTCAAGGTAGGCAATCTGCCCGGCGGGGTCATCGGACCCTCTTCCCGGGCGGATGCCGCGGTTCATGTCGTCGTCGTGGGCTGCCACGGTCCTCACCTCCTCCAAGGGGAGCTGGACGCTTCCAGACCCTACCTGGGTGGGTGTCGATTGAAACCCCTAGATCACAAAGACTGTCGGGGTGTGTCCGATCTTCACCCTTGCGCTCTCCCTCACGCCAGGGGAATACCCACCGAACATGATTGGGAAGCGGGCGGAGGTAGGGTCGAAGTGTTCAACACCCGTCAGAGCTGGCCCGATTCCCCAGTCTCAGGTTCGCTCGACGCAGAAAACGGCAGGAGAAATGACCGTGCAGCAGGAGGCCGGAGTCGACGGCGAGGCGCTTGAGGTCTGGATCGACCAGGATCTCTGTACCGGCGACGGGATCTGCGTCCAGTACGCGCCCGAGGTCTTTGAGCTGGACATTGACGGGCTGGCGTACGTGAAGAGCGCCGAGGACGAGCTCCTCCAGGCCGTGGGTGCCACAACGCCCGTGCCCCTGCCGCTTCTGCGCGATGTGGTGGACTCGGCGAAGGAGTGCCCGGGGGACTGTATCCATGTCCGTCGTGTTTCGGACAAGACCGAGATCTTCGGACCTGACGCGGAGTGACTTTGCGCGCACCGCGCGTCATCCGGTGACCGGTTCCTCACACCCTCCGCGCGGCGGAGGGTGTTCTGTTTTGTTCGGGTCTCGCGCCGGGGGCGCGTTCAGGCACCGAGTGCTTCGGACGGCGTCGAGCGTATGAACGCGCCGTTCTTCCACTGCCACTTGGCGTTCTGCTTCAGGTCCGGGCAGCAACTCGGTACGTCGGCCGAGGAGTAGCCGAGGAGAGTGGCGGTGACGGCTCCGTCGCGCACCGCGAAGTCCGTGACGCTGAGCCGGTCCTTGGGCTCGACCAGGGTGGCCACGACCCTGGGCCGCTCGGCTCCCTCGGCCTGGGTGAGGACGTAGACGCCGTTGGGCGGGGTGCCCGAGCCCGCGTCGCAGCGGACGACGGCGACGGTCTCCGGCCGGCCGTCGCCGTCCAGGTCCCCGGATGCCTTCTTCTCCACCAGCACCTTGGTGGGCCCGCAGACGATGGGGAAGTCCACGCCCGTCGGGTCGGGGGCGGCCGCCGTGGCCGCCGCCGTCTTCGTCCCGGCACCGGGCTGAGCGGCCCTCGCCGGATCGGGATGGACGACCGACGACAGGGCCACGACTCCGGCGATGGCGGTTGCCGTGGCGACCCACTGGATGGGGCTGGTCTGCGTATGTGCCAGTTCCGGGACAACGGATTGCTGCACTAGGGGTGTCTCCCGCGAGGGCTGTGCCGGTGGGGTGGGTGTCCCGCATGGTGCCACACGTCACAGCCTGGTGGAACGGCGGGGTCCGGACTTGTGAAGAGTTCCGCGGGAGTTTCCGGCGGGGCTCCCGAACGGGCCTGCCCGGGCAGCCGGGGAAGCCGTCGGGTGGCTTCCCCGGCAGGCCTGGGCAGGGCCTGCCGGGAGACCGCCGGGTTGCCTTCGGGCGGGCCTGGGATGAGTGGCCGGGAGGTCGCCAGGTCGCCTTCCGGCAGGCCCCGGCCAAATGGCCCGGAGGCCGCCTTGTTGCCTTCCGGCAGGCCCGGGCCAGGCGGCCGGGAGGCCCACAGCCGGCTCAGGCCAAGCAGCCGGGAGGGCGAGCGCATGGCATCGGGCGCGGCTCCGGGTCGGTTCGCGACGTGCCCCTGCCGGGGCCCTCCGGGTGGACGATCGCGCAGCCCCGGGCGGGCTCCACCTCATGTCCTTGCCGGCCCGCCAGGATCGGGCCCCGAGGGGGCGTCGCCCGGCTCCCCTCGCGGCTCGCGGGCCGCATCCCGTCTGCGTCGGGACCCGGCGACCGTGCCAAGGGGGCAGGCGGGTCGGCCGGTGGCTTACGCGCGGGCCGGGCCTGCCGATGTAGGCCCGAGGCCCGTACCCGAGGCCCGTACCCGACGCCGTCCGGCTGCCGTGCCCGTGGCGGCCCTGCCTCGAAGCTCATCGCGCGGACGGATCCTCGCCCGGGCTCGGGGACGCTGCGCGGACCGACCTCGCCCGGGCCAGGCCCCGGTGCACCTGGCAGAACCGGCCTACCCGGCCAACACCGACCCAGGCAACGCCGACCCAGCCGGCCCCGTGGCCCGGCAGGCCCGGTAGATCTTGCGGGCTCCGCGACCGCGCGGTTCGTCAGCGGGCGCGGGCGCGCGACCTCACGGTCCGTCAGAGCCCTTGCGCGTGGCCCGCGTGCGCGCTCGGCACACCGGTGGGCCGCGGCCGTGGGTGCCGACCATCGGCCTGATGGTGTGTCAACGGCAAAGCGCTGTGGCCGAGTTCCCGGAGAGGTCCGGGAACTCGGCCACAGGTGCGGTGCGTTGGGTGGGTCAGCGGCCGGAGCCGCCGTCGGCGTTCGGGCCGGAGTAGTCCTCGCCGTACGAGCCCTTGGCGGGGCGGCGGCGGCGCATGGGCGGCTCGACTCCGTCCGCGAGGCGGCGGGCGGTGAGCAGGAAGCCGGTGTGGCCGATCATCCGGTGGTCCGGCCGGACGGCCAGGCCCTCGATGTGCCAGTTGCGGATCATCGATTCCCAGGCGGTCGGCTCGTTGAAGCAGCCGATCTCGCGGATCGATTCGACGGTGCGCGCGAGCTGGGTGGTGGTCGCCACGTAGCAGCAGACGATGCCACCGGGGACGAGGGCCTTGGAGACCGCCTCCAGGCACTCCCAGGGGGCGAGCATGTCGAGGATGACCCGGTCGACGTCGGTGTCGCTGAGGTTGTCCTGGAGGTCGCCGACGGTGAGCTGCCAGGCGGGGTGCGGTCCGCCGAAGTAGCGCTCCACGTTCTGCTGGGCGATCTCGGCGAAGTCCTCGCGGCGCTCGTAGGAGTGCAGCATGCCCTGGTCGCCGATGGCACGCAGCAGGAAGCTGCTCAGCGAGCCGGAGCCCACTCCCGCTTCCACGACGCGGGCGCCGGGGAAGATGTCGGCGAAGGCCAGGATCTGCCCCGCGTCCTTGGGGTAGACCACGGCGGCGCCGCGGGGCATGGACAGGACGTAGTCGGGGAGCAGGGGGCGCAGCGCGAGGTAGGCGACGTTTCCCGTGGTGCGGACAACGCTGCCCTCGGGAGCACCGATCAGCTCGTCGTGGGGGAAGGAACCCTTGTGGGTGTGGAAGTTCTTCCCGGCCTCGAGCGTGAACGTGTAGTGGCGGCCCTTGGGGTCGGTCAGCTGAACCTGGTCCCCGACCTTGAAGGGCCCGCGCCTGCGGGCGGCACCGGTCGGTTCGGACATGTGAACAGCCTACCGGTCCCGGACGGGGCCGCCGACCACGGTCAGGAGGGGCGGGCCATGGCTTTGACGAAGGCGCGTTCCACGTCGGCGGCGGACAGGACGCCGTAGATCTCGCCGGAGTCCTCGACCACGAGGTATTCGGTGGCGGGGCTGGCGCGCAGGGTGTCGAGGAGTTCCTCTCCGGCGAGTTCGGCGGAGACCCGCATGCCGTCGGTGAGGTCCTGGGCGAGGCCGCTGACGGCGACCCAGGGGCGGCGGTGTTCGGGTACGCCGACGATGGCGGCCTCGCGGACGAGGGAGAGGGGTTCGCCGTCGGCGTCGACGACGACGAGGGCGCGGGCGCCGACGTCGTTGGCGCGGCGGAGTGCTTCGGAGAGCGGGGTGTTGGTCTCGACGGGGACGGCACGACGGGTGAGTGAGCGGGCGCGCAGTTCCGGGAGGTGTTCGCGCAGACGGGCCATGCGGAGGCTGTTGCCGGCGCCGGTCCAGATGATCGCCGCGAGGATGGCCGCGAGGAGGGCGTCGGTGATGGTGTCCATGCTGCCGGCGTTCGCGGGGGCGGCGCCGAGTGCCTCGGACTGGGTGAGCAGGGGCAGCCCGATGAGTACGGAGACGGCGAGGACGCGGCCGACCCAGGCGGCGGCGACCGTGCCGCTCATGGCCCTGCCGGTGATCTTCCAGACGACGGCGCGGAGCATGCGGCCGCCGTCGAGGGGGAGGCCGGGGAGGAGGTTGAAGGCGGCGACGAAGAGGTTGGAGATCATCAAGCCGGCCAGGAGGACGCCGGGGACGGTGCCGGACTCGACGGGCAGCATGGCGAGGTAGAAGAGGCCGGACAGGACGAGGGAGAGGAGTGGGCCGACGAAGGCGAGGACGAACTCCCGGCCGGGGGTCTCGGCTTCCTTCTCGATCTCGGAGACGCCGCCGAAGAACTGGAGCTGGATGCGGCGTACGGGGAGTTTGAATCGGAGCGCGGCGACGGTGTGGGCGAGTTCGTGGACGAGGACGGAGGCGTAGAAGGCGACGGCGAAGAAGAGGGAGACGAGGTAGCGGGCGGCGCCGAGGTCGGGCAGGACGCGGTCGAGCTGACCGCCGAAGACCCAGGTGATCAGGGCGGCGACGAGGAACCAGCTGGGGGCGACGTACACGGGGACGCCGAAGGGGCGGCCCATGAGGAGTCCGCCGCCGGGTTCCTTGGTACGGCGTGGCGGGCGCCCCTTGGTGGTCCCGGTGCGTGCGCGGGTGCGGTGGGTGCCGGCGGGTTCGGCGTGGTCCTCGTCCTGGCCGTGGCCGTGGTCCTGGCCGTGATCCCGGTCGTGGCCGTCAGCCCCTTCGGAGGGCCCGGTCTCCGGATGCGTGACGGTGTCGCGGGGGCCGGTTTGCGGGCCCGTGGCGGGGTCGCGGGGTCCGGTCTTCGGGGCCGTGGCGGGGTCGAGTGGCCCGGTCTTCGGGGCCGTGGCGGGGTCGTGGGGCCCGGTTTCCGGGTGCGTCGCGGTGTCGGCGTCCGGGTGAGAGGAGTCCTCGGGCCGGGCGGGGGGTTCCGTCCGGGAGGGGGTGCCGGTGTCCGCGTCGGGCTGCGCCGGGGTCCGGGGGTCGTGACCGGGGGCCGTGGGCTGCGGCCCGGTGGTCTCGGGCCCTGCCGGTCCGGGGTGCGCGGCGGAGTCCCGACCGGTGGAGGCCAGAGGCCTCTCGTGGTGCTCGGTCGTCTCGCCGGTACCGGACTGCGGCTGCCCGCTCCCGCCGCTCTCGTCCACGATGTCCCCTCGTTCGAAGCGTCCCCCGCCCCCCGGTTCGTGTGGAGCGGGAGGGTCTGGGTCGATGGTATGCGGCCGTCGCGGCGCGTTCCGCCCCGGCACCCCTTCTCTTTTCCGTGCCGTCGTGCCCGCCGGGACCGGTTCACTGTCGGTGGCGGGCCGTATGGTCTGTTGTCATGGAAACCAGCACCGAGGGCGCCGTGCCCGAAGAATCGGCCGTGGCGGGCCGGGCCGTCGCCGGCGGCGACGGCGGCGGTCCGGCTCCCGCGGTCGCGCGTGCGCCCGCCTCGCTGTCGCCCTCGCGTGCCAGTGACTTCATGCAGTGTCCGCTGCTGTACCGGTTCCGGGTGATCGACAAGCTGCCGGAGAAGCCGAGCGAGGCGGCGACCCGGGGGACTCTGGTGCACGCGGTCCTGGAGCGGCTGTTCGACGCCCCGGCCGTGGACCGGACGGCACCGCGTGCCAAGTCGTTGATCCCCGCGCAGTGGGACCGGCTGCGGGAGACGAAGCCCGAGGTCGTGGAGCTGTTCGCGGACGACCCGGAGGGTGAGCGGCTCGCGCGCTGGCTGTCCGAGGCGGAGCGGCTGGTGGAGCGCTGGTTCACGCTGGAGGACCCGACGCGGCTGGAGCCGGCCGAGCGGGAGCTGTTCGTGGAGGCGCGGCTGGATTCCGGGCTGACGCTGCGCGGGATCATCGACCGGGTCGATGTGGCGCCGTCGGGCGAGGTCCGGATCGTGGACTACAAGACGGGCAAGGCGCCGCGGCCGGAGTACGCCGAGGGCGCTCTGTTCCAGATGAAGTTCTACGCCCTGGTGGTGTGGCGGCTGAAGCGGGTGATCCCGCGCCGGCTTCAGCTCGTCTATCTGGGCAGTGGTGACGTGCTGACGTACGACCCCGAGATCGCGGATCTGGAGCGTGTCGAGCGCAAGCTGCTCGCTCTGTGGGACGCGATCCGGGAGGCGACGGAGACGGGTGAGTGGCGGCCGCGTCCCACCAAGCTCTGCGGCTGGTGCGACCACCAGGCGGTGTGTCCGGAATTCGGTGGTACTCCCCCGGTGTATCCGCTGCCGGTCAGGGCGCCCGGGTCGGGTGCGGGTGAGCAGGGCAGAATGGGGCCGGACTAGCGAAGGAGACTTACGTGGCCATCCGCGTCCTACTGGTCGACGACCAGCCGCTGCTGCGCACCGGCTTCCGGATGATTCTGGAAGCGGAGCCGGACCTGGCGGTCGTCGGCGAGGCCGGTGACGGTCTCCAGGCACTGGATCAGGTGCGTGCCTTGCAGCCCGATGTGGTTCTGATGGACATCCGCATGCCGCGGATGGACGGTGTGGAGGCGACCCGGCAGATCACCGGTCCCGGACGGGACGGTCCGGCGAAGGTTCTGGTGCTGACGACGTTCGACCTCGACGAGTACGTGGTGGAGGCGCTTCGGGCGGGTGCCAGCGGTTTCCTCCTCAAGGACGCGCCGGCCAACGAGCTGGTGCAGGCGATCCGGGTCGTCGCGGCGGGCGAGGCGATGCTCGCGCCGAGCATCACGCGTCGGCTGCTCGACAAGTACGCGGGTCATCTGCCGTCCGGGGACGAGCCGGTTCCGGACACGCTGCACACGCTGACCGACCGTGAGGTCGAGGTGCTGAAGCTGGTGGCGCGTGGTCTGTCGAACGCGGAGATCGCGGCTGATCTGTTCGTCAGCGAGACCACGGTCAAGACGCATGTGGGACATGTGCTGACGAAGCTGGGGCTGCGTGACCGGGTGCAGGCCGCGGTGTACGCGTACGAGAGCGGGCTGGTGCGTCCCGGGGCGCAGTAGCGCCGGGGCTGTCCGGTCCCGTCTGTCTGGTGTCCGACTGATGTCCGACTGTCCGAGAGCGCGCGAAAGGGCGCCCGTTCCTCAGGGGAACGGGCGCCCTTTCACGTGAGCGGAGGGTGCCGGGGCCGGACCTCGGGCCGTCCCGCGGCGCGTGCGCCTCTCGGCGAGCCCGAAAGACCCGGGACCGTCGGGTCCCGGGTCGGGCCCGGGGCCTGTCGGCCCCGGGTCGGACGGCTGGGTCACTCGCTGACGCCGCGGCCCAGCTCCCACAGCTGAAGGGTGGAGGAGGAGTTGAGCGCCCACTCCGAGCCCGTGATGTCGTCACGCGCGGCGATGTACTGCTTGCCCTGCCAGAGCGGGATGACCGGGACGTCGTTGGCGACGATGTCCTGGATGGTCGTGAGGCTCTTGGAGGCGGTGAGGCGGTCGGCCTCGCGACGGGAGTCCGGGATCAGGGTGTTGCTGATCCTGGTGTTCAGGTACGGCGAGCCGAGGAAGTTGTCCTTGTCGAGGAACGGCGCCAGGTAGTTGTCGGCGTCGGGGAAGTCGGGGAACCAGCCCATGCCGTAGACGTCGTAGTCGCCCTTCTGCTCGGCCGGGCGGAACTTGGCCCAGGGGGTGCCCTGGACGCTGACGTCGAAGAGGCCGCTCTTGTTGAGCTGGTTCTTCAGGACCTCGAACTCCTGCGCGGTGACCGCACCGTAGTGGTCGGTCGTGTAGTGCAGGGTCAGCTTGACCGGGGTGGTTATGCCGGCCTTGGCCAGCATCGACTGGGCCCTGCTGACGCTCGGGTCGCCGTACTTGTTGAAGAACGCGTTGGCGTGGCCGGTGATGGTCGCCGGGACCAGCGAGTAGAGCGGCTCGGCCTGGGAACCGTAGACCTTGGAGATGAGCTCGCCGCGGTTGATCAGCTGCGCCATGGCCTGGCGGACGGCCGTCGACTTCACCGACGGGGCGTTGGTGTTGAAGGCCAGGTAGCGGATTTCCAGGCCGGGCATCTCGTTCAGGTTGATGCTGCTGCCCGAAGCGTTGTCCAGCTTGTTGATCTGGTCCGGCGTCATCGAGCGCGTCATCAGGTCGATGTCGCCCTTGTCGAGGGCCTTCCCCATGCTGTCGGCGTCGGCGAAGGAGCGCAGCTCGACCGAGGAGTTCTTGACCTTCAGCTGTCCCGTGTAGTGGGAGTTCTTCGTGAAGACGGCCTTGGTGACGGTGTCGTCCTTGGACTCGATCTTCACGGTGTACGGACCGGAGCCGTCCACGGAGAAGCCGTCACGCAGGTGGTTCTTCTCGTAGTCGTTCGGGTTCACGATGCCGGCGACCGGGGTCGACAGCTTGAACGGGAACGTCGCGTCGGCGATCTTGAGGTGGAAGATCACCTCGCGGTCGCCGCGGGTCTCGACGGTGTCGATGGTGGACAGCAGAGCTGCCACACCACTGTCGGCCTTGATGGCCCGCGCACGGTCGATGGAGAACTTGACGTCCTTCGCGGTGATCGAGTCACCGTTGGAGAACTCCAGGCCGTCGCGCAGGGTGCACGAGTAGCGCTCGTTCCCGCTGTCGGTGAACCCGCACTTCTCGGCCGCCTCGGGCTGCGGCTCACCGTCACCACGCGGCTGGACCATCAGCGTCTGCACGGTCTGGCGGAGCACGTTCCAGGTGCCGACGTCGTAGGCGTACGCCGGGTCGAACGGTGCCGGGGCATCCTTCGACGCGGTGAACTGGTCCGTGGTACCGACAACGATGGCATCGCCGCTGTTGCCCCCACCGGCGGATCCGCCACACGCGGCGAGCACTGGGGCCAGCAGGCCGACCACGGCCGGCAGCACCAAAGTCTTGCGGTTCATGCTCGTGTTTCTCCAGAGCTGTAGGTTCCGCGAACCGGCATGCAGGGGTGGTGCGGCGGGTCACGGGGATACGGCGATGTTCTCGCGATGACATTAGTCCGCACCACAAGGTCGGCAGTCCGTTCCCGGGAACGTCTTCCGCTCACGCTGCGAAACCGGGCGTGGACGCACCGATAACCCGACACGGGAAGGATTAGTGCAGGGTTTCACCAATCGGGACACAAGGGCACGTCGGGCCTTCACAATTGGGGACCACGCGCACAGGTCGGTCCCGCTGTCGACCCTCCGTCACGTGGCGAAGGTCACACCGTAAAATTGATTGAGGCGTACCGGAATTGGTGGTTCCGCCCCGATATGCATTCCGCCGGGCCCTCGCCCGCGCTTACCACACGGATCGGCCGCCGCTTTCCCGCGCATTCAATTCCGCACGCTGCGTGACGGCCCCTACCCCTTTCCGTGACCGGTCAGTGCGCTTTTGTCATCAGACGATGGAGAAAGGGCAGGTCGACCTCTTCCAGGGAATTCACCACGGTGCGGCGGGCCGCCGGGGCGATGGGTGCGACCGAGGGCACGGCGATCACCTGACAGCCGGCGGCCTCGGCGGAGGCGACGCCGGTCGAGGTGTCCTCGATGACGGCGCAGCGTGCCGGTTCGGCTCCGAGCCGGGCGGCCGCGAGGAGGTACGGGTCGGGGAACGGCTTCGTCCGCTCGACCTCGTCGCCCGCGACGGTCAGGGCGAAGAAGTGGGAGCCGATCGCGCCCAGGACGCGGTCGATGATCCGCCGGTGGGAGGCGGAGACCAGCGCGGTGGGGATCTCGTGCGCCGCGAGTTCGGCGAGCAGTCTGGCGGCGCCCGGCATCAGCGGCAGGGAGTGGCCGATGCGCTCCTCGAAACCGTCGTTGAGCAGCACGGACAGTGCGGGCAGGGTGATGTCGGCGCCGGTGGCCTCGATGAGGAATCCGGCGCTTCGAGTCATGGGGCCGCCGACCACGACATGACGCCAGGAGTCGTCCAGCACGTGTCCGAGGGCGGCGAAGACCGCGACCTCCACGTCCCACCAGAAACCCTCGGTGTCCACCAGGGTTCCGTCCATGTCGAGGAGTACGGCCTGAAGGGCTGAGCCTTCGGCCGTACGGGTTCCGAGCGCGGGGACCGTACTGGTCATCCTGGCGCACCTCCTTGAGGGACGATCAGGCCGGCCGCCCCCTTGTAGCCAGGGGACGACCGGCCTGCGATGGACCGACCAGTGTACGACTTATCCGATCAGTGTGCGTCGTGGCGCGTGCCGCGGCGCGTCGGGGTGCTCACCGTGCGTTGAAGTACTTCGCCTCGGGGTGGTGGATCACGATGGCGTCGGTCGACTGCTCGGGGTGGAGCTGGAACTCCTCGGAGAGGTGGACGCCGATGCGCTCGGGTTCCAGGAGCTGGGCGATCTTGGCGCGGTCCTCCAGGTTCGGGCAGGCGCCGTAGCCGAGGGAGAAGCGGGCGCCGCGGTACTTGAGGGCGAACATGTCCTCGACGTCGGCCGGGTCCTCGCCCGCGAAGCCCAGCTCGGAGCGCACGCGTGCGTGCCAGTACTCGGCGAGTGCCTCGGCCAGCTGCACGGACAGGCCGTGCAGCTCGAGGTAGTCGCGGTAGGCGTTGGCCTCGAAGAGCTTGGCGGTCTCCTCGCCGATCCGGGAGCCGACGGTGACGACCTGGAGGCCGACCACGTCGGTCTCGCCCGACTCCTCGGGGCGGAAGAAGTCGGCGAGGCACAGCCGGCGGCCGCGGCTCTGGCGGGGGAAGGTGAAGCGGGTCCGCTCGTTGCCGCTTTCGTCCAGGATGATCAGGTCGTCGTCCTTGGAGACGCACGGGAAGTAGCCGTGGACCACGGCGGCCTCCAGGAGGTTGTCCCGCTGGAGCCGGTCCAGCAGACCGCGCAGTCGCGGCCGGCCCTCGGTCTCGACGAGTTCCTCGTACGTCGGGCCGTCGCCGGCGCGGGCCTGCTTGAGTCCCCACTGGCCCTTGAAGAGGGCGCCCTCGTCCAGCCAGGAGGCGTACTCCTTGAGCTGGATGCCCTTGATCACGCGGGTGCCGGTGAAGGGGGGCTTCGGTACGGGGTTGTCGATGGAGACGTCGGAGCGGACGTGTCCTTCCTGCGGCCGTTCCTCGACCTGTGCGGACGCGGCCGGGCGGACCCGGCGCTGCTTGAGTTCGGGCAGGACCGCGCCGGGTACTCCGCGCTTGACGCCGATGAGGGCGTCCATCAGGCGCAGGCCCTCGAAGGCGTCGCGGGCGTAGCGGACCTCGCCCTGGTAGATCTCGTGCAGGTCCTGCTCGACGTATGCCCTGGTCAGGGCGGCGCCGCCGAGGATGACGGGGTAGTCGGCCGACAGGCCCCGCTGGTTCAGCTCCTCCAGGTTCTCCTTCATGATCACCGTGGACTTGACCAGGAGTCCCGACATGCCGATGACGTCGGCCCTGTGTTCCGCGGCGGCGTCCAGGATCGCGGAGACCGGCTGCTTGATGCCGAGGTTGACGACGTTGTAGCCGTTGTTGGACAGGATGATGTCGACGAGGTTCTTGCCGATGTCGTGGACGTCGCCGCGCACGGTGGCGAGCACGATGGTGCCCTTGCCCTCCGCGTCCGACTTCTCCATGTGCGGTTCGAGGTGGGCGACGGCCTTCTTCATGACCTCGGCGGACTGGAGCACGAACGGGAGCTGCATCTGGCCGGAGCCGAACAGTTCGCCGACCACCTTCATGCCGTCGAGCAGGGTCTCGTTGACGATGTCGAGGGCGGGGCGGTCCTGGAGTGCCTCGGTGAGGTCGGCCTCCAGGCCGTTCTTCTCGCCGTCGATGATCCGCCGCTTGAGGCGCTCGTCCAGCGGCAGCGCGGCCAGTTCCTCGGCCTTGCCCGCCTTGCGCGACTTGGTGGTGGCGCCCTCGAAGAGCGCCATCAGCTTCTGGAGCGGGTCGTAGCCCTCGGCGCGCCGGTCGTGGATGAGGTCGAGGGCGGTGGTGACCTCCTCCTCGCTGAACCGGGCGATGGGGAGGATCTTGGAGGCGTGCACGATCGCCGAGTCCAGTCCCGCCTTGACGCATTCGTCGAGGAAGACGGAGTTGAGCAGGATGCGGGCGGCCGGGTTGAGGCCGAAGGAGATGTTGGAGAGGCCGAGGGTGGTCTGTACGTCGGGGCGGCGGCGCTTGAGCTCGCGGATCGCCCCGATCGTGGCGATGCCGTCCCCCCGGGACTCCTCCTGGCCCGTACAGATGGTGAAGGTCAGGGTGTCGATGAGGATGTCGGACTCGTGGATGCCCCAGTTGGACGTGAGGTCCTCGATGAGCCGCTCGGCGATGGCGACCTTGGTCTCGACGGTACGGGCCTGGCCCTCCTCGTCGATGGTCAGCGCGATCAGCGCGGCGCCGTGCTCCTGCGCCAGCCGGGTGACCTTCGCGAACCGTGAGTCGGGTCCGTCGCCGTCCTCGTAGTTCACGGAGTTGAGGACCGCCCGGCCGCCGAGGCGTTCCAGGCCCGCGCGCAGGACCTCGACCTCGGTGGAGTCGAGCACGATCGGCAGGGTGGAGGCGGTGGCGAACCGGCCGGCCAGCTCGTCCATGTCGGCGACGCCGTCCCGGCCGACGTAGTCGACGCACAGGTCGAGCATGTGCGCGCCCTCGCGGATCTGGTCGCGGGCCATCTCCACGCAGTCGTCCCAGCGGGCCTCCAGCATGGCCTCGCGGAACTTCTTCGAGCCGTTGGCGTTCGTGCGCTCGCCGATCGCCATGTACGCGGTGTCCTGGCGGAACGGGACCGTCTGGTAGAGGGAGGCGGCGCCGGGCTCGGGCCGGGGGCTGCGCTCGGGGGGCGTGACGCCGTTCACGCGCTCGACGACCTGGCGCAGGTGCTCCGGGGTCGTGCCGCAGCAGCCGCCGATCAGGGAGAGGCCGTAGTCCCGTACGAAGTTCTCCTGGGCGTCGGCCAGTCCCTCGGCGTCGAGGGGGAAGTGGGCGCCGTCCTTCGTCAGGACGGGCAGGCCGGCGTTCGGCATGCACAGCAGGGGGATGCGGGAGTGCCGGGTGAGGTAGCGCAGGTGCTCGCTCATCTCGGCGGGGCCGGTCGAGCAGTTCAGGCCGATCATGTCGATGCCGAGCGGCTCGAGCGCGGTGAGGGCGGCGCCGATCTCGGAGCCCAGCAGCATGGTGCCGGTGGTCTCGAAGGCCATGGAGACCAGCAGGGGCACGCGGACGCCGGTCGCCTCCATGGCGCGGTGCGCGCCGAGGACGGAGGACTTCGTCTGGAGCAGGTCCTGGGTGGTCTCGACGATCAGGGCGTCCGCCCCGCCGGCGAGGAGTCCCTCGGCGTTGGCCTGGAAGCCGTCGCGCAGGGTGCCGTAGGAGACGTGGCCGAGCGTCGGCAGCTTGGTGCCGGGGCCGATCGAGCCGAGGACCCAACGCTGGCGGCCGTCGCGGGCGCCGAAGGAGTCGGCGACCTCGCGGGCGATCCTGGCCCCGGCCTCGGAGAGCTCGTGTACGCGCTCCGCGATGTCGTACTCGGCCATCGCGGAGTGGTTCGCCCCGAAGGTGTTCGTCTCCACGCAGTCGACGCCGACCTCGAAGTACGCCTCGTGGACGGAGCGCACGATGTCGGGGCGGGTGATGTTGAGGATCTCGTTGCAGCCCTCGAGGTCCTCGAAGTCCTCGAGCGTGGGGTCCTGCGCCTGAAGCATCGTGCCCATCGCGCCGTCGGCCACCACGACACGGGTGGCGAGCGCTTCTCGGAGTGCGTCGGTTCGCATCCGGCCCTCGGAAAGACCGGACGAAAGGGACGGGTTCGGCAACGAGGCCATGAAGGTGCTCCCTGGAGTGCGACGGCTGTCGGCTTTGCGCTTCCCATGGAAGGCGCACGCCGTCAGGGTAGCCCGGAGCGCCGCGGATCAGGCATGGGCGTCCACGAGGCGGACGGGCGTGGCGTGGGTGACGGCGGTCCGGAGTCGGACGGAACGTGGAGCGACCACCCATTGGCGGGAGCTCGGTGACGACCGGTAGTGTTCGACATTGCCGAACGGCAGCGGTAGTCGCGCCGACGGCCGAAGGGGACGGAGGCAGCACGGCGATGGCACGGAACATCCAGTCGCTCGAACGGGCAGCGGCGATGCTGCGGCTGCTCGCGGGCGGCGAGCGGCAGCTCGGCCTGTCCGACATCGCCTCCTCGCTGGGCCTGGCCAAGGGTACGGCCCATGGCATCCTGCGCACCCTCCAGCAGGAGGGGTTCGTCGAGCAGGACCCGGTTTCCGGGCGCTATCAGCTGGGCGCCGAGCTGCTGCGACTGGGCACCACCTATCTGGACGTGCACGAGCTGCGGGCGCGCGCCCTGGTGTGGACCGACGACCTGGCCCGTTCCAGCGGCGAGAGCGTCTACCTGGGCGTGCTGCACCAGCAGGGCGTCCTGATCGTGCACCACGTCTTCCGGCCCGACGACAGCCGTCAGGTCCTGGAGGTCGGGGCGATGCAGCCGCTGCACTCCACGGCCCTGGGCAAGGTCCTGTCGGCGTACGACCCGGTGGCGCACAGCGAGGTCCTGGAGGTCGAGCGCAAGGCGTTCACGCCTCGGACGATCAGCGAACTGGACGACTTCGAGGGTGTCCTCGACGTGACCCGCGCGCGGGGGTACGCGGACGACGTCGAGGAGACCTGGACGGGTGTGGCCTCGGTCGCCGCCCCGATCCACAACCGGCGGCGGATGCCGGTGGGCGCGGTGGGCATCACCGGGGCCGTGGAGCGGGTGTGCAAGGGCGGGGAGCTGCGCCCGGACCTGATCGCCGCGGTACGGGACTGTGCCCGCGCGGTGTCGCGCGACCTGGGCGCCGGCCGGTTCTGACCGGCACACCTCCAGCACGGCCGTTCTGACGCGCACCTCGCCGGGCGGCACGGACACCGTTCGGCCCGGCCGTTCCGACGCGCCGCTCGCCGGCCGGGCCGCGGCGGCGCGAACGCCGTTCGCCTAGCCGTACCGGCGTATACACCGGCCGCCGGGCGACCTCGGCACGTACACCGTTCGCGGAACCGCTCTCGGGCGCGCTCCTTCGCGGCGCCGCCTCGACGCGCGCGCCGGGCGCCCTGGCGCGCGCAACGGCCGCCGGCGGCTTCGACGTGCGACGGACCACATTTCACACCGGACGAGGTCCGGGATCCACAGGGGTCGGGGCCGGGAAGCGGAATGCTTCCCGGCCTCCTTCGTATGCCCTCGGACGTGCGGCGACGCACTGATAGCACACGGCAATCAATAACGATCCCGTTTTCGATAACCGAACCCTTGACGAGGTGCCGAAGCGAGAGCAAGACTCCCGTCCATCGGTCGACATTGTCGAACACCTACCGGCAATAGGCGTTAGGGTGTGGCAATGCCAGGGCCGAGATCGCTCTCACTCCCCGAGAGCACGAACCACCGGTGGGACCCGGGGTTCGGCTTCCCCTGGACGAAGGACAAAGGAGTCGCGGGTGTCCAGCTCCGACATCTTCATCGGCGAGACCATAGGTACCGCCGTTCTCATCCTGCTGGGCGGTGGCGTGTGCGCCGCCGTCACGCTGAAGGCATCCAAGGCGCGTGGCGCCGGATGGCTGGCCATCGCCTTCGGGTGGGGCTTCGCGGTCATGACCGCGGTCTACATCTCGGCGCCGCTCTCCGGAGCGCACCTCAACCCGGCCGTGACGCTCGCGCTCGCGATCAAGAACGACGACTACAGCAACCTCGCCACGTACTGGGGCGGACAGCTGCTCGGCGCCATGATCGGCGCGGCGCTGGTGTGGGTCGCCTACTACGGTCAGTTCCTCGCGCACCTCACCGACAGCGAGATCGTCGGAGCTCCCGAGGAGCGGGTGGTGAAGGCCGTCGAGGCCGAGGAGCCCGGCGCCGGCCCGGTGCTCGGTGTCTTCTCCACCGGCCCCGAGATCCGCAACGTCGTGCAGAACCTCGCCACCGAGATCATCGGCACCGTGGTGCTGATCCTCGCGATCCTCACGCAGGGACTGAACAACAACGGCGACGGCCTGGGCGTGCTCGGCGCGCTGATCACCGCCTTCGTGGTGGTGAGCATCGGCCTCTCGCTCGGCGGTCCCACCGGCTACGCGATCAACCCGGCCCGTGACCTCGGTCCGCGCATCGTGCACGCCCTGCTCCCCCTGCCCAACAAGGGTGGTTCCGACTGGAGCTACGCCTGGATCCCGGTCGTCGGCCCGCTCATCGGCGGCGCGATCGCAGCAGGCATATACAACGTCGCCTTCGCCTAGGAGCCCCGCTCCAGCACGCTTGGAAGCCGCGTCCCATGCACCATGAGCCCCACAGCACAGGTCCCATGCACCATGAGCCGCACAGCACCGCTTTGAAGCACCGCGCCGTATACAGCCCCTCTCCCACGGACACCAGGAGCACACCGTGACCGACGCACACACCGCCGGCCCCTTCATCGCCGCCATCGACCAGGGCACCACCTCGTCGCGCTGCATCGTCTTCGACCGCGACGGACGCATCGTCTCCGTCGACCAGAAGGAGCACGAGCAGATCTTCCCGAAGCCGGGCTGGGTCGAGCACGACGCCACCGAGATCTGGACCAACGTCCAGGAGGTCGTCGCCGGGGCCATCTCCAAGGCCGGCATCACCCGTGACGACATCAAGGCCATCGGCATCACCAACCAGCGTGAGACGACGCTGCTGTGGGACAAGAACACCGGTGAGCCCGTCCACAACGCGCTCGTCTGGCAGGACACCCGCACCGACGCCCTCTGCCGGGAACTCGGCCGCAACGTCGGACAGGACCGTTTCCGCCGCGAGACCGGTCTGCCGCTCGCCTCGTACTTCGCCGGCCCCAAGGCCCGCTGGCTGCTCGACAACGTCGAGGGCCTGCGTGAGCGCGCCGAGGCCGGAGACATCCTCTTCGGCACCATGGACACCTGGGTCATCTGGAACCTGACCGGTGGTGTCGACGGCGGCAAGCACGTCACCGACGTGACCAACGCCTCCCGCACCATGCTGATGAACCTGCACAACCTGGCCTGGGACGACAAGATCGCCGAGTCGATCGGCGTCCCGCTGGCCATGCTGCCCGAGATCCGCTCCTCCGCCGAGGTGTACGGCGAGGTCACCGGCGGCCCGCTCGGCGAGCTGCTCGGCGGCATCCCGGTCGCCTCCGCGCTCGGCGACCAGCAGGCGGCCCTGTTCGGCCAGACCTGTTTCTCCGAGGGCGAGGCCAAGTCCACGTACGGCACCGGCACGTTCATGCTGATGAACACCGGCGACAAGATCATCAACTCGTACTCGGGCCTGCTGACCACGGTCGGCTACCGGATCGGCGACCAGAAGCCGGTCTACGCCCTGGAAGGCTCCATCGCCGTCACCGGCTCGCTCGTGCAGTGGATGCGCGACCAGATGGGCCTGATCAAGTCCGCCGCCGAGATCGAGACGCTCGCGTCCTCGGTCGAGGACAACGGCGGTGCGTACTTCGTGCCGGCCTTCTCCGGCCTGTTCGCCCCGTACTGGCGTCCCGACGCCCGCGGTGTGATCACCGGCCTGACCCGGTACGTCACCAAGGCGCACATCGCGCGCGCCGTCCTGGAGGCCACCGCCTGGCAGACCCGTGAGATCAGCGACGCCATGACCAAGGACTCCGGCGTCGAACTCACGGCGCTCAAGGTCGACGGCGGCATGACCTCCAACAACCTGCTGATGCAGACCCTGGCCGACGTCCTGGACGCCCCCGTGGTGCGCCCGATGGTCGCCGAGACCACCTGCCTCGGCGCCGCCTACGCCGCCGGTCTGGCCGTCGGCTTCTGGACCAACACCGAGGACCTGCGCGCCAACTGGCGCCGGGCCGCGGAATGGACCCCCAACATGGACGCGGACGTCCGCGACCGTGAGTACAAGAGCTGGCTCAAGGCCGTCGAGCGGACCATGGGCTGGATCGAAGACGAGAACTGACGAGGAGTAAGAAACCGCAATGACCAGCCAGTCCACCCTGCAGTCCGTGCCTGCCCTCGGTACGCACCCGGCCTCCGGCTCCAACCCGAGCCGCGCCGAGACCCGGGAGCAGCTCTCCAAGGCGACGTACGACCTCCTCGTCATCGGCGGCGGCATCCTGGGCATCTCCACCGCCTGGCACGCCGCGCAGTCCGGTCTGCGGGTGGCGCTGGTCGACGCCGGCGACTTCGCCGGCGCCACCTCCTCCGCCTCCTCCAAGCTTCTCCACGGCGGTCTGCGCTACTTGCAGACCGGCGCGGTGAAGCTGGTGGCGGAGAACCACTTCGAGCGCCGTGCGGTCTCCCGCCAGGTGGCACCCCACCTGGCGAATCCGCTCACGTTCTACCTCCCTGTGTACAAGGGCGGGCCGCACGGCGCGGCGAAGCTCGGAGCGGGCGTCTTCGCCTACTCCGCCCTGTCGGCGTTCGGTGACGGCGTGGGACATCTGCTCAGCCCCTCCAAGGCCGCGCAGGACGTGCCCGAGCTGCGCACCGACAACCTCAAGGCCGTGGCCGTGTACGGCGACGACCAGATGAACGACTCCCGCATGGCCCTCATGACGGTCCGCGCGGCCGTCGAGTCGGGCGCCGCGGTCCTGAACCACGCCGAGGTGACGGGCCTGCGCTTCGCCCGGGGCCGGGTGACGGGCGCGGAGCTGCGGGACCGGCTGTCCGGCGACGAGTTCGGCGTGAACGCCCGGCTCGTGCTGAACGCGACCGGCCCGTGGGTCGACCACCTGCGCAAGCTGGAGGACCCGAACGCGGCCCCCTCCATCCGGCTGTCCAAGGGCGCGCACCTGGTCCTGAAGCGGACCGCCCCGTGGAAGGCGGCGCTCGCCACCCCGATCGACAAGTACCGCATCACCTTCGCCCTCCCGTGGGAGGACATGCTGCTGCTCGGCACCACCGACGAGGCGTACGAGGGCGACCCGGCGGACGTCTCGGTCAACGAGAAGGACACGGCCCAGATACTCGACGAGGCCGCGTACTCCATCCGCGACCAGCAGCTCTCGCGCGACCTGATCGCCTACTCCTTCGCCGGTCTGCGGGTGCTGCCGGGCGGCCCCGGCGACACGTCGAAGGCCAAGCGGGAGACGGTCGTGACGGAGGGCCGCGGCGGGATGCTGTCCGTCGCGGGCGGCAAGTGGACCACCTTCCGGCACATCGGCCGTACGGTCATGAAGAAGCTGGAGTCGCTGCCTGGCCGGCCGCTGGGCGAGGACTTCGAGCCGATCTCCGAGCTGCCGAAGAGGATGCCGCTCCCCGGTGTCGCCAACCCGCGCGCGGTCGCGCACCGGCTGCTGGTGGACGGCCCGGCGCCCGGCCCGCGCATGGCCGCCGACACGGCCCGGCATCTGGCCACCCACTACGGCTCGCTGGCCTTCGACATCGCCCGGCTGGCGAACGAGAACCCGGCGCTCGGCGAGCGCGTGCACCCGGACGCCCCGGAGATCTGGGCGCAGGTCGTCTACGCCCGGGACAACGAGTGGGCCGAGACGGCGGACGACGTGCTGCGCCGCCGCACGACCCTGACGATCCGCGGTCTGGCCACGGACGAGGTCCGCGGCAGGGTCCAGGACCTGCTCGACGACAAGTAGGCGCCCGAACCCGGGTGAGGGGCGGCTCCCACGGGGGGGTGCCGCCTCTCACCCGTGTGCGGGCACCGCGCGGTCCCGAGGCCCCTTCCGCCGGGGCAATGCGCGCGCTTTCCGGGCGAGTTGGCCGGGGACGGCGCGGGCGGGCGCGCGGGGCGCGGTGGCGGTCGCGCGTGTTTCCGGGCCCCGGACGGGGCAGTGATCCGTTCACTCCCCCGTGCAAGGGGGCTGCGGAGGTCCCCTCGGCACGCCGTAAGGTTGAGGCGTACGCGAGGGCAGATCGGAAGGAGGCGCTGGGTGATCGAGCTGGAGGGGGTTCCCGAGCTGATCGACCCAGTCATGGTGGCCGCGTTCGAGGGCTGGAACGACGCCGGCGACGCCGCCTCCGCCGCGGTCGCGCATCTGGACAGGGAATGGAAGGGCGAGGTGTTCGCGGCGCTGGACGCCGAGGACTACTACGACTTCCAGGTGAACCGCCCGACCGTGTGGCTCGACGGTGGCGTACGCAAGATCACCTGGCCGACCACGCGACTGTCGGTGGTCCGGATCGGCGGCGAGAAGCCGCGCGATCTGGTGCTGGTCCGGGGCATCGAGCCGTCGATGCGCTGGCGCTCGTTCTGCAACGAACTGCTCGGCTTCGCGCACGAACTGGGTGTGGAGCTGGTGGTGATCCTGGGCGCGCTGCTCGGCGACACCCCGCACACCCGTCCGGTGCCGGTCAGCGGCGTCACTTCCGACTCCGACCTGGCGCGCACGATGGATCTGGAGGAGACCAAGTACGAGGGCCCCACGGGCATCGTCGGCATCCTCCAGGAGGCGTGCACGCACGCGGGCGTGCCCGCCGTGTCCCTGTGGGCCGCCGTACCGCACTACGTGTCGCAGCCGCCCAACCCGAAGGCGACGCTGGCGCTGCTCAACCGCCTGGAGGACCTCATCGACCTGCGCATCCCGCTGGGCGAGCTGCCCGAGGACGCGCGGGCCTGGCAGCTGGGCGTCGACCAGCTCGCCGCCGAGGACAGCGAGGTCGCCGAGTACGTGCAGACGCTGGAGGAGGCCCGGGACACCGCCGAGCTGCCTGAGGCGTCCGGCGAGGCGATCGCCCGCGAGTTCGAGCGGTATCTGCGCCGCAGGGACGGCGGCGGTCCGGCGGCGGGGCCCCAGGGCCACGCGACGGAGAGCGGCGAGCCGGCCCCCTACCTCCGTGACACTCCCGGTGGCCGCACCCGGCCTCCGCTGACACAGCGCCCCGAGTCCGGCAGCGGACAGGACACCGGGACGGACGCCGAGGACCAGGACCGGGACCGGGACCGCGAGTCCGGCTCCGAGGACGGCTCGGGCGCGTCGAACACGCCGGAGTCCACGGACGCGCCGGATGCCTCCGGCTCCTCCGACGCGGAGGACTCCTCCGAGGACTGACAGGCCGGGAAGGGGCGGTACGCGCGGCGCGTACCGCCCCTTCCGGCTGTCCGGACCCGTATCGCCGCCCCGTCCCCCGCCCGGGGCGGCGGTCCCGCGGTCGTGGTCCCGTCGTTCAACCACCGCTCCCGCCCCGCCACATGACATCCGTCTCGTTGGCCTTCGGCCTGAATTCGGCGTGACATCTGTTTCAGGACGGATTGCACAGGTTGCCCAATTCAACTTGTCCTCAAACCAAGTTGGCGCATTCGCGGTGGACGGGATGGCTTCGGCGTGCCAGGTTGTGCGTCGAAGCCGCCGCCCCGCCAGGGGAGTCGGCGTACGGAGCCGGCCGGAGGACAACGCACGGCACGGCTCAGGCAACGAACGGCACACGCAGGGACCGGCACCCCAGGGATCGAAGGGAGCGGTACGCGATGACCGACCAGGTACAGCCGGCGCAGGGCCCGGGAATGTCCGGGCCGGGGCCCGACGGAGCGGGATTCACCTACCGAGGAGCCGAGCAGGAGCTGATCGTCGTCGCCCGTCCGGAGGCCAGGCTGCGCGCACGGGCCGACGGCGTCCATTCGGCGGCGGGCGCCGACGTCTCGGCCCTGGACATGTTCCTCAGTGACGAACAGCTCGTCCTGGAGCCGCTGTTCGGCAGTGAGGAACGGCTCCGGCAGTCCCCGGCGGACACCGGGGGCGGGCCCGGCCTCGCGCTCTTCTACCGGCTGCGCGGGGCGCGCAACCGCGCCCAGGAACTGCGCGCGCGGATCGCGGCGCTGCCCGGGATCGAGGCGGCGTACGTGAAGCCGGGCGCCGTCCCCGCGTCGCCTGAACCGGCGCCGTGGACCGGCCGGAGCGCCGACGACGGCCGGCGGCTGAAGGAAGGGGCGCCCGTCACCCCCGACTTCACCAGCAGGCAGGGCTATCTGCGCCCGGCGCCCGAGGGCGTCGACGCGCACTGGGCGTGGCAGCGGCCGGGCGGGTCGGGCCAGGGCGTGACCGTGATCGACGTGGAGGGCGCCTGGCAGCTCGGACACGAGGACCTGGCGTCGAAGCTCGCCGGCGTGGTCGTCGGCACACCGCACACGGATCTCGCGTGGCGCAATCACGGCACCGCCGTGATCGGCGTGATCGGCGGCGACCGCGATGGGCACGGGATCACCGGAATCGTGCCGGAGGCGGTGACCGCGGCCGCGTCCTGCCAGGGCATCGGGACGGCGGCGGCGATCCACGCGGCGGCGGAGCGGCTGGGCCCGGGCGACATCATCCTGGTCGAACTGCACGCTCCGGGGCCCCGGTTCGACTTCGAGGAGCGCGACAGCCAGGCGGGCTACATCGCCCTCGAATGGTGGCCCGACGACTTCGCCGCCATCCAGGACGCGACCGCCCGGGGCATCCTCGTGGTGGCGGCAGCCGGCAACGGCGGCGAGTCGCTCGACGACGCGCTCTACGAACGGCGGCCCGCGGAGTTCCCCGAGTGGTGGCGCAATCCCTTCAACCCCTCGAACCCGTCCTCCGGAGCGGTCCTGGTCGGGGCGGGGGCGCCGCCGCCCGGCACCCACGGCCGCGATCACGGGCCGGACCGTTCGCGGCTCACGTTCTCCAACTACGGCGCGCGTGTGGACGCGCAGGGCTGGGGGCGTGAGGTCACGACCACCGGCGGCTTCTGGGACCGGCCGGGCGATCTCCAGGGCGGGGCCGAGGAGATCGCCTGGTACACGGACACGTTCTCCGGGACCTCTTCCGCCTCCCCGGTGGTGGTCGGCGCCCTGGCCGCGCTGCAAGGCATGCTCAAGGCCGCGGGCCAGGCGCCGATGTCCTCGGAACGTGCGCGCGTCCTGCTGCGGGCCACCGGTTCCCCGCAGCAGGACGCGCCGGGCCGGCCCGCCTCCCAGCGGATCGGCAGCCGGCCGGACATCAGGGCGGCGGTCACCAGGCTGCTGCCGGAGGCGGTCGGCTCGGGCCTGGCGGAGCGGTACTGGGACGAGCTGCTGCCGTATCCGCGTGAACTCCCGCCGAGGCTCCGGCTGTACGTGTCCGGTGCCTGGCGCAACCTCGACCGTCCGTCCCCCGAGGTCCGCCAGGCGGTGCACTCCGCCTTCGCGGGGGGACGGCCCGACGTACGGGTCTGGTTCGCGGACGACGAGATCGTCGGCCTGGTCGTCACGGGCTGAGGACGTGGTCCCACCGGACCGAGACGGAACGCAACCAACCATGGATGGAAGGTGGCACCCCGCATGAGCACGATCCCGCAGATGAGCCAGCAGGGACAGCAGCAGTACCCGAGCACGTCGCCCTACCAGCAGCAGGGCATCGCCCAACAGCAGCCGTTCGGGCAGCAGATGCCCATCGGACAGCAGATGTCCTTCGCACCGCAGATGCCGTTCGCACCGCAGATGCCGTTCGGGCAGCAGACGCAGCAGCCCTTCGGCCGGCACGAGACCGGGCAGCAGGTTCCGCAGCACCTCCAGCAGCAGCTCCAGCAGCTCGGTCAGCAGCCGCCGTTCCAGCAACTGCTCCAGCAGCTCGGCGGCCAGCAGCACCAGATCCAGCAGCATCAGCAGATCCAGCAGGGCGAGCCGCTGATCCTTCAGAGCGCCGTCGAGACCCGGGCTCTGGCCATCGGCACGGCCCAGCACTTCCAGGATGTCGTGACCCCGCTCCCCGGCCAGCCGCGGGCCCTGTACCTGTTCATCGACAACGGCTGGCGCAGGCTCGTCGACCCCGACCCGGTGACCCATGAGGTGGTCCAGCGGGCCTTCGCCTTCGGGCAGCAGGTCCACGGGATCTACGACACCGGCACCGGTGCCCTCCAGTCCGTCATCGTGACCAGGTAGGGACGGGGCTCCAGGAACATGGAGAGTGCCGGGCGGAGCTTCTCCGCCCGGCACTCTCGGGTCCCGCCGCGCTCAGGGCGCGGTGCGGGACGGGGTACTACAGGGCGACGCCGAGGAGGGCGTCGACGGCCCGCGAGACGATGCCGGGGGCACCCTCGTCCGTGCCGCCGCTCTCGTGCTGGAGCGCGGCCCAGCGGTCGACCGCGGCGAGCGCCGCCGGTGCGTCGAGGTCCTCGGCGAGCGCGGCGCGCATCTCCGCGACGAGCGCGTCGGCGGACGGCCCGTCGGGGCGGGACACCGCGGCCCGCCAGTCGTCGAGGCGCGCGACGGCCTCTTCGAGGACGCTGTCCGTCCACTCCCAGTCGGAGCGGTAGTGGTGCGCGAGCAGCGCCAGCCGGATGGCGGCGGGGTCGACACCGTCACGCCGCAGCCGGGACACGAAGACGAGGTTGCCCTTGGACTTCGACATCTTCTCGCCGTCGAGCGCGACCATGCCGGCGTGGACGTACGCCTTGGCCATCGGGAACTCACCGGTCAGCACCTGGGCGTGCGAGGCGCCCATCTCGTGGTGCGGGAAGGCGAGGTCGGAACCGCCGCCCTGGACGTCGAAGCCCATGCCCAGGTGGTCGAGGGCGATGGCGACGCACTCGATGTGCCAGCCGGGCCGGCCGCGGCCCAGCGAGCCGCCGTCCCAGCTCGGCTCGCCGTCGCGGGCGGCCATCCACAGCATCGGGTCGAGGGGGTTCTTCTTGCCGGGCCGGTCCGGGTCGCCGCCGCGCTCGGCGGAGAGCAGGCGCATCGCCCCGGCGTCCAGGTTGGACACCCTGCCGAAGTCGGGGTCGGCCTCGACGGAGAAGTAGACGTCGCCTTCGAGTTCGTACGCGGCTCCGGCGTCCCGCAGCCGCTCGACGAGCGGCACGATGCCGGGTATCGCCTCGACGGCGCCTATGTAGTGGCGGGGCGGCAGCATCCGCAGGGCGGTCATGTCCTCGCGGAAGAGGGCGGTCTCCTTCTCGGCGAGGCCGACCCAGTCGACGCCGTCGCGTATGGCGCGCTCCAGCAGCGGGTCGTCGACGTCCGTCACGTTCTGGACGTAGTGAACCTGCCGCTTGGTGTCGAGCCACACGCGCTGCACGAGGTCGAACGCGTTGTAGGTCGCCGCGTGTCCCATGTGGGTGGCGTCGTACGGCGTGATGCCGCAGACGTAGATACGGGCGACGGGACCGGGGTCGAGGGTGACGAGCCCACCGGTCGCGGTGTCGTGGATCCGGAGGTCGCGGCCCTCACCAGGCAGGGCGGGGACCTCAGAAGCGGGCCAGGCATACATGTCATGAGCCTAACCGGACGGGACTTCCGTATACGAACCGGGCAGCACCTGTCGGCCTGGGACCCCGTCCCGCGGCGGACCGCCCGGTGCGGGCGAACCGCCGTGCTACACCGGGGGCCAGGGAATCGCGGGCCAGTCCCCGCTCGGCTCCGGGTGCCTGCCGGAGGTGAGCAGCGTCTCGACCCGCGCGCGTGTGGCGTCGATCTCGGCGCCGGTGACGAGTTCGGCCAAGCGGGTGGCCAGCGGGGCGCCGGGCGCCAGGGAGCCGCGCAGGGAGGCCAGGACCTCCAGTGCCTCGTCCGTCAGCGGCTCCCCCGCCCACCCCCACAGCAGGGTGCGCAGCTTGTTCTCGGCGTTGAAGGTGACCCCGTGGTCGATGCCGTAGAGGCGGCCCTCCTGCGTGGGCAGCAGATGGCCGCCCTTGCGGTCGGCGTTGTTGATCACTGCGTCGAGGACCGCGAGCCGCCGAAGCCGGGCGTCGTCCGCGTGCACGAGCAGGGCCGTGCCGCCCTCGCCGACCTCGGCGAATCCGATGGCCTTCCAGCCCTCGGCGGGCTCCTCCCCCTCCACGAGGGCGAGCAGCCCGTCCCCGTCCTCGGCGGCGAAGGGCTCGATCCACACCTGGCACATGCCCTCGCCGTACGGCCCGTCGCGCAGGACGGTGGTGGGCACGAGCCCCCAGCCGGTCGCCTCGGAGACCTCGTAGGCCGCGACCTCGCGCTGGGCGAGCGTGCCGTCGGGGAAGTCCCACAGGGGCCGCTCCCCCGCGACGGGCTTGTAGACGCAGAAGACCTCACGGCCCTCGTAGGACACGGAGCAGTACAGCACCGCGTTCGAGGCCTCGCGGATCTGTCCGCGCACCTCGAGCTCGCCCCGGGCGAGCAGCTCGGCGATGGTCACGCTCCGCGGCGGTATCCGTTCTGGCGCGGACATACGTGTCCTTCCGGGTCGAGCGGGAGGCTGCACAGCGGGCAGGGGGGCCGGCCGGCGTTGACGACGTCGAGCGCGCGCTTGGCGAAGGCCCTGGCCTGCGCGCCGGTGAGCCGGACGCGGAGCATGGGCGGGCCGTTCTCCTCGTCCTGGAGGAGCCGCTCCTCGGCCTCGGCGAGGTCCTCGTCGGACTCCGCCTCGACCTCGACGAGTGCCTGCGCCTCGACGATCATGCGCTGTTCCTCGCCGTCCCAGGCCAGCGCCATGGTGCCGACCCGGAACTCCTCCTCCACGGGTGTGTCGAGGGGCGCGGTGTCGGACACCTCGGTCGGGGCCATCGCCGGAACCGGGGCGCTGCCCCCGGTGCGCCGGACGACCTCGTCGAGGAGTTCGTCCATCCGCTCGGCGAGTGCGGCGACCTGCGTCTTCTCCAGAGCCACGCTCGTCACCCGGGGGCCGGAGGATGCCTGGAGGAAGAAGGTACGACGTCCGGGCAACCCGACCGTACCGGCCACGAAACGGTCCGGGGGGTCGTAGAGGAACACCTGACGGGACACGTCCTGTCTCCATTGAATCGGCACGGGGGCCGGCTGACGGCGCCGGCCCGCGTCGGCTGAGAACGGGTTGACAACTACTGTGCTGGTTCGACCGCTTCACCCTACTGCGGCCGACGATCACGGTGCGCCCGCACCGCCCCCGACCGGAGCGTCGCCGCCCGGGGTTTCCTCGCGCGGGGCGAGGGAGGCGAGATCACCGGTGTCCCCGAGACGCACGAGGAAGGGCCTCAGCCGGGTGTAACGGATCGCGGTGATGGAACACGGTTCGACAGAGATCCGCTGAAAGAGGTCGAGATGAAGTCCGAGTGCGTCGGCGACGAGCGACTTGATGATGTCGCCGTGCGAACACATGAGGTAGACCGCGTCACCGCCGTGGTCGCGCTCCACGCGCGCGTTCCACTCGCGTACGGCCTCGGCGGCGCGGGTCTGCATGGCCCGCATCGATTCGCCGCCCGGGAACGCGGCCGCGGACGGATGCGCCTGGACGACGTCCATCAGCGGTTCGTCCTTGAGCTCGGCGAGCTTGCGGCCCGACCAGTCGCCGTAGTGGGCCTCGCCGATGCGTTCCTCGGTGTGGACGGGGACCTCGGGACGGGCCTCCAGCAACGGCTGGACGGTCTCCCGGCAGCGCTGGAGGGGGCTGGTGACGACCTCGGCGATCGGCAGCCCGGCCAGCCGGCCGGGCAGGGCCGCGGCCTGCTGCGTGCCGCGCTCGTCGAGCGCGACGCCGGGTGTCCAGCCGGCGAGCAGTCCCGCGGTGTTGGCGGTGGAGCGTCCGTGCCGGACGAGGATCAGGGTGGGCATGCGGCCCAGCGTAAACGGACGGCCCCGAAAGGCGGCGGGCCCTGTGGAAAGCGGTCCCCGGTGTGCGAGGGGGCCACGGCGGCGGGAGAATGCGCACCGTGATCGTCGACTGCGCCATCTACCGCGACGGCCGCCGCACCGGGGGCGCCGACGACCTGTCCGACGCCCTGGCACAGTGCCGCGCCGGGGGTGACTCCTTCGTGTGGATCGGTCTGCACGAGCCGACGGAGGACGAGTTCGACCTGGTCACGCAGGAGTTCGGGCTCCATCCGCTGGCGGTCGAGGACGCCCTCAAGGCCCATCAGCGCCCCAAGCTCGAGGTGTACGAGGACTCGCTCTTCGTGGTCCTCAAGCCGGTGTCGTACGAGGCGCGCAGCGACACCGTCACTTCCGGCGAGGTCATGGTCTTCGTGGGCGACTCGTTCGTGGTGACCGTGCGGCACGGCGAGGAGTCGCCCCTCAAGCGGGTCCGGCAGAGTCTGGAGTCGGATCCGGAGATGCTGCGGCACGGGCCGACGGGCGTGCTGTACGCGATCGCCGACGCCACGGTGGACCACTATCTGGAGGTGGCGACCGAGCTCGGCACCGATCTGGACGAGCTGGAGGCGGAGGTCTTCTCGCCGCAGCTCGGCGGGTCGCGGAACACCGCTTCGCGGATCTACGCGTTCAAGCGGCAGGTCCAGGAGTTCCGCAGGGCGACGGTGCCGCTGGCGATGCCGCTGGGCCGGCTCTCGGGCTCGGGCCTGAAGGTGGCGGCCGTGCCGTTCGTGGACGACAAGGCGCTGCCGTTCTTCCGCGACGTCAACGACCACCTGATGCGGGTCAACGAGTCCGTGGAGGCGCTGGACCGGCTGGTGTCCGACATCCTGTCGGCGCATCTGGCGCAGATGAGCGTGCGGCAGAACGACGACATGCGGAAGATCTCCGCGTGGGCGGCCATGGCCGCGGTCCCCACGATGATCGCGGGGATCTACGGCATGAACTTCGACCACATACCGGAGCTGCACTGGGTGTGGGGATATCCGGCGGTGATCGGGTTGATGGTCGTCCTGGAGATCCTGCTGTTCCGGCTCTTCAAGCGGCGGGGCTGGCTGTAGGAGCGTCGTTTCATGCGAATTCCGGTGCCGTCGTCGCGGGGCCGTTCAGGGCGCCGCGCCGCTCGGGCATCTTCAGGGTGACCATCCGGCGCCAGCCCGCGGCCCGCTCGTAGACGTACACGGCGTGGATGCCCGCGGCGAGGACGGCCGCCTTGGCCCTCGACCAGCCGAGGACGCGGCCCATGCGGGCCATCACGGCGAGGCTGACGTCCCGGTAGATCCGGATCTCGGCGAGCGCGCACTCGCGCAGGACTCGCTGGATGGCGCGGCCGTGGCCGGCGTGGGCGAAGCGCAGCAGTTCCTCGTGGCAGTAGGCGAGGTGGTTGTCCTCGTCGGCCGCGATCATCCTGACCGCGCGGCCGATGTCGGGATGGTCGGCGAAGTGCCGGCGCAGCAGGTCCATCTGCTCGGAGGCACGCTGTTCGGTGACCCGGCTGTGGGCGAGATACGTGACGATGTCCCGCACGGTGAGGGGCTGATCGCTCTTGAGCCTGTCGTGCGCCAGGCCGATGCCGCGGCGCTCCAGGAGCATCGTGTAGTCGGTGTCGGGCGGCACCTCGACGGGTTCGAGGCCGCGCTTCTTCATGAGGGCGTTGAAGATCCGGCCGTGCTTGTCCTCGTCGGCGCCGTGCCGGGCGATCTTGGGGGCGAGTGCGCTTTCGCCCGCCGGGGCCAGTGCGGCGATCCGGGCGTTCTCCCAGCCGCCCTGTGACTCGCCGCCTGCGGCGATGGAGCAGAAGAGGCGGTAGGACTCGTCGTTGTCGAGGATTTCCTGGAACAGGCTCTTGGCGGACAGCATCATTGACACCCTCTCTGCAGAGTTGTGCAGAAAACGAGTCAAATGGGTTGTTCGTGACCTGGCAACCGATGTATCCGACAAATCCGCCGAACGATGGACGGAGAAGCGGGTCCGGGCGCGTAACCAAGGGGCCGCCCGTGCGTTGTTCCTCGTGACGGCCGTGGCGGGGAAGACCCCCGAGCCCCCACCACGGCCGCAGAAACCTCCCGGCGGCGGTTCCGCCGGGGTCGTGCGAGTCCCCCGGCGGCGATTCCGCCGCGGTTACGCGAGTCCGGCCCGCTCCAGGGCGTCGGTGCCGGCCCGCAGCGAGGCGAGGCGGTCCTCGAGCGTGAAGCCCGCGGGGGCCAGCGTGAGCGTGTCGACCCCGGCGGCGGCGTAGGCCTTCATGCGGTCGGCGATGCGGTCCACGGAGCCGAGGAGCGTCGTCTGGTCGATCAGGGCGTGCGGGATCGCGGCGGCGGCGCCCTCCTTGTCGCCGGACAGGTACTTGTCCTGGATCTCGGCCGCCTCCTTCTCGTAGCCCATGCGCTGGGCGAGCTGGTTGTAGAAGTTCTGCTTGCGGCTTCCCATGCCGCCGACGTACAGCGCGGTGTACGGACGGAACATGTCGGCGAGCGCGGGGACGTCCTTGTCGGCGCCGACGGCGAGCGGGAGGGTCGGGCAGACGTCGAACCCTTCCATCGTCTTGCCGGCCTTCGCACGGCCCGCGCGCAGGTGCCGGATCGCCGTGTCCTCGAGGTGTTCGGCCGAGGGGAAGATGAGCAGCGCGCCGTCGGCGATCTCGCCGGTCTGCTCCAGGTTCTTCGGGCCGATCGCGGCGATGTACAGCGGGATGTGCTCGCGCTCCGGGTGCACGGTCAGCTTGAGCGGCTTGCCCGGTCCGCCCGGCAGCGGCAGGGTCCAGTGCTCGCCCTCGTACGACAGCCGCTCCCGCGTCATGGCCTTGCGCACGATCTCCACGTACTCGCGGGTGCGGGCCAGCGGCTTGTCGAACTTGACCCCGTACCAGCCCTCGGAGACCTGAGGGCCGGAGACGCCGAGGCCGAGGCGGAAGCGGCCGCCCGACAGCGAGTCGAGCGTCGCGGCGGTCATCGCGGTCATCGCGGGCTGGCGGGCCGGGATCTGGAAGATGGCCGAACCGACGTCGATGCGCTCGGTCTGGGCGGCGACCCAGCTGAGCACGGTGGCCGCGTCGGAGCCGTAGGCCTCGGCGGCCCAGCAGACGGAGTATCCGAGCCGGTCGGCCTCCTGGGCCACGGCGAGATTGTCCGCGTCCATTCCGGCGCCCCAGTAGCCGAGATTGATTCCGAGCTGCATGGCCGATCCCCTTACCGATCAGTAACGTCCTTTGTGCCCGAGACCCTAGCGTGCGGGCCCCCGGGCGGGGAGCGGCACGTTCTCCTTCCGGGTCCGGACGCGGTGCGCCGCCGTGCGGTCCGCCGCCGGGATTTCCGTTGTCCACAGGGCCCCACACCGCCGGTGCCGGACAGTAATCTCGGCGTCCATGGAGCAGAGGCATCTCGGCCGTACCGGCCTGCGTGTTTCCCGGATCGGGCTCGGCACCCTCACCTGGGGACGGGACACCGACGAGCATGACGCCGCGGACCTCTTGAAGACGTTCTGGGAAGCGGGCGGGAACCTCGTCGACACGGCGGACGTGTACGGCGACGGGGAAGCCGAGTACCTCCTCGGACAGCTGATGGAAGGGCTCATTCCGCGCCGGGACCTGGTCATCTCGACGAAGGCGGGGAGCGTGCGCGAGCCGGACCGCCGCTTCGACGGCTCGCGCAGTCATCTGCTGTCGGCCCTGGACGCCTCGCTCGCCCGCCTGGGCACCGACCACGTGGACGTGTGGCACGTGCACGCCTACGACCCCGACACACCCCTCGACGAGACGCTCCAGGCCCTCGACCTGGCCGTCAGCAGCGGCCGCGCGCGCTACGCGGGCGTGTCCAACTTCTGCGGCTGGCAGCTCGCCAAGGCCGCCACCTGGCAGCTCGCCGCGCCCGGTATACGCACCCGGCTGGCCAGTACCCAGATGGAGTACTCCCTGTTGCAGCGCGGCATCGAGCGGGAGGTGCTGCCCGCCGCCCTGGACCTGGGCGTCGGCCTGCTGCCCTCCTCGCCGCTGGGGCGCGGTGTGCTCACCGGAAAGTACCGGGGCGGCACACCGGCCGACTCCCGGGGCGGTTCGGAACACCTCGCGCCCTTCGTCGCCCCGTATCTCGACGAAACGGCGAGCGGTGTCGTGGAGGCGGTGACGACCGCGGCGGACGGCCTCGCCGTGAGCGCCCTCCAGGTTGCGCTCGCCTGGGTGCGCGACCGGCCCGGGGTCGTCGCCCCGATCGTCGGCGCGCGCAACGCACGGCAGCTCGCGGCCGCGTTGTCAGTGGAGACGCTTAGTCTTCCTGACGAGATCTGCCGGGCGCTCGACGACGTGTCGGCCCCGGTGCACCACTATCCCGATCACGACTGGAGCACGCTGTGAGCACGGAGCCCGAGACCACTCAGGACGCGGAGCCGGGGACGCCGGGCGCGGACACGGCAGCCGGTGCCCCTGAGCCGACGGGCGAGCACGTGGACCGGGCGGACGCGCGCTCCGGGGACGGGGATCTCGCCGAGGAGAGTGACGCCTCCGGGGAGGAGGACGCTTCCGGGGGCGAGGGCACGGACGCGGGCGACGGCAAGGACGCCGAAGGCGGCGAAGGCGGCGCGCAGGTGTCCGAGGCCGCCGCCGAACTGGCGGCCCAGCGGGTGGAGCGGGAGCGGATCGAGCGGCGGAAGGCGGAGAAGCGGGCGCCGATCGCGGCCGGGGGCAAGCTCAGCGGCACGGCGGCGGACCTGCTCGCGGCCGTACGGGCCGTGGAGAGCGGCGAGAAGCCCGTGGCCACCGCGTTCCAGGAGCCGGACCCCGCCCCGCGCAGAGCCGCGCCGGAGCCCGTACGACGACCGCAGCCGGTCCCGGCACCGGCCGCACCGGCACCGGGCGCGGCCCCGGAAGCCGTCGCCGCCGTCCGTGCCGTGCTGGCCGGGGCCGGTGCCCCCGAAGCACTCGCGGCATCGGTCGTCGCGGTTCTGGGCGAGGGCGCCGAGGATCGACTGCGTGAGGATCCCTGGCAGTTGCTGCGGGCGCCCGGAGTGCGGCCCGAGCAGGCCGACGGGTTCGCCCGGGCGCTGCTCGGCGCGGAGTGCGGCCCGGACGACGAACGCCGTGGCACGGCGCTGACCGTGTGGCTGCTGGAGCAGGCGGCCGTCGCCGGGCACACCGCGCTGGACGCCCCGGCCCTGACCGCGGCGCTCTCCCAGCGCTCGGTGCCGGACCCGGACACGGCCGTGCAGAACGCTCTCGCGGAGGGCGAGGCCCTGGTCTTCCAGGACGCGCTGGACAGCGCTCCCCCGGCCTCCGCCGCCCAGGACGAGACGGAGGAGCCCGAGGAGCGCCCGGTGCGCGTCCTGATCGGCCTGGAGCGGTACGCGCTGGCCGAGGAGAGCCTCGCCGACGGACTCGCCCGGCTGATGAACTCGGTGCCGAAGGAGGACGGTTCGGCCGCCGACTGGGAGCGGGCCGCGGCCTCGGCCCCCCGCGCCGCGGGAGAGCTGGTCCGCGCGGCCGGCACGAACGGCCTGATCCTCCACACCGGCGGCGAGGCCTCGCGGTCGGAGGCGGCGGCGCTGCTGCACGCGGCACGCGAGCTCGGGCTGCGCGGCTGGGCCGCCGCGCACACCTCCGGCGGGCGCGACGACTTCGCGGCCCGGACGGTCCGGCACGATCGGGCCGAGGACTCCGCGGACCGCGCCACCGTCGGCGCGGCGACCGGGGCCGCCACGGTCGCCGGACTTCTCTCCGGCGCCGAGGGGCCGGGCCGGGACGCGGACGGCGCCCTGGACCTGGACGTCCTGGTCGTCCTCGACGCGCCGCAGCTCGACGTCGAGACGGCCGCGATGCTCGTGGAGTCGCTGCCGGACGGGGCGCGCCTGGTGCTGAGCGGTGATCCGGGGGTGCTGTGGTCGGCCGGCCCCGGCCGGGTCTTCGCGGACCTGCTCGCCGCCCGCGTCTGCCCTCAGGCGGCCTCGCGGACCCCTGACCCGGGGCCCATCGGCGAGCTGGTCTCCGGAATCGGCATCGGAGAGCTCAACCAGGTCGAGGCGCCGGGCAAGGAGGTCGTGATCGTCCCGGTGCGCGACGCGGGCGAGGCGGTCCACCGCACGGTTCAGCTCGTCGCCGACTCGGTGCCGCGCGCGATCGGCATCCCGGCCGAGCAGACACAGGTCATCACCCCGGGGCACGGCGGCGCGGCCGGCACCCGCGCGTTGAACGCCGCGCTCAAGGAGCGGCTGAACCCCGGTCCGGGCCGCTTCGGCGGCTTCGACCCCGGCGACAGGATCGTCCACTCCCCCGCCACGGGCCGGGCGCTGCCGGGACGTGTGGTGAGGGCCGACGCCGAGGGTCTGCACCTGGACTGCTCGGGCGCCCCCGTGGTCGTACCGAAGGAGCGGGTGGAGCAGACCGTGCGGCACGGCTGGGCGCTCACGGCGCACCAGGCGGTGGGGCTGCGCTGGCCCGCCGCGGTCGTGGTGCTCCCGGGCGACGCGGCGGCGGCCCTGACCAGGCCCTGGATCTACACGGCCTTCGGGCGGGCCGAGCGTCATCTCTCCGTCGTGCAGGGGGTGGAGCAGGCGCTGCCGCACGCGGTGGTGGAGGTCTCCCAGAAGCCCCGTACGACGCGCCTCCAGGCCCTGCTGAAGGCACAGACGCCGACGGTGGACTGATCCACCACCGGGAGCCGCACGGCCCGGCCCCGGGGCCGGGCCCTGGGCCCGTGCGGCGGCGGCCGCGACCGACGCGGGGTCGGTGACCTCCAGGGCCAGCGGCACGGCGTCGGGGTGCC
>NZ_JBEXGX010000013.1:0-257433 GCF_040607495.1 Streptomyces sp. NPDC005281 | reverse complement strand
GCTCGACCTCCCGGAACGAGCCCGCGTCCAGCAGCAGCTCGATCCGCTCCCGCGCCGTCAGCTTGCCCTTGGCATGCTGCGCCTCGGTCGCCTTCCCGCTCGGTCCGGCCAGCGCCCGGGCACGGATCTCGTGCAACTCGGCCACCCGGCCACGCGCGTCCGTGGGCTCGATCGCCGTCAGAGGCCTTTCGTCCACTTCGGTCAAGAGAGTTCCTCCTCACGTGCATCGAGAGCGTCACGCGCGTCGGGGTCGCCGCGTGCGTGATCCGCGTCAAGGACATGACGGACTCCTGCGGGCCGCACCCGGCCCGGGTCGGGGATGCGTCCGCCGACGAGCACCGCCTCGGGTGGGAGCCGGTGCGTCAGGGTGCGGGGGGCCGGTCCCCTCATCGCCGCTGCCGCCGCGTGGCCCGGACCGCACGGCACGTCGAGGACGCTCCAGCCGTCCGGTCGCGGCGGGGTGCCCGGGCCTCCCTCGCCTAGGTACACCTCGGATGTCCAGCCGCCGACTCCCATGCCGGTCCCCTTCAGAAAGGCTTCCTTGCGGGCCCAGAGCCGGGCGAAGCAAGCCGGCTGGTCCGGGGCCGGCAGTGCGTCCAACTCCCGCTGTTCGAAGGGGTGGAGAGCCGAGCGGCAGACGTCGACGCGTTCCGGGCGCGGCAACCGCTCGACGTCGACGCCCACCGGGGCGCGGGCCACGCCGACGAGGACCGCGCCCCGGCTGTGCGACAGCGAGAAGTGCGGGGTGCCGGGCCCGGCGTCCCGCATCACCGGGCGGCCGTGCGGCCCGCAGCACCGGGGGCAGGCCGCACGGGCGAACTCCAACTCCCTTGCCGAGGTGCCCAGATATCCGGCCAGCAGCCGGCGGAGCGCGATGTGCGCGGCGACGTACAGCGTGCGGTCGCGGGGCAGCCGGAACGCGTCCGCGCGGCGCCGCTCGGTCGCGTCGAGTTCGTCGAACGCGAGCGGCGCCGCCTCGGGCGGCGTCAGCAGCCAGACGGCCAAGTCACCTTTAGCCAGTGGTAGTTCGGATGGTGAGGCGGGCTTCACGCGGAACTGCGGCGTACGTCGTCGAGCAGAACGGCCTGCCGCAGGGTGTCCGCGCGCGGGGCACTCCCCTCGCGGACCGCGTCGGCGAACGCGGCGACCGTGGCCGCGACCTGGTCGGCGGGCTCCAGCCGGATCTCCTCGGCCCGGCCGCCCCGGTGCAGACCGATCACCGGCACGAGGTCGGCCGGCGGGGTGAAGGCCCGGTCGACGGTGATCCGGCCTTCGCTGCCCCAGAGTTCGTACCGGGAGGCGTAGGCGTGCTCCATGCCGAAGGTGAGCTGTGCGGTGACCCCGCCAGGGGTGGCCAGCAGCGCGGCCCCCGCGGTCTCGACCTGCCGTCCTGCGCCCCGGGTGAGACGCGCGCCGACCACGTCGAGACCGTGCCCGAGGAAGTGCAGTGCCGCCCGCAGCGGGTACAGGCCGACGTCCGCGAGCGCGCCCCCGCCGAGTTCGGCGGAGTACCGGATGTCGTCGTCGGCGAGCGGGGGGATGGCGAACTCCGCGCGGAAGGAGCGGAGTTCGCCGATCCGTCCCTCTGCGACCAGGCGCCGCACCGCCTCGTGCCGGGGATGGTGGACGAACATGACGTTCTCCATCAGGGCCACACCCCGCTTCGCGGCCAGGTCCAGGAGCCGCTCGGTGCTCTCCGGATCCGTGGTCAGGGGTTTCTCGGCCAGCACGTGCTTGCCCGCGTCGAGCGCAGCCTCCACCCAGTGGGCGTGCAGCGCGGCCGGCAGCGGCACGTACACGGCCTGGACGTCGTCGGCCCCGATCAGTTCGGCGTACCCCTGGACAGGACGGCAGCCGAAGCGGCGGCCGACCCGTTCGGCCTTGGCCGGGTCGCGGCTCGCGACCGCGGCGAGCTCCAGACCGGGCGCGGCGGTGAACGCGGGCAGCATCCGCCGTACCGCGATGTCCGCGCAGCCGAGGACCCCGATGCGCACCGGCCCGTTCATCGCGCCTGCGCCGCTGCGGCGTTGAGGCAGGCCAGGAGCGTACGGGCCTGGACGTCGAGGTAGTGGCCGTGGCGCACCAGCCAGGTGAGCTGGTCCCGGGTGACCCAGGCGTAGCCGGGCGGGGGGTCGGACGGCACGTCCGACTCGTCGGCGTCGACGACCAGATAGCGGCTCTCGGCGTTGAGGAACCGGCCGCCCTCCTCGGAGTGCACGGCCTCGTAGCGGATGCGGTCCGCCGGCGCGTCGAGCACGGTGTCGAGGAACGGCGGGCGTTCGCCGTCGGGCAGATGGGCGTAGTTGCCCGGGGTGTACTGCACCGTGGGGCCCAGCTCGACGGTGTCGAGGAACCCGCCCTCGACCCTGGCGTGCACCAGGACATGGGGGATGCCCTCGAACGTGCGGGTGAGGAAGGCGGTGACGCCGAGACCCACCGGCTCGAACAACGGCTGGGTCCAGCCGGTGACTTCTCGGTTGCCGGCCTGGACGTCGACCGCCACCACCTTGAAGTAGCGGCCCTCCTCGTGCTCGACGGTCATCTCGTCGCGCCGCCAGCCGGGCAGTCCGGCCAGCGGTACGCGTTCGGCGTGCACGTCGTGCCGGGAGCGCTCGCCGGTGATCCAGGACAGCAGCTGGACGTCGGACAGCAGCGCGTCGGCCGCCGTCTCGGCGACGGGCAGGCAGGACAGGACGGTACGGGAGTCCATGTTGATGACGTTGTCCTGGTGCAGCAGCTCCGCTATCTGCCCGAGGGTGAGCCAGCAGAAGTCGTCGAGGAGCGGTACGTCGTCGTCCGTCAGCACGATCATGTTGCGGTTGGACTTGTGGAAGAACCACGAGCCGTGCTCGGACTGGAGGACGTCCGCGACGACCCGGCCGCGGCCCGGGCCGACGAAGTGCCCGAGATACTTCACGTCAGCGCCCTGATGGACCTTGGTGTAGTTGCTGCGGGTGGCCTGGACGGTCGGGGACAGCTGGAGCAGGTTCGGGTTGCCGGGCTCCATCTTCGCCTGCATCAGGAAGTGCAGGACCCCGTCGAACTCCTTGCCCAGGATCCCCAGGATGCCGACCTCGGGCTGCTTGATGATGGGCTGGTGCCACTCGGCGTAGGGGCCGTCGCCGTACGGACCGCCCCGCTCGGTGACGTGCAGGCCCTCGACCGTGAAGAACCGGCCGCTGCGGTGTACGAGGTTGCCGGTGGTGTCGTGGAACGACCAGCCGTCCAGGCGGGCGAAGGGGATGCGATCCACGCGGAAGGCGTTGGCGCGGCCCCGCTCGGCGAGCCAGTCGGCGAAGCCGGCGGTCGTCAGGTGCGCACCCCCGGTGGTGGCGGCCGACAGCGCGAGCCGGTCCGCCAGCAGCTTCGCGTCTTCGCGCGGTTGCGGGATGAGAGGCAGCATCAGGGGACTCTCCGTGTTCAATGTGTCCGATATGCCTGGTCGTGTGATGTGCGGCTCGCTCGGCATCGGCCCTGGTGGACAGGCCTTCCTCCACGACGTCCTGCGCGTGTCAGACGTACACGGACGCCGTGAAGTCGCCGAGGATCCGCCGGTGGTAGTCGGGGCCGAAGCCCATCCGGGCGACCTGCGGAACCAGGGCACGCAGCTTCTCGGTGGAGATCACGTGCTGGCGGCCGCCCGTGTCGAGGTACTCCCGGCGCGCCTGAAGTCCGAGGGCCTTCGCGAGCAGGTCGACGACCTGCTCCACCGGAACCGCGAACCCCGATGCCACGTTGACCGTCTCGGCCCGCAGGTCGGCGGCGAGCAGCTGGTCGACCACGGTGACGACGTCGCCGACGTCGATCAGGTCGCGGGCCGCGCCGCGGTGCACGCGGACCACTCCTTCCCGCAACTGCCGCACCAGTGTGGGCAGCAGCTGGTGCTCGGGCTGGTCGGGGCCCACCAGATGCCCCAGCCGGAGGATGAGATGGTCGGCGCCGGTGCCGCGCAGCAGTTCCTCCAGGGCGAGTTTGTGCACGCCGTAGGGGGTGCAGGGCGTCACCGGGACGTCCTCCCTGCCGGGGCCCTCGGCGAGTCCGTACATCCCGGTCGCCGCGGTGGAGAAGAAGAGCACCCGCCGTCCGTCGGCCGCGCACCGCTCACCGATCTCGCGCACGAGTGCGGCCTCGCGGGCGAAGTCGGCGTCCGAGGTACCGCTGGCCCAGGACACCCCCGCCGCGAGGGCGACGGTGTCCGGATGGCGGCCGGCCAGCGGACGCAGGTTCCCCGCCAGGAAGCCGTTTCCCACAATGTCCATACGTCGTCGTCCCGATCTCTTGGGGTGGGAGGGCCGTCCGGCTCAGCCGTGCGCGGCCACGAACTCCTTGATCGAGGCGGTGACGTAGTCCAGCATCTCGTCGGTGAGCGCCGGGTAGACCCCGATCCAGAAGGTGTGCTCGGTGATCAGGTCGCTGTTCGTCAGCTCGCCCACGATCCGGTGCGGCTGATCGATGTAGGCCGGGTGACGGGTCAGGTTGCCCGCGAACAGCCGGCGGGTGCCGATCTTGCGGTCCTCCAGGAAGTCCACCAGCTCCGCGCGGCTGAACGGCGCCTCGGGGTCGACGGTGATCACGAAGCCGAACCAGCTGGGCTCGGAGCGCGGGGTGGGCTCGGGCAGCAGCAGTCCGGGAACCCCGTCCAGGCCCTCCCGCAGCCGCCGCCAGTTGCGCTGCCTCGCCTCGATGAAGGAGTCCAGCTTGGCCAGCTGGGTGAGCCCGAGCGCGGCCTGGATGTCGGTGGCCTTCAGGTTGTAACCGACGTGCGAGAAGATGTACTTGTGGTCGTACCCGGCCGGCAGCGTGCCCATCTGGTACTTGAACCGCTTCAGGCACCGGTCGTTCTCGCCCGGCTCGCACCAGCAGTCCCGGCCCCAGTCCCGCAGCGACTCGACGATGCGGGCCAGCGCGAGGTTGCCGGTGAGGACGCAGCCGCCCTCGCCCATGGTGAGGTGGTGCGCCGGATAGAAGCTGACGGTCGTCATGTCGCCGAAGGTGCCGGTGAGCTTCCCGTCGTACAGCGAGCCGACCGCGTCGCAGTTGTCCTCGATGAGGAACAGGTCGTGCTGTTCGGCGAGTTGGGCGATCTCGGTGACCGGGAAGGGGTTGCCGAGCGCGTGGGCGATGATGATGGCCCGCGTCTTGGGGCCGATCGCCGCCGCCACCCGGTCGGCGGTCGCGTTGCAGGTGGTGAGGTCCACGTCCACGAACACCGGGACGAGGCCGTTCTGGAGGATCGGGTTGACCGTGGTCGGGAAGCCCGCCGCGACCGTGATGACCTCGTCGCCCGGCTTGAGCCGCCGGTCCTCCAGCGTGTGGGAGGTCAGGGCCGACACGGCCAGCAGGTTGGCCGAGGAACCGGAGTTCGTGAGGTGGGCCTTGCGGCGCTTGAGGCGTCGGGCGAAGGCCGACTCGAACTTGCGGGAGCTGGTTCCGGCGGCGATGCGCATCTCCAGCGCCGCCTCCACCAGGGCCGCCCGGTCGTTCTCGTCCAGGACGGCGCCGGACGGCCAGATCTCGGTCGTACCGGGGACGAACTCCCGGGACGGGGACGCCTCTCGGTGGTATTCGCGGACCCCTTCGAGTAGCAGGTCCTTGCGGTCGCTCATGGTCGTTTCCCTTCTTCGGCCGGTGCGTCGGCCGTGATCCCGAGTGAGGTGCCGGGCCGGGGATGCTCCGGCGGCAGTACGGAGGCGAGCAGTTCACGCAGGGAGTCGTCGAGGCTGCGGCGCGGGCGCCAGCCGAGCAGGCGCCGCGCGCGGGAGACGTCCAGGCACTGCCACGCGACGTCGGTGCGCGAGCCAGGGCCCTCGGCCGCCTCGACCACCGGGAGTTCCAGCCCGCTGAGCGCGACCATCCGGTCGACCAGCCCGCGCATCGGGACCGCCGTGCCACGGCCCACGTTGATCACCTGACCGGCCACGTCCGCCGTCGGCGCGGTGGCCGCGGCCAGCACCGCCGCGGTGACGTCGTCGGCGTCCACCAGGTCACGGGCCGCGCGCAGCGCCGGAAGGCGCAGTTCGGCGGCCTTCTCGCCGCGCGCGTCGGCACGGGCGGCCGCGCCGAGGTGCGCCGCGACCCGGCCGAAGAGACTGCCCTCGGGAACACCGGCGCCGATCACGTTGGCGAGCCGGAGCACCACACCGTCCACCCCCTGCTCACTCCGGGCGCGCAGGACGGCCCGCGTGCCCTGGAGCTTGGTGCGTCCGTACGGGGTGACCGGCGCGGGCTCGTGCTCCTCGCCGGTGGCGGCGTCCGGGGCTCCCGCCCCGTACTCGTGGACGGTGCCGAGCTGGACCAGCCGTACCGGTGGGCCGGGCAGCGACGCGAGCGCCGCGAGGACCCGCTCCACCAACTCGGCGTTGCCCGCGGCCATCTGCGCCTCGTCGGCCTGCCAGGCCCGGCCGGCCGCGTTGACCACGATGTCGGCGCCGGCCGCCGCGAGGACCTCGGCGATCTCCCGCGGCGACGCCGTCACGAGGTCAAGGCCGAGGGCCGACACACCGGGCCCGGCGGGCGGCCCGGTCGCGGCCGGGCCGCGGCGGGAGACCAGGTGCACCCGGGCACCGTCGGCGGCGCACGCCGCGCCGATGCGGCGGCCCAGGAAACCGGTGCCGCCGAGGACCACGACCGAGAGCCCCGTCACCGGCGGGCGCTCAGAGGCCACGGCTCGTTCCGTGCTTGACGGCCTTCCACCAGTCGGGGTTGTCCCGGTACCAGGCGACCGTGTCGGCGAGGCCGGTCTCGAAGCCGGTCAGCGGCGCGTAGCCGAGCTCCTCGCGGATCTTCGACTCGTCGATCGAGTAGCGCAGGTCGTGCGCCTTGCGGTCCGCGACGCGGCGGATCATCTCCTCGCCCGCGCCGGTCAGCTCCAGCAGCCGCTCGGTCAGGGCGAGGTTGCTGTACTCGTTGCCGCCGCCGATGTTGTAGATCTCGCCCGCCCGCCCGCCGTTGAGCACGAGGTGGATGCCACGGCAGTGGTCGTCCACGTGCAGCCACTCGCGGACGTTGCGGCCGTCGCCGTACAGCGGGACCTGGCTGCCCTCCAGGAGGTTGGTCACGAACAGCGGGATGACCTTCTCGGGGTGCTGGTAGGGCCCGTAGTTGTTGGAGCAGCGGGTGATCGAGACGTCCAGGCCATGGGTGCGCCAGTAGGCCCGCGCGACCAGGTCCGAGCCCGCCTTCGAGGCGGCATAGGGGGAGTTGGGCGCGAGCGGCCACTCCTCCGTCCAGGAGCCCTCGTCGATCGAGCCGTACACCTCGTCCGTGGAGACGTGCACGACCCGCTCGACCCCGCTCTCCAGCACGGCGTCCAGGAGGGTCTGGGTCCCGAGGACGTTCGTACGGAAGAACTCGCCGGCGCCCTCCAGGGAGCGGTCGACGTGCGACTCGGCCGCGAAGTGGACCACGGCGTCGTGGCCGGGCAGCAGTTCGCGCAGCAGGGAGCGGTCGCACACGTCGCCGCGGACGAACACCAGCCGCTCGTGCGAGGCGGGCAGGTTCTCCCGGTTCCCCGCGTAGGTCAGCTTGTCAAGGGCGGTGATCTGGGCGCCCTCCCAGCCGCTGTACTTGTCGGCCAGCAGGCCGCGCACGAAGTGCGAGCCGATGAAACCGGCCGCCCCGGTGACGAGGATCCTCATGCCGCGACCTCCACTCGGGTGTGGTCTCCGACGACCAGGCAGTGATGGCCCGTGCCCGGGCCGGTGGTGCCGACGGACGCGGCGCGCCCGATCAGCGAGTCGCGCAGGCCGTGCACGCCGGTGACCGACGCCTCGTCGAGGGCGATGGAGCCCTCCAGCCGGCTGTCCGTCACCGTGCAGTCCCGCCCGATGGAGGTGTGCGGGCCCACATGGCTGTCCCGCAGGACCGTGCCGGCGCCGATGATCGCCGGTCCCTCGATCCGGGACCGCACGACGCTCGCCCCCGCCTCGACCACGACCCGCCCGACCAGCACGCTCTCGGCATCGACCTGTCCGTCGACACGCGGGGTCAGACCGTCGAGGAGGTGGCTGTTGCACTCCAGGACGTCCTCGACCTTCCCGGTGTCCTTCCAGTAGCCGTCGTAGATCCTGGCGCGCACGTCCGCGCCGGAGGTGACCAGCCACTGGATGGCGTCGGTGATCTCCAGTTCGCCACGGGCGCTGGGTTCGATCGCGGCCACGGCCTCGTGGATGGCGGCGGTGAAGAAGTACACGCCGATCAGGGCCATGTCGCTGCGCGGATGCTGCGGTTTCTCCACCAGGCGCAGCACCTCCCCGTCGGGGCCGAGTTCGGCGACGCCGAAGGAGCGCGGGTCGGAGACCTTGTGCACGACGACCTGGGCGGCCGGGCGCTGCCGGTTGAAGTCCTCGCCGATCTCGACCACGCCGTCGGGCAGCATGTTGTCGCCGAGGTACATCACGAAGTCGTCGTCGCCGAGGAACCCGCGGGCGATGGACACGGTGTGGGCCAGGCCGCGCGGTGCGTCCTGAGGGATGTAGACGATCCGCAGGCCGAACCGGGCGCCGTCGCCGAGCACGGCCTCGATCTCGGGGCCGCGGTTGCCGACGATGACGCCGACCTCGGTCACCCCCAACTCCCGTACGGCGTTGAGCACATGCACCAGCACGGGCGTGTTGGCGATGGGGATGAGTTGTTTGGGCATCGAATAGCTGAAAGGCCGCAGGCGGGTTCCAGATCCGCCGGCGAGCACCAGAGCCTTCATCGAGAGGTCCTCTCGGTTCGTGTATTCATGCCTGTTCGAGCGCGTCGAGCACGCTCGCGGGCGAGGGCATGGCGGCGATCTCCCGGGAGAGTCCGCGGGCCCGATCGCGGTATTCGTCGTCGGACAGCAGTTCCTGGCAGCAGTCCGCGATCGCGTCGGCCGAGTCCTCGCCGGGCAGCAGCGTGAGCGCGGCCCCGAGGTCGGCGACGCGAAGGGCGGGCTTCTCCAGCACGGCGCCTTTGGGAATGAGCAGTTGGGGCACGCCGGCGTTCAGTCCGGTCAGGGTGCTGACGCCGCCCCCGTGGTGCACGAGCAGATCGCAGGTGGGCGCCACCACGTCGAGCGGCACCCAGCCGGCCCGGACGTCCGGCAGTTCGTCGCGCAGGGCGTCGGCGACCTCGTCGGGCGCGGCGACGATCAGCTCGACGTCCCAGGCGGCGACGTCCTTGGCGAGGCCGCGCAGGAATTCGAAGTTCTTGTCGTAGCTCTCCTTGGCGACCCGGCTGCCGGAGGTCACGAGGACGCGGCGGCGCTCGCCACGGCGGTACATCCACGGCTCGAGGCGCCGCTGGCCGTTCGCCGGCACGTAGCGCATCCGGCGGGCCGGGGCGGCCCCCTCAGGCCGCAGACTCGGTGGGCAGATGTCCACGAACACATCGGGGTCGGGCAGCCGGCCGAGACCGAACTCCGCCAGTTCGGGGCTGAGTTCGGTGTCCGCGCCGGGATGGATGCCGTCTGCCTCGATGGCGTCCCAGGTCTGGCGCACATGCGGTACGCCGAGGTGCAGGGCGAGCAGGGGGGCGACGTAGCTCATCGTGCCGCCGACGATCAGGTCGGGCCGCCAGGCACGGCAGAACTCCAGCATGCGGGGCAGGCTGGAGGCGGCCATCCGCGCGAACCAGCGCCCGGTGAAGCGGGCCTGCTCGATCGGATCGGAGGGAATCTCCTCGGGGTTGCCGGCCCGGTCCAGGGTGATGAAGTGCCGGATGGGCAGGTCGGTCGTCGCGATGCCCGGCAGGCCCGAGGAGGTGATGACCGGCACCATGTCGTCGTTCGCGGCCATGACCACCTGGTGGCCCGCGTTGCGGGCGGCGGTGGCCAGCGGGGCCAGGGCGAAGACCGTCGCCGGGCTGCCCGCCGCCACGAAGAGCATTCTCACGGTGTCCCTGCCTTGCTGAATCGGGGCAGGAGACCTGCCCGTACGGCCTCGGCCACGGTCGGCGCCTTGGCGTCCTTGTCCGAGATGAGGGGGGTGTCGGGGCAGTTCCAGGGCAGATCGAGCTCGGGATCGAGCGGATTGACGTCGATCTGGGTGCCCGGCACATACGTGGTGGAGACGACGTAGCAGATGCAGGCGTCGTCGCTGAGCGCGAGGAATCCGTGGCCCACGCCCTCGGGGACGTAGACGGACCTGCCCGAGTCCGCGGTCAGTTCGTTGACGTGGTGCTCACCGAAGGTCGGGGAACCGATCCGCAGGTCCACGACGATGTCGCGCAGGGCGCCGCGGACGCAGGTGACGACCTTGGCCTGGCCGGGAGGGATGAGCACGCTGTGGATGCCCCGCAGCGTGTGCCGCTTCGACACGGAGTAGTTGATCTGCTGGGGGCGGAAGTCGACGCCGGTGGCACTCTCCAGCGCGTCGCTGCGCAGGGACTCGTAGAACGTCCCGCGCTCGTCCGGGATCTGGTCGGGTGTGATCAGGAAGGTCCCGGGCAGGGTCAGTTCCTCGATGTGCACGGCAGGCTCGCCTCTCTCGGTTCCGTGTTTGCTCCCGCGAGCCGTTCCAGATCGGTGGCCACGGCACCGGGGGACGGCATCGCGGCCATCTCGGCGGCCAGGCGGCGGGCCGACCGGGCGTGGTGCGGGTCCGACAGCAGCTCGTCCAGGGCCCGGCCGATCGTCCGCGGGTCGTCCTGCTGCGCCGCCGTGTCGAAGGACAGCCCGGCACCGGTCGCGGCGAGCCGGTCGGCCAGCGGGAAGTGGTCCGCCAGCTGGGGCAGCACCAGCTGGGGCAGCCCGAACGCCGTGGCGGTCATGGCCGTGCCGGCGCCGCCGTGGTGGACGATCGCGTCGCAGGTCCCGAGGAACAGGTGCAGGGGCAGCGGATCGATCGCCGTCACGTTCCCCGGCAGCGGCCCGACCGCCGAGCGGTAGGGCTCGGGCAGCGTGATGAGGATCTCGGCGTCGGAGCGGGCGGCGAGGCCGTGCAGCAGGCCGCGGACGAACCCCTCGCCGTGCAGGGCCGGTGTGTTGCCCAGCGAGACGGCGACCCGCCTTCGCCCGGCTCCCGGGCCGGGGTCGGCCCGCACCCAGGCCGGCGTCACGGCGCCCCCGCTGTAGGGCACGTATCTGATCGGCACGCCCGCCTCGCCGTCCGGCAGCCGCAGCGACGGCGGGCACGGGTCGAGCAGCACGGTCGGGTCCGGCAGCCCGGCCGGGCCGAGCCGGTCGGCCGGCTCCCGGGCGTCGGCGCGTACGAAGCGCCGGGCGGGGCCGGAGATGGCGTCCACCGTCCACCGGTGGTGCACCACCGGCACGCCCAGCCGGGCGCCGATGATCAGCGAGCAGTACTCCAGCGGGTCGGCCAGGATCAGCCCGGGTCCGTACTCCTCGGCCAGCGCGGTGTAGCGGTCGAGCAGCGCGGCGGCGTGGGCCCACCACAATCTGCCGTATCCGCCGAGCAGTTCGGGGGCAGGACGGGGCCGGGCCTGGAGGGGCCGCTGCTCCCCGGGCAGGTTCCTCAGCAGCATGGCGTCGACGTCGAACGGTTCGCCGACCCCGACGCCGGTGAGTCCGCAGGCCCGGACCGCGCCCAGCACATCGGGCTGGCCGAGGACCGTCACCTCGTGGCCGGCCGAACGCAACGCCCACAGCAGGGGCACCAGCGGCAGGAAATGGGACGGTACAGGGGTGGCGATCACCAGTACGCGCATCTGACGGGCAGTCCTCTCCGGTCTCACCGGCCTCTTCGGGCGGTCAGCGGCGCTCGGCGGTCAGGCGCTCCAGCAGGGGGACAATGTCCTTCGGTGCCGGCGCGGCGAGCATCTCGTCGTACAGACGGCGCGCGCCGAGGGAGAACGACGGGTCCTCCAGGAGCCGCACGAGCTGCTTGTGCAGTCCCGGGACGTCCAGGGCGTCGGGATCGGCGGCCAGACCCGCGCCCATGTCCTCCACGTACCGGGCGGTGACCATCTCGTCCCACATCGGCAGCGGCACCACGAGCTGGGGCACCTGGTAGGCGACCGCGGCGGAGAAGGTCCCGCCCCCGCCGTGGTGGATGACCGCGGAACTGGTCGGCAGGACCTGGTTGAGCGGCACGTACTCGACCGTGCGGACGTTGTCGGGCAGGGTGCCGACCGCGGCGAGCTGCTCGCTGTTGAGGGTGGCGACGACCTCGATGTCCTGGGTGGACACCGATTCGAAGAACTCGCGCATGGGGAACCCGCTGTACTTGCCGAAGATCTTGCGGCGGCTCACCCCCAGGGTCAGCACCACGCGCGGGCGTTCGGGCCGGCCGTGCAGCCACGCCGGGAGGGGGGCCGCGCCGTTGTAGGGGACCCGCCGCATCGGGACGTGCGTCAGGTCGACCGGCTGCCGCATCCGGGACTGGGTCAGGTCGAGGGTCCACTGGCCGAGCAGCATCTCGTCGCTGAACTCCAGCCCGTACCGCTCCAGGATGGGGCCGTACCAGCCCAGCCAGGGGTGCTCGGTCAACGGCGATTCCGGGTCGGCCAGTTCCCGCTTCGTGCGTTCGTGGATCAGCGCGATGTTGTCCATGCCCCAGACCAGACGGGCGTGTGCGGCCCCGCAGAGCCGCGCGGCGATGGGCGCGGGGAACATCAGCGGGTCCCAGAGCACGAGATCGGGCTTCCAGTCGCGGGCGAAGTCGACCAGGTTGTCCAGCACGGGCCTGCGGCCGCCCGGCTCCTCGGGCTCGGGGTAGTGCATCCTGAGCATGCCGGCGAGGATCGTGCGCGCCATGCGCCAGCCCTCCGACTCCTCCGGTTCGCACGCGTCGAAGGCGAGCGTCGGGCGGTCCGGCTTGGCGTCCCCCGTGTTCTTGCTGAGGGCTTCCGGCAACTCCTCCGGCGATCCGAGCGGTACGGCCGTGAGCCCGGCCGCGGCGATGTTCGCGATCACCCCCGGGTCCACGACGCCCGCATGGCTCGCCACGACGACCTCGTGGCCGGCGCTCTGAAGCGCCCAGGCCAGGGGCACGATGGGATACAGGTGTGCCGTCGCCGGAAAGACGGTGAACATGACACGCATCGTTGGACTCCGTTCGTGTTCGGGTGCACGGGGGGGTGTGAGGAGACGTGGACGTGGACGGGCGCGTGAGGGCGTCCAGGGCGTCCAGGGCGTGCAGGGCGTGCAGGGCGTGCAGGGCGTGCAGGGTGAGTGGGGCGTCCAGGGCGTGCGGAGTGTGCCCGCGGCGCCTCAGCGCGCGGTGTCGGCCTCGCGGGTGCGGGCGGTGCAGGCGACGAGCGCGCCCGTCACCGACACCGCGGTGAGGAACGCGAGCGCGCTTTCCCGGCCGACGCCGAGGGCCGCGGCCGTGGCAGGCAGCGCGAGCACCGCGCCCAGCTGTACGGCCGTCTGGTAGACCGGCACCGCGGTCGCCCGGTGCTCGGCCGGAATCCCGGCCGTGGCCTGGAGGTTGAGGGCGGCGAAGGACAGCACGAAACCGGCCTCGACGAGGAGCAGCGCGGGCAGCACCCCGGCGGCGTACGTGCCGGTCCTCGCGGTCGCCAGGGCGGTCACGCAGCCGAGCGCCGCGGCACAGCTTCCGGCCCTGATCAGCCGTTCGGTGCCGAAGCGCGCCACCATCCGGCCTGCGAGGGGCAGCGCGAGCGCCAGGGGCAGACAGGCCGGCAGGAGCGCGAGCGCCGTGCGCCAGGAACCCCACCCCCACTGGTCGTGCAGCCGGTGGACGAACAGCATCAGCAGGCCCAGATAGGTGCCGTTGAGCGTGGCCGCGCACACCGCCGAGCGCCTGAACGGACCGTCGCGCAGGTGCCGCGCCAGGGTGGCCCCGAGGGGCGCGGCGGGTACCGGCGCGGCGTCGCGCGGGATGAGCCGGAACCCGGCAGCCAGCAACAGCAGGGCGATCGGGGCCGGGAAGACCGGGTTCCAGCGCCAGCTCAGTTCGGTGAGCGCACCCGAGCAGAGCAGTCCCGCGGTGAAACCGGCCGCCCCGAAGAGCGAGTACACCGACACCGCCCGGCGCTGCTCGGCTCCCGGGCGGTACGCGGTGCTGATGATCGCGAGCCCGGTCGGCGCGGTCAGTGCCGCGCACATGCCCTTCACCACCCGGGTGGTGATCAGTACGGAGCCCTGGTCGGTGAGACCGCCGGCCACGGAGGCGGCGATGAACACCGGCAGCGCGGCGAGGTACACGGTCCGCCTGCCCCACCGGGCGACGAGCCGCGGACCGAGCAGCAGCAGCGCCGCGAACCCGGCGGCGAAGCCGCTCATCACCCACTGGCTGCCGAGCGTCGACAGACCGAGGTCCCGCCCCATGGCCGGCAGGGCGACCAGGACGACGGAGACCTCCAGCGCGTCGATGAGCATGTTGCCGGCGAGCACGAAGAGCAGGGCCCGCCGTCCGGCGTCGGTGCGGGGCGCGGGGCGTGAGGAGAGCGTGGTCATGCGCTCGGCCGTCCGCTCGCTCAGCCGAGCAGTGTGCCGCCGCTGGCGTCCAGATAGGAGCCGGTGATCCAGCGGGAGTCGTCACCGGCGAGGAAGGTCACCACGTCGGCGACGTCCCGGGTGTCGCCGACCCGGCCGAACACCGAGTAGCTCGCCATGGCCGCCACCGCGTCCTTGTCGTCGAAGATCGGGGTGCCGTTGTCGGTGATGCCCGGACCCACGCTGTTCACGGTGATGCCGCGGGGGCCGAGGTGCTTGGCGAAGTGCAGGGTGAGCTGGTCGATCGCGCCCTTGGTCATCGCGTACGCCACCTCCTGGGGGTTGGCGACCCGGGTCAGTCCCGAGGAGATGTTGATGATCCGGCCGCCGTCGGGGAGGTTCTGGAGGGCGCGCTGCACGAGGAAGTACGGTGCCTTGGCGTTGACGGCGAAGAGGCGGTCGAAGGCCTCGGGCGTGAGGTCCTCCGGGGCGACGCCCCCCATGATGCCGGCGTTGTTCACCAGGATGTCGAGGGTGACGGCGCCTGTGCGTTCCTTCAGCTCCCGCTCCAGCGCCAGGAACAACTCGTGGACGTCGCCGGGGACTCCGAGCTCGGCCAGTACCGGGAAGGCCCGGCCGCCCTCCTTCTCGATCGCCGCGACGGTCTCGGCCGCGGCCTCGGCGTTGCTCGCGCAGTGCACCGCGACGAGAGCCCCCTCGCGGGCCAGCCGGATCGCCGTGGCCCGGCCGATGCCGCGGCTGGAGCCGGTGACGAGCGCGGTCTTTCCGGTCAGTTTGCCCATGGTGTTCCTCCTGTGCGTGGTGTGCTGACGATTGGGTCCGGGAGCGCCTTGCGCGGCCGGGCCGCCGGGCTCCGTCACGGCCGGGCCGCCGCCGTCGAGCCCGCTGATCATCGCGGCGAGGTGGCGGCGGGCGGCCGGGATCCCGAGCAGTTCCCGGAACACCGTCCGCACCCCGTCCAACTCAGGTCCTCCGAAGAGGAGTTGGGCCTGTGCCTCGATGTTGCCGAGCACGCGCGAGCCCACCGGGTGGCGGACGGCGTGGTAGGTGTCGAGCAGTTCTTCGCCGGCCCGCCCGGCGAGGCGCGCGGCGAGTTTTCCGCCGAGGTCCGCCGCGTCCTGAAGGCCGAGGTTGAGGGCCTGCCCGCCGACCGGCAGCTGGACATGGGCGGCGTCGCCGGCGAGGAACACCCGGCCGGAGCGGTAACACGCGGCCTGCCGACGGGTGTTGTGGAACGCGTTGAGCCAGACCGGCTCGGCGCCGCCGAGGTCCTCGCCGGTGACCCGGGCCCACACCGCGCGAACCTCCTCGAAGGCGGGGGTCCTCGATCCGCCGGGGACCCGGCCGAACTCGTGCACCATGACGCGGGTGACACCGTCCGGTCCCCGGCGGGCGTTGGCCACCCCGCCCGGGTGCCGCTCGAAGCGCCGGTCCCGCAGGTCGACACCTCTCAGGTCCGCGCGGAGCAGTTCCTTGGTGGGGCCGGTCCCGGGGAACGCGAAGCCGGCCAGCCGCCGCACGGCGCTCTCCTCGCCGTCGCAGCCGACGACGTACGCGGCGCTCAGCCGCAGCCTCTCCCCCGTCGGCGTCACCGCGACGACGTGTACCCGGTCCGGCTCCTCGGCCAGCCCGGTCACCGTGTGGCCGCGCCGCACCTCGGCCCCGAGCCCCATCGCCCACTCCGCGAGAACGGCCTCCACCCGGGTCTGCGGCGCCTTCCAGTGACCGGCGTACTGGCTGTCACCGGCCTCGGTCAGGTCGAGGGGGATCCCGCCGAAGTGGCCGGGCCCGGCGTCGGGCGGGGGTCCGAGCCGCTCGACCAGATTCCGCGCGTGCAGCAGTTCCATGGTGCGGGCGTGCAGGATCGACGCCCGCGATTCCGTGGTGGGCGCGGTCAGTCGCTCCAGCACGGTCACCCGCGCCCCGCCGGTACGCAGTTCCCCGGCGAGCAGCAGGCCGACCGGCCCCGCGCCGACGACGACCACATCGGTGTCCAGGGCGGCCATGGTCAGCGCTTGTTCTCGGCGTGGTCCTTGGCGTGGCCCAGGGTGGCGCGGCTGTTCGTGCTCAGCGCGCCGCGGACGTACTCCCGGGCGTCGGCGACGCTCGCGTCGGGGCCCAGCACCGCGGTGATGTTCGCCGTGTTGAGGACCACGGTGTGCTGCGAGGTCACGGCGACACCGCCGTCGTTCTCCGCGAACGTCCAGCGGCCGGTGTGCAGGGTCATCAGCGCCGGCAGGGTGACCTGCTTGTACGCGATGGTGTGGTGCGGGAAGACCACCCGGTACGACTTCGTGGTGTGCGTCGAGCCGTCCTTGGCGCGCGTGTCCATCTCCAGCACCTGGAGCCCCGGGGTGTCCTCCGAGAAGCGGACGGAGGCCACGTGCGGCAGCCGCTCGGCCCACAGTCCGGCCTCGTTGACGAAGTCGTACGCGTCCTTGGCCGCGCCGGCGATCTGCACGGTGTCCTCGAAGGAGAACGTGATCTCCTCGGAGGCGTGGGCCAGTTCGACGTTGGCCTTCAGCGCGGCCAGCTCCGAGCGGGAGTTGCGGTCGACGGCCTCGTCGATCCACTTCAGGCCGTCCGGGTCGTCGTCGACGGCCCGGTAGTCGTGCAGCAGCCGTACCCGCGACGACGTCGCGGACAGCGGCTCGATGATCCACGTGCCGCCCATGGCGGCGACCGGCGGGGTGGAGACCTCCTGGCGGAACGTGATCCGCAGGCTCTCGGGGTCCAGGGTGCGGCGCGAGGTCCAGTTCTTCGCCTCGCCGTTGGCGGTGGCCCAGATGCGGATGCGCTCCTCGCCCGCGCCGCGCTCGACGTGGTCGACGTAGAGGGTGGGCGGGAAGATCCGCGGCCAGTTCTCCACCTCGGCGATCAGCCGGTACACGGCTGCGGCCGGGGCCTCGACGGTGATGGCGTGCTCGACCTGACGGGTCGTCATGGTGTGCTCTCCTCCGAGTCTCAGAAGTTGCCCAGGCCGCCGCAGACGTTCAGCGCCTGGGAGGTGATGGAGGCGGCGGTGTCGGACGCCAGATAGCCGACCAGGCCCGCGACCTCGTCCGGCGTCGAGTAGCGGCCGAGCGGGATCTTCGCCTGGAACCTCTCGAGGATGGCGTCCTCGCTGGTCTCGTACGCCGTCGCGTAGCCCTGGCGCACCCGCTGCGCCATCGGGGTCTCGACATAGCCGGGGCAGACGGCGTTGACGGTGATCCCGGTGGGCGCCAGCTCGTTGCCGAGCGCCTTGGTGAGGCCGACCACGCCGTGCTTGGAGGCCGAGTAGGGGGCGCCGAGCACCACACCCTGCTTGCCCGCGGTGGACGCGATGTTGATGATCCGGCCGCGGTCCTTGTCGCGCATGCCGCCCGTGGTGAGCACCTCGCGCGTCATCAGGAAGACACTGTTGAGGTTGGTGTCGATGACGTCGAACCAGAGTTCGTCGGTGATGTCGGCAGTGACTCCGCCGCCGGAGCGGCCCGCGTTGTTGACGAGTACGTCGACCGTGCCGAAGCGCTCGACGGCCTGGCGCACGAAGCGCTTCACGTCGTCGGCCGAGCGGACGTCGCAGACAACGCCGTCCACCTCGAGCCCGTCGTCGAGGAGTTCCTTGACCGTACGGGTCACGCCGTCCTCGGTGCGGGCGCAGATGAACACCCGGTGGCCCTGCTCGGCCAGCAGTCTGGTCACCGCCAGGCCTATGCCGCTGGTCGCGCCCGTGACGAGGGCGACCTTCGGGTTCTGCTGCGTCATGTCTGTCTCCTGGAAGGGGAAATGGGAGGCGCAAGGGGGCGAAGAGGTGGCGCGGAGAAAGGCGCGCCGCCGGTTCCCGCCGGAGGCATCGACGGTGACCGGCGGGAACCGGCGGCGCGGTCCAGGGGGGCTCAGCCGATCTCGGCCGGCACCAGGAGGGCGTTGACGGCCTCCATCAGCTCGCGCGGGGTGCGGGCGTCGGTCAGCGTGTCGTCGTCCAGGGTGATGCCGAACTCGCGCTCGATGCGCCCGCCGGTCTCCAGCATCGCGAGGGACTCGTAGCCCAGCGACTCGAAGTCGGTGTCGGCGATGTCCCCGTCGAGGTCGGCGGCTTCGTCCGCGCCGGCCCCGTCGCGCAGGATGCGCCTGAGGTCGTCGAGGGTGAACTCGTTGGAGGGCATGGGTGAGTGTCCTTTCGTCGCTGGGGTGGGGATGGGCCACGCCGGTCCTCCGCGAGCCGGGTGACCTTCGCCGCCCGCCGACGGGCTGGGGGCCCGTACGGGCGGGCCGGGGTCCTGTACGGCGGGCCGGGGTCCTAGACCGCGGCGCGCACGACGACCGCGGAGTTGAAGCCGCCGTGGCCGCGGGCGATCACCAGGGCGGAGCGCAGGGTGGCGGTCCGTTCCTGGCCGACGACCAGGTCGAGGTCGTGCTCGGGGGACGGGGAGATGCCGATGGACGGCGGGATCACCCCGTCCCGCATCGCGAGGAACGCGGCGGCGAGATCCAGGGGCGCCGCCCCCGAGTAGAGCCGCCCGGTCATCGTCTTGGGCGCCGTCACCGGCACCGCCCGCGGCCCGAACACCTCGGTGATCGTCCTGGCCTCGATCCGGTCCAGCTCGGGGATCGCGGCCGCGTCGGCGAACACGACGTCGATGTCGCCGGGCGTGGCCCCGGCGTCGGCCAGGGCCAGCTCGACGGCCTTGCGCAGACCCGCGGGACGCCCGCTGCCCGGCCGGGGGTCGAGTGTGGAGCCGTACCCGGCGATCTCACCGTAGATCTGCTTCGCGCCCCTGGCCCGGGCCTGCTCCAGCTCCTCCAGGACCAGCAGGGCGCCACCCTCTCCGGCCACGTGACCGGCGGCCGCGGCGTCGAAGGGCAGGTAGGCCCGTTCCGGGTCGGTGCTCGTGCTCAGCCGGTCGCTCGCCATCTGGGCGACCCAGCCCCAGGGGCAGATGGAGGCGTCGACGGCGCCCGACATCACCAGCCGGGTGCCCTTGCGGATCTGGCGTCGCGCCTGGGCGACCGCGTCGAGGCCGCCCGCCTGGTCGCTGACGACCACGCCGCTCGGGCCGCGCATACCGTTGCGGATGGAGATCTGGCCGCTGTTCACGGCGTAGAACCAGGCGAACGACTGGTACGCGCTGACGTACCGGCTGCCCTTGCTCCACAGGGCCTGCAACTCCCGCTGGCCGAACTCGAATCCGCCGGACGAGCTGGCCGTGATCACGCCCATCTCGAACTCGGGCAGTTCCCCGGGGCGCACCGCGGCGTCCTCGAACGCCCAGTCCGCGGCCACCAGAGCGAGCTGGGTCATCCGGTCGGTCTGCGGCAGCAGCCGGCCCGGCAGATGCTCTGCCGCCTCGAACTCTCTTATCTCACCTGCCAGTTGGCTTGGATATTGGTCGGGCACGAAGCGCGTGATCCGGCCGATGCCGCTGCTCCCCTTGCGGGTCGCCGCCCAATAGGCCTCCACACCGAGGCCGTTGGGCGCGACCACGCCCAGGCCGGTGACGGCGACCCGGACACCGGAGGCGCTCATGCGGCCCTCCGATCGTGACGGGCGAGCACCATGGCGCTCTGGAACCCGCCGAAGCCGCTGCCCACGGAGAGCACGGTGTCGGTCCTCCAGTCCCGGGCGGCGAGCGGCACGTAGTCGAGATCGCACTCGGGGTCGGGCGTGTGCAGGTTGGCGGTGGGCGGCACGACGTCGTTCTCCATCGCCAGCGCGCAGGCCGCGATCTCGATCGAGCCGATGGCGCCCAGCGAGTGCCCCACCATCGACTTGATGGAGCTGACCGGTACGGCGTACGCGTGCTCGCCGAGGCTGCGCTTGAACGCCGCGGTCTCGTGCCGGTCGTTCTGCTTGGTGCCCGAACCGTGCGCGTTGATGTAGTCGATGGCCTGCGGGGCGAGCCTCGCCTCGTCCAGGGCGATGCGGATCGCCTCGGCCATCTCGCGTCCGTCGGGGCGCAGTCCCGTCATGTGGAAGGCGTTGCTGCGCGTGGCGTACCCGGCTATCTCCGCGTACACATGGGCGCCGCGCCGCCGCGCGCTGTCCAGTTCCTCCAGTACGAAGACGGCCGAACCCTCGCCCAGGACGAACCCGTTGCGGGTCCCGTCGAAGGGGCGGGAGGCGTGCTGGGGATCGTCGTTGCGCGAGGTGGTGGCCTTGATCGCGTCGAAGCAGGCCACGGTGATGGGCGAGATCGGGGCGTCGGCCGCGCCGGCCACCATGACGTCGGCCGATCCCTCGCGGATCAGCTCGGCGGCGTAGCCCACGGCGTCGAGGCCGGAGGTGCAGCCGGTGGAGACCACGGTGGACGGGCCCTCGGCGCCGACCGCCCAGGCCACCTCGGCGGCGAAGGAGCTGGGCACCAGGTAGTTGTAGAGGTGCGGGACCGCGTACTCGTGGTCGACGAGGTCGAGCCGTCCGCTGTCGCTGACGGTCCGGTACTCCTCGTCGAGCCCCATCGTGGCGCCGACCGCGCTGCCGATGGTCACGCCGGTGCGGTGCGGGTCGAGGGAGTCGAACTCGAGTCCGCTGTCCGCCACCGCCTCCCGCGCGGTGACCACCGCGAACTGTGCGGCCCGGTCCATCCGCCGCACCTCCTGGGCACCGAGGCCAAGCAGTTCGGCGTCGAAGTCGACCTCGGCGGCGACCTGCGAGCGGAACGGGGAGGGGTCGAAGAAGCTGATGCGCCGGGTCGCGGTGCGCCCGTCGGACAGCAGGCTCCAGAAGTTCTTGGCGCCCACGCCGCCGGGCGCGGTGACGCCGATGCCGGTGATGACGACCCGTCGGCCGTACGGGCCGCTCACAGCGAGGTCCAGTGGTAGAAGCGCTGCGCCATGGCGTCGGCCGGGGAGCGCCAGGTGGCGGGGTCGTACGCGGTGATGAACGGCTTGAGGTCATCGCTGATCCCGACGAACCGCGGGTCCTCCTTGGCCGCCTCGATCCGCTCGCCGCCGTCCTCGGAGTCGAAGTCCTGGAGGTGGAAGTACAGGCCCCGGTAGGTGAAGAGCTGACGGCGCCGGGTGCCCATCCGCTGCGGCATGTCCGTGCCGTCGAACTCGCCGAAGAGGCGGGCGACGTCCTCGGCCGAACGGGGTTCCATCCGGGCCACGATCAATGTGCTGTGCATGAGTCTCTCCTTGTCAGGACTGCTGGTTGCGGGACGGACCGAACCAGCGCTCCAGGGCCATGGGCAGGTCGTGCCGGCTGCCTGGCGCGGCCCAGGCCACATGCCCGTCGGGACGCACCAGCACCGCCGAAGTGCCCGCGAGCGGACCGCCGGCCGCCACGCCGTGCGGCTCCGCGGTCACGATGTCCACCCGGTCCGACCACTCGGCCGCGCGGTCGCGGAGCACGGCGTTGTCCGCCAGGTCGAGCAGCAGACCCCGCCCCGCCCGCAGCAGTTCGGTGCTGCTGGTCTTGCGCCGGTCGCCGACCAGCTCCAGGTGCGGCATCCGCAGGCCCAGCAGGGGGTGGCCGCCCCGGCCGACGTCGTAGCGGATCTCAAGTCCGCTCACCATTCCGGCGAGATGGCGGCTGACGTCCTCGTACCGGATCAGTTCGGCCAGCACGTCGCGCAGCGGCTGGACCTCGTCGCCGCTGAGGAAGAGCAGACCTTGCGCCTTGGTGTTCATCATCAGCCGCTCGCCGACCGCGTGCCGTTCGCCGTGGTAGGTGTCCAGCAGCTCCTCGGGTGCGGTGCCGCGGACCACGGCGGCCAGCTTCCAGCCGAGGTTCACCGCGTCCTGGACGCCGGTGTTCATGCCCTGGCCGCCGGCCGGCAGATGGATGTGCGCGGCGTCCCCGGCGAGCAGCACCCGGCCCCGCCGGTACTCGGTGGCGAGCCGTGTCGCGTCTCCGAACGCGCTGACCCACTCGTGCTCGGCGTGCGAGATGTCGATGCCGGTGATCCGCTGCCAGGCCGCGGCCACTTCCGCGTACGCGGGCGGCTCGGTGCGCCGGCGGGGCGGGGTGCCCCGCTCGCAGACGATGATGCGGGTGACGCCTCGGTCGCCGAGCGGGCCGCACATGACCATGCCGCCGGCGAACGTCTCGCCGATCAGCCGCGGCGCCAGGTCCACGCCCTTGATGTCCGCCAGGTACATCTCCATGGTCGCCGCGGTGCCCGGGAATTCGAAGCCGGAGGCCTTGCGCACGGTGCTGCGGCCGCCGTCGCACCCCACCAGCCAGGAGGCCGTCAGCCGGCTCTCCTCGCCGCCGGGACCGCGCACCTCGACCTCGACGTGGTCGCCGTGGTCGCGCAGGCCGGCCAGTTCGTGGCCGCGCCTGAGGTCGGTGCCCAGCTCGCGCACCCAGTCCTCGAGCATCGTCTCGGTGTCCGACTGGGGCACGGTCTTGGCCGCCTGGTGAACGCTGTCGAGGATGCCGAAGTCGACCGGCAGACCGCCGAAGTGGCCGGCGTTGCTGGTGCCCATGTCGCCGAAGCGGTGCAGCAGTCCGCGCTGGTCGAACACCTCCATCGTCCGGGTCGTGAAGCCCAGCCCGCGGGATTCGCCGGTGCGCTCCCGAAGCCGGTCCAGCACGATGACGTCGACTCCCGCAAGGCGCAGTTCCCCGGCGAGCATGAGTCCGGTGGGACCTGCGCCGGCGACGATGACGGAAGCGTCCATGGATGTGTCCTCCGGGGCATCGGAATGGTCGATACGACGAAGCGGCGCACCGGAATGGGACATCGGTGCGCCGCTCGAAGCTTTTCCGCGGTGACTGTGCCGGGCGCCCGTGTTTCGGTCGGCGCCCGTGTTTCGGCGACTGACTGCGTTTCGGCGACTGACTGCCTGGCGAATCGACACAGTGATGCGGAAGCTAATGAAGAGCTTCTTCGGAATCTCCGCGGATGTCAACACCCTTTTTCCAGTGCAACGACACGTTTGAGTCAGGGGATTGTCAAGCGTGCTTTTCCGGGGGTTGAGGAGCCCGACGAAAAAGGCTCCACCAGGGATGGTTCACCCTGGTGGAGCCATGGACGACGGCGGCCGGCGCGGCCTTGCGTCAGGTGCGGGCGCCGAGCGACGCGTGGACGTCCTGCTCGTGGTAGTAGGTGCGGCCGTTGACGGCGCGGCGGCGCCAGCGGGCCTCACTGGCGTGGCGGTAGACGCTGCCCGGCGCGGTGCCCCACAGCGCGGCGATGTCCCGGGCGGTCATCCAGCGCACGGCCGGCTCGGTGCGGTTCGCCGCGGGCCGGCCGGTCCGCCGCAGCCACTCCCGCCCGGACCAGCGGTGCGCCGGCTCGGTGTCGCAGCCGACCTCGACGCCCGGGTCGGCGCCGCCGGGCCTGACCGCCGCGGTCAGGGCTCCCCCGCAGTCCGGCACGACGCAGTCGCCGACCGGGACCCGGCGTCGCGGCGTCGGATCGATGACCCGGCCGGCCAGGCGCACACACCGTGCCACCTCGTCGGACAGGTCACCGGCGGCCTCGTGCCCGAGGAGCCAGGCGGAGTGCCGGAGCAGGAAGTCGGTGATCCCCGCCGGGGTGTCGTGCGGGGCGCCGACGCCTCGCTGCTGGACCACCAGCGCACCCCAGGACCGCAGGGTCGCGACGATCCCCGTACGGGCTTCGGCGGCCGCCGTGTTGAACGGCAGACCGGATGCCGTGCCGCCGCCGGACGTGCGGTCGCGCGGCCGGTCGACGCCGGTGAGCAGTTGTCCGCACTCGTCGTGCAGGCGCGGCAGCCGCCGCAGGTCGCGGGTGAGACGGAGCCGGCAGGTCGGGCAGAGCCGACTGCCGGCGACGGCCAGCTCGCGGGCGCGTCCGCCGGTCTCGAGGCGCCGGCAGGCGGCGCCGTCGCACTCCGTCGGTTCCGAGGTCGTCGTACGGGCGGTCTCTGTGGTGTTCGCGAATGCGTAAGTCATTTCCCCCACCGCTCAGAAGTGGGGCGAATCTATTTCCGCAATTCTTGAAGAGACAAGCATGGGCCCGCTACATGTAATTTATCTGTAGCGGGCCTACGGTTCTCCGCACCGACCTGTCCTGGCGATGTCCTCGGGTCGAGCCCGGTGATGCCCTCAGATCGAGAGGCGTGCCGCGATACCGTCGAGGACGGAATCCAGTCCGGCCTCGAACTGCCACTGCGGATCGTCCTTGCGCCGGGCCTCGGCGATGTAGCGGGCGTACATCGGGAAACGGCCGGTGCTCATGAGCCAGGCCATCTGCGAGGCCAGACCCGCGCGGGCCTCCTCCCGGGTGGACCAGCCGCGGACGCGCAGCATCTGCGTCAGCCCGACCTCGGCGTCCACCGCGCCGTACACATAGGCGGTGAGGGTGCCGTAGACCGCCATGGCCGTGTCCGTGTCGAGCCCGAGGCCGTCGAGCGCCGCCAGGACGGCCTCGGGCACGGCCAGTTGGTTGGGGGTCGGCGCGCACCACGTCGCCCGGGTGACCCACGAGTGCCGCAGCAGGACCTCCCTCGTCCGCAGGGCGACGGACCGCATGGACGCGCGCCAGCCCTCCTTGCCGTCGGGCAGCTCGAGCTCCGCGTACACGAAGTCGACCATCAGCTCGAGGAGTTCGTCCTTGCCGGTGACGTAGCGGTAGGCGGCCATGGGCGCGACGCCGAGTTCGGTGGCCAGCCGGCGCATGGTGACCGCGTCGAGCCCCTCCGCGTCGGCGATGCCGACGGCGACCTTCGCGATCCGCTGCGGGGTGAGGGTGGTGCGGGGGGCGGGCGCCGGCCGTTCGAGGCGCTCCCACACGGAGACGTGGTCCTTGTCCTCGTTCGCTGCCTGTCTCTCCTGGGCGGCCATCGCTTCGGTCCCTTCCGACGAACGGTGCTGTGTACACCGTATCAGAAGTAGACAACGTACACTCGGCTGTGTACGTTGTACGAGAACGATACGGCGTACACACACCGAGGAGTCCTCCATGGCCGACGCGACTGACGGCACCCTCCGGATCGCGGTGATCATCGGCAGCACCCGGGACGGGCGGTTCGGTCCGGTCGTCGCGGACTGGATCGCCGGCCACATCGCCCAGCGTGAGGACCTGGAGGCCGACCTGGTCGACCTCGTCGAGACGCCCGTGCCCACCGTCTTCCCCGCCTTCGGGCAGGCCCCCTCCGACGAGGTAGTGGCCCAACTGGGCGCGGTGTCACCGCGGCTGGCCCGGGCCGACGCCTTCGTGATCGTCACGCCCGAGTACAACCACAGCTTCCCCGCACCGCTGAAGAACGCCATCGACTGGCACAACGAGCAGTGGCACGCCAAGCCGGTCGGATTCGTCTCCTACGGCGGCCTCGCGGGCGGCCTGCGCGCCGTCGAGCAGCTCCGTGTCGTACTCGCGGAGCTGCACGCGGTCACGATCCGCAACACCGTCAGCTTCCACAACTACGCCGAGGTCTTCGGCGCCGACGGCACACCGTCCGACCCCGGATGCGACGGCGCGGCCAAGGCGATGCTCGACCAGCTCACCTGGTGGGGACAGGCCCTGCGAGAGGCCAGGCACGTCCGCCCGTACACCGTCTGACGTCCCGCCACTCGTGCCCTGGGGGCAGCGATGAACGACCGCCCGACCGACACTCCAGCTCCCGACCGGCCAGGTCTGCCCCGGCTCGGCCTCTTCGGGCTGATGCTCAGCATCTTCCTGGCGACGCTCGACGGACAGATCGTCAGCACCGCGCTCCCCACGATCGTGGGCGACCTCGGCGGACTCGACCACTTCTCCTGGTCGGTGACGTCGTATCTGCTCACCATGGCCGCGTCCACGCCCATCTGGGGCAAGCTGGGGGACCTGTACGGCCGCAAGGGCGCCTGCATGAACGCCGTGGCGCTCTTCCTGGCCGGGACGGTGCTGTGCGGCCTGGCGCAGAGCATGGGACAGCTCATCGCGTTCCGTGGTCTCCAGGGCCTCGGCGCGGGTGGTCTGATGGTCGGCGCGCTCTCGGTCATCGGCGTGGTCGTGCCCGCCGAGGACCGCGGCCGCATCCAGTCGACGGTGGGTGTCATGATGCCGGTCGCCTTCGTCGGCGGCCCCCTGCTCGGCGGGTTCATCACCGACTACATGAGCTGGCGCTGGGCGTTCTACGTCAACGTGCCCATCGGCCTCTTCGCGCTGCTGGCCATCGCCAAGGGCGTACGGCTGCCCACCGGCCGCGTCACCGGGCGGATCGACTACCTCGGCACCACCCTGCTCACCACCGGCATCCTGGCGCTCACCCTGCTGGCCGGCTGGGCCGGCAACACCTACGCCTGGACGTCCTGGCAGATCACCGGGCTCGCCGTGGCCGTCGTGCTGAGCCTGGCCTGGTTCGTCCGGGTGGAACTGCGCACGGCCGACCCGATCACACCGCCCCGGCTCTTCGCCGGCCGGAACTTCACCCTGGCCCAGATCCTCAGTTTCCTGGTCGGCGCCGTCCTCTTCTCGGTCGTCAACTACCTTCCGCAGTACATGCAGTTCGTCCAGGGCGCCTCGTCCACGGCCAGCGGCCTGCTCATCCTGCCGCTGATGCTCGGCATGCTGACGGCCCAGCTGATCACCGGGCGGCTGATGGACGGCGGCGGTCTGGGCCGCGTCGTGCCCCTGGCCGGCGGCGCCGTCACCTTCGCGGGGGCGCTCCTGCTGCTCGCACTCGGCACGGGCACCCCGCTGGTCGCGGCCTCCGCGCTCACCCTGGTCATCGGGGTGGGAATCGGGGCCCTGCTCCAGAGCACGGTGGTGACCACGATGAGCGGCGCGGCGCCGCGGGACATGGGTGCGGCCACGGGCACGGTCACCCTGGTGCGCACCATCGGCGGCTCCCTCGGGGTCGCCGTGCTCGGCGCCGTGCAGAGCAGCCGCATGAGCGAGGTGCTGACCGAACGTCTCGGCTCCGGCACGCAGGAGCGGCTGACCGCGGGCGGCGGACTGACCCCGGCACTGCTGAAGGACATGCCGGCCGCGATGCGCGACGCGGTCCGGGACGCCGTCAGCAGCGGTCTGCACGGCGTCCTGGTCGGCGCGGCCGTGCTGTCCACGCTCGCGTTCGGCACGGCGTGGTTGGTCCGCGCCGCGCCGGCCCCGGCGGCCGACGTGACGCCGACGGCCGAGACCGGTGCCGGTGCCGAGGCCGGAGCCGGGGCCGAGGCCGGAGCCGGGGCCGAGGCCGGAGCCGGGGCTGCCGGGGCCGGGGCCAGTACCGGCAAGGACTCCGTCCGGACCCTTCTGGAGGACTGAACGCGCCCCCGGGGCGCCCAGGTCCGCATACCCACACAAGCTGCCGACCGCACGGTTCGATTCCCCCGTCGCCGTGCGGTCGGCCCTCATCGAAGGCGAACACCGATGCCCACGAATTCCGTCGAACGTGTCAGGGACATCCTGGTCCGGCCGTTCTCCCTGGGAGGCCTCACGCTGCCCAACCGCGTCGTGATGGCCCCGATGACGCGCGAGTTCTCCCCCGGCGGCGTGCCGGGCGAGGACGTGGCGCGGTACTACGCCCGCCGGGCGGCCGGCGGCGTCGGCCTGATCATCACCGAGGGCACCTACGTCGGCCACGACTCGGCGGGCAGCAGCGCCCGGGTCCCGCACTTCTACGGCGCCGAGGCGCTCGCCGGCTGGTCGGACGTGGCCGAGGCCGTCCACGAGGCGGGCGGCCGGATCATGCCGCAACTGTGGCACGTCGGCATGGACCGCGCCGCCGGCAGTCCGCCGGTTCCCGACGCCCCGCGGATCGGCCCCTCGGGCATCGCCCTGGACGGCACCGAGTCGGGCAAGGAGATGACCCAGGCGGACATCGACAACGTGGTCGCCGCCTACGCCACGGCCGCGGCGTCGGCCGAGGCGCTGGGCTTCGACGGAGTCGAGATCCACGGTGGCCACGGCTATCTGATCGACCAGTTCCTGTGGGCCCACACCAACCGCCGCGGCGACGCCTACGGCGGCGGCATCGCAGGCCGCACCCGTTTCGCCGCCCAGATCGTGGCCGCCTGCCGGGAGAGCGTCTCCGCCGCCTTCCCGATCTCCTTCCGCTTCTCCCAGTGGAAGATGAACCACTACGGGGCCCGGGTCGCCGAGACCCCGCAGGAACTGGAGACGATGCTCGGCCTGCTGGCCGACGCCGGCGCCGACGCCTTCCACTGCTCCACCCGGCGCTTCCACCTCCCGGAGTTCGAGGGTTCCGAGCTCAACCTGGCGGGCTGGGCCAAGAAGCTCTCCGGCAAACCCGCCGTCAGCGTCGGCTCGGTGGGCCTCAGCAACGAGTTCATGGAGGTGTTCCAGGGCGAGCAGGCCACGGTCACCGACATCGGCGCGCTGCTCGACCGGATGGAACGCGAGGAGTTCGACCTCGTGGCGGTCGGCCGGGCCCTGCTCGGGGATCCGGAGTGGCTGGAGAAGGTCCTCGCCGGGCGCGTCGACGAACTCACCCCCTTCCACGCCGGTCTCGTCCGCAGCCTCGCCTGATCCGTACGGCCGCCTGCCCGACCGCAGGCCGACGATCCCGTCGCTCCGGAGGGCCTCCGGAGCGACGGGCCGCACGGGGGCGCGGGGGGGGTGCGGAGGTACGCACGAGTCCGGTGCCACCCCGACCGGCCGCGTGCCCGCATGTCCGGAAATTCGGAGGATCCAGGTGAACCCACGCTTGCTCGTGCTGACGTCGGCGACGTTCGCCGTCGGCACCGACGGATTCCTCATCGCGGGGATCCTGCCCGACATCTCCCGGTCCCTGGACGTCTCGCCGTCCGTCGCCGGGCAGTTGGTGACATTCTTCGCACTCGCCTACGCGCTGCTCTCGCCCGTGCTGGCCGCGGCCACCGCCTCCTGGCAGCGGCGCCGGCTGCTGGTGACGGCGCTGCTGGTCTTCACCCTCGGCAACATGATCGTCGCCGTCGCCCCCGACTACGGCGTCGCCATGGCCGGCCGGCTGGTGGCCGCCGCCGGGGCCGCCGTGGTGACGTCGGCCGCCACCGTCGTGGCCACCGGGCTCGTCCCACCGGAACAGCGGGGCAGGGCGCTGGCCCTCGTCGTGGCCGGGCTGAGCGCGGCGACCGCGCTCGGCGCTCCGCTCGGCACCGCGCTCGGCGGCGCGGGCCACTGGCGGCTCTCCCTCTGGGGAGTGGCCGCCCTGGGCGTCCTCGCGGCCCTCGGCGTCGCGGCCCTGCTCCCGGAGACGCCCCGGCCGCCCTCCGTCGGCCTGCGCCGGCGGCTCGCGCCCCTGCGCGACCTGCGGATCGCCGCGGTCCTGTCGACGACCCTGCTGACCCTGACCGGCCTCTACACCGTCTACACCTACATCAGCCTCTCCTTCGACCGGGCGACCGACGGCAGCGGCACCCGCCTCGCCGTCCTGCTCTGCGTCTTCGGCCTCGCGGCCACGGCCGGCAACCTGACCGCCGGCAGCCTCACCGACCGCTTCGGATCCCGCCGGGTGCTCACCGTCGCCCTGCTGGCCTGCGTCGTGGACTTCGCCCTGATGCCCTGGAGCGGGTCCGGCCTGCCCGGCGCGCTGCTCGCGGTCGCGGTGTGGGGCGTGTGCGGCTTCGGTGTGCTCGTCCCGCAGCAGCACCGGCTGATCTCCGTGTCCGGCGCGGGAGCCCCGCTGTCGATCGCGCTCAACGCGACCGCGACCTACCTCGGGGTCGCCCTGTCCGGCGTCATCGGCGCGGCGGGCCTGCATCTCGTGGGCGCCCATCGGCTCGGTCTGATCAGCGTGGTGTTCCTCGCCCTGGGGCTGTGCGCCGCCGAGCTGGCGCACCGGGTCATCCGGCGCCGGGAGGAGTCCGCCGCCGCGCCGGCCGACGGCGCCGTGCCCATTCCCGACTCCCCGAGCGGGAGCGTCCGTTGACCCGTTCCGCACACCATGGCAATTTCTCCAGGCTGCCATAGAAATTCGTGCCCAGGTCTTGCTACGGTAGTGGCCAGCTCCGTTACGGGACCGGTTTGAATTCCCAGGTTCTTACGGGAATTGCCCCGGTCGAGCGGCCATCGTATCCCTGAGATCCGGTCAACGGCCCCGCCCCCGGACGGAGTGGTTCTCCGGCGTTGCCGCGACGGTCGCCCACCCATGCTGATCCGGTGATCCGCCGCGCGCGCCGCACGAGATTGCACGCTCTCCGGGGCCTGCCCGATCGGCGCCCCGCTGCTCAGCAAGGGGGACTGTTGAACGCCCTGCTCTCTGAAACCTGGCGTGAAGCGACCGACAACGGAGGGGAATCCGGACAGGAATGGAGACGCATCAGCTCACTCATCGGTGAGAGCGGCGCCAACTGGGTCGAAGACCCCGTGCGCCACATCGAGGAACTCACGGACCGCGAATTCGACGTCTTCATCCTGCTGGGCAGAGGCCTGTCGAACCAGCGGATCTCGAAGTCCCTCTACGTCACCGAGCGCACGGTGAAGTCGCATGTCACGCGCATCCTCGCCAAGCTGCAACTGGACTCGCGGCTCCAGGCCGGCCTGGTGGCCCAGGCCTACACCCACCGGGTCGCGGACAACGCGGCCTAGTCCAATCGTCAAGTGTACTTTCGTCCGGTGCGCCGCCCACCGGTCCGGTGGTTGACTCCTGGCCAACGTATACACGCTCCTCAAGTCTCGTATTCCGCAACAGCTTTCACGGTTCGATCGAGTGGAGTGAAAACGGGGATGACAGCAGAGGGACCGGCGATTCTCTTTCCGGGACAGGGCGGATTCGACGGCGCGGCTCTCAACGCCGCCAGAATGAAATATCAGCAAGTCGGTACGACTTTCAAGGCCGTTGACGCGGTGGCACGGGAAAGATTCGGCAACGCGGTCTCCGCCGTGCTCTTCGACGGTGTTCCGCTCACCGCCGACGACCTGGTGGAACAGCCCGGCTGGGTTTCCCAACTGGCCGTCTACGCAAGTGCTGTGGCCGCCTGGCGCATTCTGCGCGACAACGGCCTGCGGCCGCGAATTCTGGTGGGCCACAGCCTGGGCGAAATACCCGCGCTCGTCGCCGCCGGCGTGTTCTCCGTCGAGGACGGCGCGCGCGTCGTGGCGGAGCGGCTGCGCACCCTGGAGGAGGCGGACCTGCCGACGGGGCGGATGGCGGCCCTGACGCTCGACGGGCAGCGGACCCGGCGGCTGCTCGACCTCCTCGACGACCCGGCCGTGGTGGTGGCGGCCGAGAACCACGACCGGCAGACGGTGATCAGCGGTCCCGAGTCCTCCGTCCGCGCCGCGCTGCGCGTGGCCCGCGAACTGAACGCCGGCGGCCTCCTGCTGGCCTCGCCGTTCGCCTTCCACAACCCGGCGCTGGAGCCGGTGCGGGCGCCGTTCGCCGCGCGGATCGGCGGCCTGCTCCGGCAGGCGCCGGACACGGACGTGTACTCGCCGATCCTGCGCCGCGCCTACCGGGCGGACGACGACCTGGCGGCGCTGCTCGCCGAACACCTGGTCCGGCCGGTCGACTTCCGCGGAACGGTGCGCGGTCTCTACGAAGCGGGTGTCACGACGTTCGTAGAGGCGGGCGGTCTCGGCGCCCTCGGCCGGTGCGTCGCGCGCGTCCTGCCCGAGGCCGACGACCTCACGATCCGCTCGACCTTCACGCTGGAGGCGGACGGGCGGCTCGGTGTGGAGCGGGCCGTCGCCGGCCTGGCCGAAGACCCCGCGCCCGACACCTTCGAGCGGTTCTGGGCCGCCTACGGCACGCGGCTCGTCGCCCGCGTCCAGGCGGGGCTGGCCGCCTCCGCCGTCCCGCTCGCGGGCCCGGCGGAGCCTGCACCTGCCACTGCCGCTGCCCCGTCCCCCTCGCCCGTGGAGCCGGCGCAGACCGGGATGCCGACACCGAACGGGACTCCCCCGCGGACCGGGGCGCCCGTCGCGCCCTCGCCCGCCCCGGCCGGGGCCCCGGACCGGGAGGAGCTCTTCGCCACCGTCCGGGCGCTGTACGCGCAGGCGCTGGAGTATCCCGAGGAGGTCTTCACCGAGGAGGTCCTGCTGGAGGCCGAACTCGGCATCGACTCCGTCAAGCAGGTGGAGCTCCTGACCCGGGTGACCGGCCGCTACGGGCTGCCGCCGAGCGACGTCCGTCTCTCCGACCACGACACCGTCGGCAAGGTGGTCGACCTGCTGCACGCCCACCTGGTGAGCGGCGGCGTGTCCAGCGCCGCCGCCTGAGCGGCTCACCCCGGCCGGAGCAGCGGCGAGCGCCCGCTCCGGTCCCGTACCGCGCGACAAGGAGCAATCTCGCGATGCAGCAGCAGCTCGACGGCAGACTCGCCCTGGTCACCGGCGGTGCCAGGAACATCGGCCGGAGCGTGGCCAGGGCGCTCGCCGAGCGCGGCGCCCACGTCCTGGTGAACTACTTCCACTCGCACGAGGAAGCCCTGCGCACGCGCGAGGAACTGGTGACGCTCGGCGCCCGGGTGGATCTGATCAGGGCCTCCGTGGCCCGGCAGGATCAGGTCGACCGGATGTTCGCGGAGATCGAGGAGCGCTTCGGCCACCTGGACATCCTGGTGAACAGTGCCGCGAACGGCGCGCTGCTCCCGCTCGACCGGATAACCGAGAACGACCTCGACAAGGCCCTCGACACCAACTACAAGGGCAGTCTGCGCTGTTCCCGGGCCGCGGCGCCGCTGATGGCACGCCGGGGCGGCGGCTCGATCGTCCAGCTGTCGGCCCTCGGCAGCTCGCAGCTGGTGATGGCGAACTATCTGGCCTGCGCTCCGGCGAAGGCCGCCGTGGAGACGCTCACCCGCTATCTGGCCGTGGAGTTCGCCCCTCTCGGCATCAGGGTGAACACCGCGTCCGCGGCCATGCTGGTCAGCGAGGTCGCGGACGCGTTCCCGGACGCCGAGGCCATGCAGGAGGTCATCCGGGACGCCACACCGCTGGGCCGGCTCGGCACGCCTGAGGAGCTGGCCGCCCTCGTCGCCTTCCTGGCCGGCGACGACTCCCGCTGGATCACCGGCCAGACGATCCTGGCCGACGGCGGCCTCTCCCTGGGGGCGGCACTGCTGTCGCCACCGCGCGGAAAGGAAACCGCTCCCGCCCGCGAACACGGCCCGGACGACAACACCCTTGAGCCGAGCGCAGTCGGGCCACCCGCTCGGGACGCTCACGGCACGCCCGCGGACCACACGGACGACCACGCGGCCGTGGACGAGGGCGATGTCGTGGACGTGAGCAAGGACGTGGGCGAGGAAGGTGCCGAGGACTCGGAGGATGGCGAGGACGCGGTGGCCATCGTCGGTATGGGGCTGGCCGTCGCCGGGGCCGACAGCCCGGAGGAGTTCTGGTCGTTGCGCACCAAGGGGGCCGAACTGTTCGTCCCCGTTCCCGAGGACCGCTGGGAGCGCTCGACGTTCCATTCCGCGGACCTCTCGGCGCCCGACAAGTCGTACCAGGACACCTGCGTCTTCATCACCGACTTCCAGCCGGTCGCCGGAGCGCTCGAGACGATGGACCCGGCCGGCGGCGGGGACCACGAGCTGACGACCACCTGGCTGCGGCACAGTCTGGTGCAGGCACTGGAGGGGGTGCGGCGCGACCCGTCCGCCCGTCACTCGTTCCTGGTGGGCTACACCCCCGACGGCAGCCAGCACCTGGAGGAGGCGGGCGTCCTCGCGGGCATGGACGCCCGGGCCCGGCGGACGGCGGGCTCGCTCGGCCTCACCGCACCGCAGCGCGAACACCTCCTGGACACGGTCAGGGACACCCTGACCCGGCGGTACCGGCGCGGCGCCCGCGCCCCGGAGCGGTTCCTGCCGCACCGGGTGGGACAGCTGGCGATGGCGGGCGTCCTGCCGGACGACACCGAGGTACAGATGATCGACACGGCCTGCTCGTCGTCGCTCTACGCCATCGACATCGGAGCCAAGGGTCTGCTGAGCGGCAGGCACGACGTCGCGGTCTGCGGCGGCGCGTTCGCCCTGGCCCCGCGCGGGACCGTGCTGTTCTCCAAGCTTCAGGGCCTGTCACGGCGCGGCGCGGTCCACTCGCTCGACGCCGACGCGGACGGTGTGATCTTCGCCGACGGCGCGGGCGTCGTCGTCATGAAACGGCTCAGCGACGCGCGGCGCGACGGGGACCGGATCCTCGGTGTGCTCGGATCCGTCGGAGCCTCCTCCGACGGCCGGGGCAAGGCGGTCTACGCACCGAACTCGGCCGGTCAGGACCTGGCGGTCCGCGCCGCGTTCTCGCGGGGCGGCTCACCCGCCGACGTCGACTGGATCATCGCCCACGCCACGGGCACCCCGGCCGGAGACCTGGCCGAGTTCACCACGCTCCGCGCTCACTTCGGCCGGACGAAACCGGCGTACGTCACGTCCAACAAGTCGCTCATCGGGCACACCGGCTGGGCGGCGGGCGTCGTGTCGGTCATCGAGGCGCTGCTGGCGATGGAGCACGAAACGATCCCGAAGCAGTTCCGGTTCACCCGGGCGCCCGAGTCGTTCGGCATGGACGGCAGCCTGCTGGAGATCCCGGCCGGGAACGTCCCCTGGCCCTCGTCGGCGGACCGGACCCGCACGGTCGCGGTGTCCGGCTTCGGCTTCGGCGGCACGAACGCGCATGTGCTGGTCAGGGAGCACCGGGAGGGAAAGCGCCGGCCCTCCGGACAGCGTCCGCGCGACAGCCGTCCCACGCGGTCCGCGCCCTTCGGCGCCGAGGACCGGGTGGTGGTCGTCGGATGGGCCGCGCATGTCCCCGGCCTCGACCGCGAGGGCGTCGTGGAGTGGATCGGCGGACGGGGCGCCGGGCCGGCCGACAGCTTCGGCCCCGCCTACCCGACACCGCCGCTGCACCGGGTCCGGCTGCCTCCGGCGACGGTACGCACCATCGACCGCTGCCAGCTGATGATCCTGGAGTGCGCCCACGACCTGCGTGGCCGGCTCACCGGATTCTGGGACGCCAGTACCGGGGCGGCCGGTGTGTTCGTGGGCCACATGGGTCCCACGAGGGCGGCCATGCTGTTCGCCGACCGCTGCTACCTCGACGACGTCGAGGAGGCCCTCGGCCGGGATCCGGCCGCGGCGTCCTCGCCCGGACTGCCGGGGTTGCTGGCGGGGATGCGCGAGCTCGTGCAGGGGGAGATACCGGCGTCCAACGAGGACTCGTTCCCCGGCATGATGCCCAACGTCATCTCCGCCCGGGTCGCCAACTACTTCGACCTCAAGGGCCCGAACATCACCCTCGACTCCGGGTACGCCTCGAGTCTGAACGCCATCGAGACGGCCGCGCGCTATCTGCGGGCCGGACAGCTCGACCTGGCTCTGGCGGGCGGGATCAACGGCAACAGCCTTCCCGAGTACGCGGCACTGCTGGCCGGGCTTCCGGAGGGCGGCGTCGCGGACGGGCGCCTCGCCGAGGGGGCGTTCATGTTCGCCCTCACCACCGAGGCCAAGGCCGTCGCGGCGGGGCTGCCGGTCCTCGGCCACGTGGCGGATCTGACGGTGGGCGCGGTTCCGCCCGGCGACAGCGCGTCCGCCGGCACCACGTCCCCGGGGACTCCGACCGGCGGGACACCGACAGGCGGGACACCCTCCGGCACCGCGTCCACCGGGACACCGACCGGCGAGACACCCTCGGCCGTCCCCACGTACGACGGAACGCCCTCCTCCGACACACCGTCCGGCGGTCGCCGCATCGACCTTCTGTCGGCGCGTCCGGACGCGGCCTCCACCGCCCGTTACCTCGGCGCCGCGGGCGCGCTGGGCGTTCTCCAGGGGCTGCTCGGCCCGTCCGGCACGGTGGACGTCATCTGCCGCGGGCGGACCGCTCGGAGCACCGTCCGCCTCGCCCTGGCCACGGCCGGCCCCCCGACCGAAGTGTCACCGGCGGCCCTGCGTCCGGCCGCCGCACTCCCCCCGGCACCCGCACCCGCACCCGCACCCGCGCAGGCACCGGCACCCGCACCCGCACAGGAGCCCGCACCACCGACGGCCCCCGGTCCACGACCAGGCCCGGACCCCTCGCCGGCCCCGCTGCTCCCCCTGCCCGCCCGGTTCACCGGGGCCGGTCAACCTGCCACCGGCGAGCGCCTGCTGACCGTCCGTCATGTGTCGATACTTGCCGAAGCCGAGGCCGGGCCCGAGGCGCACGAGCGGGTCGCGTTCCTGCCGCCCGGCGTCGTGGTGCTCACCGATCTGCCCGACCTGTGGGCCTCCCTGCGCCATCTGCCGGCCGACGCGACCGTGCTGTGCACCGCGCCGGTCAGCGTGACCCGGCCCGGCTGGCACCATCTGCCCGAGGTCACCCCGGACGCGGTCCGGGCGGCGCTGGCCGACCATGGGCCCGTACGGCATCTGCGGGTCGTCGCCGATCTGGCCCGCTCGGCGCCGCTGCCCGGGTCCCCGGACGGTGCGTACGCCCCCCGGGACGGCCTGGCCCCCTCCCTGACCGCCCTGCACGACGCGGCGTTCCTCGTCCTTCAGACCGCCCACGCGGACCTGGGGGCCGCGGGATCGTCGTTCGTGACCCTGCTGCTGGGAGCCGTCACGGACCGGATCCCGCACCCCTGCACCGGTCTGTTCTCCGGGCTGGTCAAGTGCGCGGCCCTGGAGTCGCCCGACACCCTGACGTTCCTCCTGGCCACCGACGAACGAGGACCGCGCGCGGGCGCGCTGCTGGCGGAGCGGGAGTCACGCGCCGTACGGGTCTTCCCCGTCGTCCTCCACGCGGACGGCCGGCGTCACGTGCCCGTCCTCGTGGAGGAGCCCGCCCTCCCCGCCGCCGGGCGGGGAAGGGTCGCGAGCCGGCTCGGCCCCGACTCCGTGGTGGTCGCCGTCGGCGGCGCCCGAGGCATCACCGCGGAGGTGGTGACGGCGCTGGCCGAGCACTTCCGCCCACGGATCTACCTGCTGGGAAGCAACCCGCTGGACGGGTATCCCGAGGCCGTCTTCGAAGGGGACGACGAGACCTTCGCCGCCACCCGGCGGTCGTACATCCGCGAGAACCTGGCGGGCGGCGGCCGGACGGTCGCCGAGATCAACCGCGCGTTCGACCGGCTGCTTGACGCCCGCGCGGCCCGCCGCACCATCCGGCGGCTGGAGGAGTTCTGCGGCGCCGCCCGGGTGACCTATCTGACGTGCGACGTCCGGGACGAGAAGGCGGTGGGCCGGGCCGTCGGCCGGGTGCTGGCCGAGCAGCCTGCCGTGGACCTGCTCATCAACGCGGCCGGCCGCAACCGGTCCGCCCTGATCAAGGACAAGGACTTCGCCGAGTTCAAGGCCGTCCGTGATCTGAAGTCCCTCGCCTACCGCAACCTCAAGCGCGCGTTCGCCGGCCGGGCCCCGGCGACCTGGTGCAACTTCGGCTCCCTGCTCGGCCACTTCGGCCAGCGCGGCGAGCCCGACTACGCCGCGGGCAACGACTACCTGGCGGCGGCCGCGGTCGACGCGGCCGCTCACGGGGCCGACGAGTTCACCGTCGGCTGGACGCTCTGGGACGGCGTGGGGATGGGAGCCGACAAGCTGACCAAGGCGTACTTCGAACGCGCCGGCTCCTACAGCCACATGCCGGCCCGCGAGGGCGTGCACCACTTCCTCCAGGAACTCCACGCCGAGCGCCGTACGGCGTCGGTGGTGCACATCGGCGCGGCGGAACGGGAGACGATCGAGGGCTTCTACCCCGGCTACCTGGCGCGCCCTGCGGCCGAAGCGGCCACCCGTGACGGAACCGCGCGCCGCGCGGACCCGGAGGGGGACGGGCAAGGCGCGTTCTATCTGCGCGAGACGCTGTCCTCGGACGCCGACTCGGCGGTCTTCGCCTGCGCCTTCGACCTGAGCGCCGACGACTACCTCGCCCACCACACCGTCCGCGGCGTGCCGACCCTGCCGGGCACGTTCGTCGTGGAGATCGCCGCGGAGGCGGCGCGTCATCTGGCGCCGGGACTCAGGCCCGTCGCCTTCGAGGACCTCCGCTTCGCGCACTTCCTCCGTGTCCCTCGCACCACCCGCTCCCCCGCCCTCAAGAAGATCACCGCCCGGGTGACGGAACGCGCCGACGACCTCACCGTCGTCGAGGTCTCCGTCACCGGAGACGTACGGGCCCCGGGCGGCGTCCTGCTGGTGAAGGACAAGGTGCACTTCACCGCGCGCGTGCTGCTGCGCCGCGAACTGCCCGAGGCCCCGGCCTGGGAGCACTGGGACGAGGCCGACGACGTCCCGGTCGTCGACCCGTACCACGCCCCGGCGTCACCGGTGTCCCTGACGGGCCCCTTCGTCTCCACCGCGCGGACGCGGCTGCACCCCCTGGGCAAGCGCTCCGTCTACCGGGCCGGCATCGCCGCCGACGACTCCGCGCTCTCCCGTTTCACCACCCCCGCGATCCTGCTCGACGGCCTGGCCCGCACCGGTGTCCTGCACCTGGAGCAAGGCCGCCTCGTGCCCGTCGCCGCCCCCCTGTCCATCCGCCGGGTGGACCTGTACGAGGAGGCCAACGACATCGAACTGACCAGGCGTTACGGCCGGCTCCACCTCTACGTCACGCCCACCGGCTTCGACCTGACGCGGGACGTGCCCGACAACCGGTTCGTCGCCGTCACCCCCGCGGGCCGGGTCGTCGCCCAGATGCAGGGCGTCTCCGCCACCGTGGTCGGCCGTCTGGACGCGGTCTCCGGGCGCCTGTACCTCCCGGACGAGCGACCGCTTCCCGGGCCCGTGGACACCGAGACCAAGAGGAAGGCGAACCGATGAAGCGGCGCGCGACGACCGGGGACGTGGTCGAGGAGCGGCGGGCCGAGCAGGCGCCCGGCCCCGTCGGCAGTGTGCTGTTCGGCGCCCTCAGCAGCTTCAGGAAGGACACCCTGCGTCTGCTGACGGAGCTTCAGCGCGAGTACGGCGGCGTGGCCCGGATGAAGATGGGCCCCTACCTCGTCCATCAGGTGACCGCGCCGGAGGCCGTCAGGCACATCCTCCAGGACAACGCGCGGAACTATGTGCGCGGCAGGTTCTACCGGGGCTTCAACCTGTTCTTCGGCCGGGGGATGCTCACCACGGACGGCGCGGAGTGGCGGACCCGTCGCGCGGTCGGCCGGCCCTTCTTCCACCGGGCCGGGCTGCGTGCGCGCTCCGATGTGATCACCGGCACGGTGGAGGAACTGCTGGCGAGCTGGGAGCCCAGCGCGCGTTCGGGAGAGCCGGTCGACATCACCGACGACATGATGCGGCTCGCGATGGGCGTGCTGGGCCGCATGCTGTTCGGCGTGGACCTGCGCAGGTACGCGGACCGATTGCTGCCCGCGGTCCGCTTCTCCCTGAAGGCCATGATCATCACCGGCGAGGTCGAGCAGTTGCTGCCCCGCTGGGTGCCCACCTCCTACCAGCGCAGCCTCAAGCGGCACCAGCGGACGCTCAACGACGTCATGGACGAGATCATCGACCTCCACCGGCGCGGCGAGGGCAGCCCCGACAGCGTGGTGACCGCGCTGCTGAAGGCGACCCACGGGGCGACCGGCGAGCCGTTCACCCAGCGGCAGATACGGGCCGAGCTCAAGACGCTGTTCCTCGCCGGTCATGAGACCACGGGCTGCGCCCTCACCTGGACGCTGTACGCGATCGCCCGGCACGAGGACGTCAGGCGCGCACTCGACGCCGAGCTGACCGAGGTGCTCGGCGGCCGGGTGCCCACCGCCGAGGACCTGGACGACCTGCCGTATCTGCGGGCGGTCGTCGACGAGTCACTGCGCCTGTACCCGCCGATCTGGCTGTTCCCTCGGGACGCGATCGCCGACGACCAGGTGGGCGGCTACCACGTTCCGGCCGGCAGCACGGTGCTCGTCCCGGTGTACGCGGCCCACCACAACCCGGCCGTGTGGGACAACCCCGAGGCGTTCGTCCCGGAGCGTTTCTGCCCCGCCCAGACGGCTCGCCCCGCGAACTCCCTTTCCGCATGCCCCCGTTCCGCGAGTGGCACGGACGCGGACGCGGAGACGGAGGGCGCGCCCCGGCAGCGTGACCGTTACGACTACTTCCCCTTCGGCGGCGGCGCCCGCAAGTGCATCGGCATGGATCTGGCCCTGCTGGAACTGCGCCTCGCCGTCGCCATGGTGGTGCAGCGCTACCGCCTCGAACTGGTCCCGGGCCACCCGGTCAGCCCGACGGCGCTGGTCTCCCTGCGTCCGCAGCCCGGTGTTCTCCTGCGCATCGGGCCGGCGGACCGTGACCGTACGGCGCCCTCGGCATGAGCGCCGTCGCCCGGCCCGCCCCCGCGGTGGCCGGCCCCCCGGCACCGGCGCAGGCGCCCGCTGTGGCCCCGGTCCGCCGAGTCCGGTGGCGGACCGTCACCGCGGCCGGTACGCCACCGAGTCCGGCACCGGCCCTGCGCGGAGCGAGGGTGCTCGTCCTCGGCGGCACACCCCGCCTGGCCCGCGCCGTCGCCGCCGCTCTGCGGGCCGCGGGCGCCGAGGCCCACGCGGACGACTCGGGCCGCTGGCCGGCCGCGGGCGAGGCGCCCGACGGACTGGTGGACCTGGGGCACGCCGAACCCTTCGTACCGGGAGAACACCACGGCTACCGCCGGGCGCTGCTGCGCTCGGTGACCGCGCTGCGGGCCTGCTATCCGCACTGGCGCCGGGAACCGGACGCGCACCGGCTGTTCTACGTGGCCGTCACCTACCTCGGCGGCGGCATGGGCTACGACGCCCCCGACGACGCCGCGACGGCCGTGCAGCCGCTCGGCGGCATCTGGGCCGGGCTGGCCAAGACCGTGCACCGGGAGATCGCCAACTGCAACACCCGGGTGGTGGACACCGACTTCGCCGACCTGGCGGAGCTGCCGCGCCGGATCACCCACGAGCTGTACCGGTGGGGCCTGTTCGAGGTCGGCTACCGTGCGGGCCGCCGCCACACCCTGGAGGCGGTCCCGGAGGACGCCGGCCCGTCGGCGCTGTCCCTGGACGCCGGGGACCTGGTGCTGCTCTCGGGCGGCGGACGCGGCATCGGCTGGCGGCTCGCGCTCACGCTGGCGGCCCGGCACGGCTGCCGGGTGGTCGTCACCGGACGCAGCCCGCTGCCCGGCCCGGACGACCCGTCCCGGGCGCTCGACGACGAGCGGTTCGGGGCCCATGAACGCGGCCTGTGGGCGGGGCGGCGACAGGGCCGCGGGCTGGCGGCCGTCCGCGCCGCCGTCGACGCCGCCCGGCGCGACCGGGAGCTGGTCCGGAATCTGGACCGGGCCGGGCGGGCGGGGCTGCGCGTCTCCTACGCGGTGTGCGACGTCACCGACCCCGACCAGACCGCGGCCCTGGTCGCCCGGTACGGGACGGCGATCACCGCCGTGGTGCACAACGCGGGTGTCGACTCGCCCGCACGGCTGCCCAAGAAGAGCGACGACGAATTCCTGAGCACGGTCGCCACCAAGGTCGACGGCTTCGTGAACCTGTTCCGCGCGGTGCGCGAGCTGCCCCTGAAGTTCTTCTGCAACGTCGGTTCCCTCACCGGACGGCTGGGCGGCATGGTCGGGCAGCTCGACTACGCCGCCGCGAACGACGGGCTGGCCCGGCTCGGCCTCTGGGCGGGTCCGCGGGCCGCGTTCCCCGTCATGACGCTGTGCTGGCCCACCTGGGACCGGCTCGGCATGGTCGCCAACTTCGAGGCCACGCTGCGATATATGGCGGCGCTCGACGTGCGGGAGGGGCTCGGCCTGTGGACGCGGGAGCTGATGGCCGGCACCCGCGGCGAGGTCACGTACATCGGCCCGCTGGGCCGCGCGCTCGGCCCGCACCAGAGCCGCGGGTACCGGGTGAGCGCGGGAGTGCCGGGTCACCGGGACGTGCTGTCCGCCGTGTTCCACCTGGGCGATCTGCGCACCCAGGTGCCGCATGCCGCGCAGAGCGCGCTGTTCGCCCTGGACCGCGCGCACGCCCCCGTCCTGAACGACGTGCTGGTGGGCGGGGAGCCCTCGCTGCCGGTGTCCCTGCTGCTGGAGAACGCGGTCCGGGGCGCCGCCTGGGTGCAGCCGGGGGACTATGCGCCGCTGACCCTGCGATGCGTGCGGGACGTGTACGTGTCCCTCTCCCAACTCCGCCTGCGGAACGGCCGTATCGCCCTCCGGCGGTCGGTCGACGCGGGCTACGCCGACGGCCGCTGGACCGCCGACGTCCGGTTCCACCACCCCGGCACCGGCCGTGAGGCCGCCCGCCTGCGCCTGGTGTACCACCGCGCGGACACCCCGGCCCCTCCGTACACCGAAACGGTCGGCGCCGACGAAGCGGGCGAGACCCGGGAGCCGCGCACCAGAGCGGCCGAGGACCACGAGGTGGGCGGGACCGGGGAGCCGTACGCCGGTGACGCGGCGGACCTCCGCGAGGCCGCCGCGGTCGCCGACCGCCCGCCGCGCCCCGGTCCGGCGGGACCTCCGCTGCGCTGGTCCGGACTGGTGCTGCGGCGCGCCCGCTGGCACACCGGACCGCGGGGCGAGTGCACGGCCGAGATCCGGGAGACACCGGCCGGCGATCTGTGGGTGCTGCCCGGCTGGCCGGTCAGCCTGCTCCCGCTGACCTCCCTGGAGAACGTCTTCCGGCGCACGGCGGAGCACGCCCCGGGCGCCGCGCTCACGATCGGGCGCATCGAGATACGGGGCGGGATCCCCCTACCGGCCCCTGGCTCGGCGCTCGTCGCCCGGGGAGACCCGGCCGCCGGCGGCTGGACGGTGTCCGGCGCCGAGGACCGCGCACTCCGCCTTTCCGGCGTCGCCTACCGAGGAGACAAGCCATGACACAGCCGACCGCTCCCGAAGTGTCCCTGTCCCATGTGTACCGGCCCGAGTTCATCGAAGACCCGTATCCGCTGTACCGGCGGGCCCGGGAGACGGACCCGGTGCTCTGGGACCCGTGGATGGGCGACGCCGGGGCCTGGATGGTGACCGGCTACGACTCCGCTCTCACCGCGCTGCGCGACCCGCGGTTCTCCGCCCGCCGCCCCCAGTGGGACCCGGCGGGCGGCACCGAGCGCACCGCGTCCCCGCTGCGCGCCCTGCACACCCAGGTGTTCGTGAGCGACGCACCTGACCACCAGCGCATCCGCGGGGCCCTGTCCCGGCCCTTCCTGGCGCGCTCCGTGGACGCGATGCGCGCGGACATCGAGCGGTCCGCGCACCGCCTGCTGGACGCCGTGCTGCCCCGCGGGGAGATGGACTTCATGGCGGACTACGCCATGGCGCTGCCGTCCGAGACGGTCTGCCGGATGCTCGGCGTCCCGCGCGAGGACCGGGACACGGTCTGGCGGTTCATCCTCAGCTGGGGGCTCCTGGTGGACGAGGGGCCGCTCAGCAAGGACCACCCGGAGTACCACCTGGCCGGGATCGGGAAGTACATGGACTACTTCCGCGCGCAGCTGGCCAGGCGCCGCGACGGGCGCACCGACGACCTGATGCAGACCGTGGCCGACGCCTGGGACGACGGCGGGTTCAGCAGCGAGGAGGAGCTGCTGGGCAACCTCATCTTCCTGCTGACGGCCGGTCAGACGACGACGGCCCATCAGATCGGGAACACCGTGCTGGCCCTTCTGAACCAGCCTGAGGTGTACGCCGCTCTCGCCTCCGACCCCTCCCGGGTGCCCGCGGCCACACCCGAGTTCCTGCGGTACGACAGCTCCGTGCAGCTGACCAGGCGGCGCGCGACCGAGCCGGTGGAGCTCGGCGGCCGGCTGGTCGAGGAGGGCCAGGAGGTGTTCGTCTGGATCGGCGCGGCGCACCGCGATCCCGCGGCCTTCGCCGACCCCGACCGGATGGACCCGGACCGTCCGCGCACCCCGAACCTCGCGCTGGGCCACGGGGCCCACTACTGCCTGGGCGGCCGGCTCGGGCAGCTCGTGAACGAGATCGCCGTGCGGTGCTTCCTGGAGCGGGTGACCGGACCGAAGGTCGACCCGTCCGGGGTCCACCGGGCGGTCACCGCCACGTTCCGCGGACCTCATGTCATGCCGATGAACTTCGACGCGAAGGAGACGCGATGAGCACCGCCAGGCCGCCGCTGCCGGACTTCGCCGGTTTCACCACCCTGGACCGGGAGGTGTCGCTGGACCGGCTGCCGGTCAGGGGTGCCCTCCCCGACTGGCTGAGCGGCACCCTGCTGCGCAACGGGCCGGCGAAGTTCGAGGTCGGCGACTACCGGCTCACGCACTGGTTCAACGGTCTGGCGATGCTGAACGCGTTCTCCTTCGCGGACGGCCGGGTGAAGTACGCCAACAGGTTCCTGCGCACGAAGGCGTACGAGCTGGCCACCACCAAGGACCGGCTCTACGGGAAGCAGTTCGGCCACGATCCCTGCGAGCGGCTCTTCGGACGGCACTTCGCCGCCTACTCGCCGAACATCACCGACAACACCAACGTCAACGTGGCCCGGATGGGCGGGCGTTACTTCGCCTTCGCGGAGCAGCCCCTGGCCAACGAGTTCGACCCGCTGACGCTGGAGACCCTGGGCGAGGTCCCGTTCGAGGGCGGCGTCCGGGGCGAGACCTCGACACCGCACCCGCACGCCGACTTCGACCGGCGGGTGCTGATCAACTACACCACGTCGATGGCCGACCGGGCGGCCTACCAGATCTTCTACGTCCCCGACGGCGAGCTCGTCCAGCGGCCGCTGGCCACGATCGAGGTCGACGAGCCGTGCTACATGCACAGCTTCGCCGCGACCGAGAACCACGTCGTCCTCGTGGAGTTCCCGGTCGTCATCGACACCGAGCGGTTCCGGCAGGTCCGGAGCCCGTTCCTGGACACCTTCAGCTGGCGGCCCGAGCGCCCCGCCCGCTTCCTCGTGGTGGACAAGAGGGAGGGCCGGCTGACCGCGGTCTTCGAGAGCGAGGCGTTCTTCGCCTTCCACCATGTCAACGCCTTCGAGACGGGCGGCGACCTGCTGATCGACATCGCGGCCACACACCATCCGTACGAGACAGTGCTCGGTCTCGAACCCACGGAGGACCAGCTCGACCTCGCGGCCTACGGTTACGGGCTGCGGCGCTACACACTGCCGCTGGCGCGCGGGGGCGGCTCGGTCGGATGGGAGCCGCTCGCCGACGCCGGCGTGGAGATGCCGCGTATCGACTACCGTCGGCACAACGGAAGTTCGTACCGCTATGTCTACGGTCTCGGGCACTCACCGCGCAGTCCGCGCGCGATGAACCGGCTGCTGAAGGTCGACGTGGTCGCGGGCACCCACCGGGCCTGGTACGAGAAGGGCTGCTTCCCGGGCGAGGGGGTGTTCGTGCCGCGTCCGGGGGCCACGCGCGAGGACGACGGCGTGGTGCTGTCGGGCGTGCTCGACGCCTGCGGCGGAACGTCGTTCCTGCTGGTCCTCGACGGGCCGTCGTTCGAGGAACTGGGCCGGGCCGAGGTGCCGCACCACATTCCGAACGACTTCCACGGACAGTTCTTCCCGGATCTGCTGCGCTGAGCGGAACAGGCCGCGTCGGGCCCGGGTCCCGCCGGTCCCTCCGGTGGCCGGGCAGGAGCGCTCCCGCCCGGCCGGGCCGGGGTCAGGGCGTCCAGGCCCGGTGGAGGAACCGCATGGCGCCGACACCGATGCCGCCGTCCGCGTACAGCGTCTGCCCCGTGACGTAGCGGGCCTCGGCGGAGCCGAGGAAGGCGATGACACCGGCGATGTCGTCGGCCTCGCCGAGCCGGCCGAGCGGGAGGTACGCCCCGCGCCGGGCGTGCTCGGCGGGGTCCGGCCCGAACAGGCCGGCGGCCCCCTCGGTGCGGATGAGGCCGGGGCCGACCGCGTTGACACGGATTCCGGCGTCGGCGTACTCGGCGGCGGCCTGTTTGGTGAGAGCGATGATCGCGGCCTTCGCCGCGGGATAGACGCCGGAATGGGCGCGGGCGGTCTCGGCGAGGAAAGAGGTGACGTTCACGATGGCCCCGCCGCCAGTGCGCGCGATGATCGGAGCGAAAATCTGGGTGCAGATCAGAGTACCGAGGACATTGACGTCGAGGACACGGCGAAAATGCTCGATGTCGATTTCCTCCAGCGAACTGAACGTCCATACCCCGGCGTTGTTGACCAGCAGATCGAGCCGGTCGAGGCCCGCCGCCAGGGACCGGAGCCCCTCGGCGTCGCGGACGTCACAACGGGCCCCGACCCCACCGGTCGAACGGGCCGTGCTGTCCGCGGACTCGTCCTGGTCCACGGCGACGACGGAATAGCCGCGCTCGGCGAGCAGCAGGGCTGTGGCCCGGCCGATTCCGCGGCCGGCTCCGGTGACCAGGGCGACGGGTTTTTCGGACATGGTGCTCATCGGGTCTCCTCACGTCCGTAATCCCGGAATGCGAATGCATCACGGGCAGGGATATGGAATATCCGGACGGCGAGACCTGTCAAGCAATGCCCGTCGCCGGAAGAAAGACGACCGTTTTCTTTGAGTCCGAGAATGGAGTAGGGAAATGTCAGTGACGACGACTGAGATCGACGGGCCCGGAATTTCCACGGCGCCGCGGAAGATGCTGGTCGACGGCGTGTGGGCGGACGCGCTCGACGGCGCCGTCCTGGAGACCGTGGACCCCGCGACGGAGCGGGTGCTGGCCACCGTGCCGATGGGCGGCGCCGCGGATGTGGACCTCGCCGTCCGCGCCGCCCGCGCGGCCTTCGAACCGGGCTCGGCGTGGCGGCGGATGCCCCCGTCGCAGCGGGGCCGGCTCATCCACCGGCTCGGCGACCTCGTCCTTGAGCACGCGGAGGAACTCGCCCTGACCGAGTCGCGGGACAGTGGCAAGCCGGTGTCGTACGCGGCGTTGGCGGACATCCCGATGGCCGCCGATCTGTTCCACTACATGTCCGGGTGGAGCACGAAGACCGAGGGGAACACGATCCCGTTCTCGGCCGCGCCGCCCGGCAGCTTCCTCTCCTACACCACGCGTGAGCCCATCGGCGTGGTCGGCCAGATCATCCCGTGGAACTTCCCCCTGATGATGGCGGCCTGGAAACTGGCCCCGGCGCTGGCGGCCGGCTGCACCGTCGTCCTCAAGCCGGCCGAGCAGACCCCGCTGAGCGCGCTGCGGCTCGGCGAGCTGATCCAGGAGGCCGGGTTCCCGGACGGCGTGGTGAACATCGTGACCGGGGACGGGCGGACGGGGGCGGCGCTGGCGGCCCACCCGGACGTCGACAAGGTCGCGTTCACCGGTTCGACGGAGGTCGGCAAGGAGATCGTCCGGGCCGCGGCGGGCAATCTCAAGAAGCTCACGCTCGAACTGGGCGGCAAGTCCCCGAACATCGTCTACGCGGACGCCGACCTCGGACGCGCCGTGGCGGCCTCGGCCGGAGCCGTCTTCTTCAACCAGGGCGAGTCCTGCATGGCGGGCTCGCGGCTGTACGTGCAGCGGCCGGTTCTCGACCAGGTGGTCGACGGGCTGGTCGCCGAGATGAACCGGCTCGTCGTCGGCGTGGGCGCCGACCCCGCGACCCAGCTCGGGCCGCTGGTGTCCAAGGAACAGCTCGACCGGGTCCGGGGCTACGTCGAGTCCGGTGTGCGCGACGGGGCGGTCCCGCACACCGGGGAGCAGCGCCTGCCGGACACGGGGTACTTCGTTTCGCCCACGATCTTCACGGGCGCCGAGCCCGGCATGAGGATCGTCGACGAGGAGATCTTCGGCCCGGTGCTGGTGGTCCTGCCCTTCGACCGGCTCGACGACATCGTGGCCGTCGAGCGCGCCAACCCGTACGGTCTGGCCGCCGGCGTCTTCACCCGCGACGTCGGCAGGGCCTTCCGCACGGCCGACGCCATGCGGGCGGGCACCGTGTTCGTCAACACCTGGAACGCCCTGGACGCGGCCCTCCCCTTCGGCGGCTACAAGCAGTCCGGATGGGGCCGGGAGATGGGGCACGCGGTCCTGGAGAACTACCTCGAGACCAAGACGGTCATCGCCGACCTGTCCTGACCCGGCCGGCCTCAGCCCCGGCCCCGGCCCCGGCTGACGGGCGTCATGTCCCGGCCAGCGGATTCGGCAGCGGCACATAGCGGGCGGCAGCGCCGTCCGCGTCCGTCCAGCGGAGCAGCAGATTGGTCTTGCCGGGCAGGGAGGGAGAGGAGAGCAGCTCGGCGACCTCGGGAAGGCCGAGGTCCGCGCCGCGGAGGTGGAGTTCCCGTCGTACGGCGGGCCAGGGGTCCGCGCCGGGGAACCGCTCGGCGAGGAGGGCGGCCAGTTCGGAGAGGTGGTTGACGACCAGGCAGTAGACGAGCCGCTCCCAGCCGGCCGCCCGGGTCACCCCCGGCAGCAGTTTCACGCCTTCGGCGTCCCGGAACAGGGCCTGGACCGGCATGCCGGCCGCGTCCACGGCCACCAGGGTGTTCTGGAGGTGGGCCTCGACGACGACCCCGTGGCGGGCGAAGGCCTCCAGTACCGGGGGCACCACCTGGCCGAGGTAGGCGGCCCACCAGTCGGCGGGGTCGGTGAGCCGGTCGAGCGGGCTGCCGTCGAAGCCCTCCACGAGGGCGGCGGCGAGCAGCGGCGTGGCGCCGGGGACGAGGTGGCCGCGCAGTCCGTCGCGGACCAGGACGGCGAGTTCCTCGAAGGCGAAGTCGGCGGTGCGGTAGCCGCGGTCGCTCAGCCAGGCCGCGGGTCCCTCCTGCGCGGCGAAGGCGGCGGTGGTGGCCGCGTCGGTGGCCCGGGCCTTCAGCAGGTCGTGCTTCCACAACCGGCGGATGTCGTTGGTGATGCGGACGTCGAGGCTGAACTTGAGGAACAGGTCGTCCTCGGGGGCGTAGAGCGTGCGCACGGCGGCCGTCGGCCACAGGGGGCGGGGGGCGGGTCCGAGGCGCAGGAGCCGGCCGTCCGCGAAGGCGTCCCGGACCGCCGGGCCGCCGCCGGTCAGGGTCAGCTGCCAGGGGTGGGCGGGCAGCAGCCGGTACCCGGCGGGGGCCCGGCCCAGTGTGTCCAGCGCCCGTGTGTCGCCCTCCTCGACGACCATGTCCTCGCGCACGGCGAGCAGTTCCAGTGGGAAGCGGGTGAAGGCCTCGGGCGCGTACGGCAGCCAGTCGGCGGCCGGGCCGCCGCCGCGGGTCTTGGGTGCCGGGTGGTAGGGGTGCCCCATGATCAGGGACTGTTCGGAGCGCAGATACGGGTCCTCGGGGGGCGCCGTACGGGCGCGGGCGCGCAGGAGGGCGGCGACGACGTCCCGGCTGTCGGTCATCTCCGCGGGCAGGACGGTGTTGTCCACGCCGGTGAACAGGCGCAGTTCGCCCGCGGTCAGTGCGACCAGCTCCGGATGGGTGAGCCGGTGCCAGGCGCCGTCGGTGTACACCTCGGGCGCGAAGGGGCGCCGCGTCCCGCGCGTGCGCAGCGCCCGGCCGCTCGCGCGCAGCCGGTGGACACCCGGCCGCCCGGTGGGCTCCGCCAGCTCGCGAAGGAGACAATTGAGCAACGGCGCGGCGGCGTACGCGTCGGCGGCCTCGTCCATGTCGCCCGCGGTGAACTGGGGGAACACGGTCGGCTTGAAGTCCACGCGATCCTTCCGGTCCAGTCGATTCATACGGTGCACTGGTGATCAGTATGTCCGCCGCGGCGGACGATCACGACGCAGTCCCCGTACGCAAGGAGCCCGCCCGTGCCCCGTCCCTCCACGCCCGACACCGAGGCCGCGTTCGCCGAGGAGCTGAGTGTCGTACGCCCCGGGCTGTCGGCGCCGTACGCGCAGGCTCTGCCCGGTGCCCGGGCCGCCGTGCTGACCCGGCTGTGGCGGGCGCTGGCGTACGAGCCGCTGCCGTGGATCGCCCGGCGTGACACGGACGGCGAGGGCCTGACGCTCCGCCTCACGGACGGCCGCCCGCTGCGCGGACCGCTCCCCGACCCGTACTCCACCTCCGCCTACGTCACCGACGTGCGGCTCGACGGGCGGGTGTACGACCGGCCGGAGGCGCTCGTCGACGCGCTCGGCGTGCCGCACGGAGGTGCCTTCTCGGCCGAACTCGCGGACAGCGTCGCCTCCTTGGCCCTGTCGCGGGCGGACCGGACGTCCGCCGGTGCTCCCGGAACGTCCGCGGAGAGCTGGGCGTGGGAGCAGCGGATCGTCGACGGGCATCCGTACCACCCCAACTGCCGCGCCCGGCCCGGTTTCTCGGTGGCCGAGCAGCTCGCGTACGGGCCCGAGCACCGGACGTCCGTGCGGCTCGGCCTGGTCGCGGTGGACGACGCCCTCGTCACGGGCGAGTGGCCGAAATGGCTGCGGGACGGCGACCGCGTGCTGATCCCGGTGCACCCCTGGCAGGCCGCCCATGTGCTGGACGCGCCGGTCCAGGAGGGCTTCGCGGCACGCCCGTTGATGTCCCTGCGCACGCTGGCGGTCCCGGACGGCCCGCATGTGAAGACGGCGCTCAGCGCCCGGCTGACCTCGTCGGTGCGGGACATCTCGGTGTACTCGGTGCGGACGGCGGACACGGTGTCGGCGTTCATGGAGGAGCTGACGGCCCGCCTGGACGCGCCTCTGCACATCACCCGCACCCTCGGCGCGGCCACCGCCGGTTCCCCCGATCTCGCGGCGGTGGTGCGGGAGTCGCCGGACGGCTACGCGGGTGAGGGCGAGCGGTGTGTCCCGGTGGCCGCCCTCCCGCTGACCGGCCTGCCCGAAAAGGCCTCCTGGCTGGCCGAGTTCACCCGCCTCGCCCTCACCGTGGGGCTGCGGCTGCTGGAGCTCGGGGTGGCCCTGGAGGCGCACGGCCAGAACCTGCTCGTGATCCTCGACCGCGCGGATTCCCCGGTCCGGCTCGTCTACCGCGATCTCGCCGACATCCGGGTGAGCCCGGCCCGGCTGGCCCGCCACGGCGTCCCGGTACCGGAGTTGTCCGGGCGCATCGTGACCGACGACGAGACCGCGCTGCGCCGCAAGCTCTTCGGTTCCCTCGTCGGCGGGGCGCTGGGCTCGACGGCGGGCTCGACGGCCGTCCTGCGCGAGGCGCTCGCGAGCGTCGAGCGCGAGCTCCCGCGCACCGCGGACCTCCCCGCGCTCCTCGGCGAGCCGATCCCCGCCAAAGCGCTGACATTGATGCGGCTTTCCCCCGGCACCCCCGGTGACCTGTGGACACGGCTCCCTCAGCCGCTCGACGGACCCCCATCGCCATGACGCGGGACACCGCTCGTTTTTACGAGCGGCACCTTTGATCAATAGGATCCGCCGATGATCACAAGACAACGGCTGGCGGCGGGCGTCTGCGCCCTGCTCGCCGCCCTGGCCGCCGGGATCGCCTTCCCGGCCGGAGCGGTCGCCGACGAAACCACGGCCGCCGCACCCAAGGTCGAACTCCTGCTGGACGTCAGCGGTTCGATGCGTGCCCGGGACATCGACGGCGAGTCGCGGATGTCCGCGGCGAAGCAGGCGTTCAACGAAGTGCTCGACGCGACGCCGCAGGAGGTGCAGCTCGGCATCCGCACCCTCGGCGCCAACTACCCGGGGAACGACCGCAAGACGGGCTGCAAGGACACGGCTCAGCTGTACCCGGTGGGGACGCTGGACCGGACCGAGGCCAAAACCGCAGTCGCGACCCTCAACCCGACCGGCTGGACCCCGATAGGCCCCGCCCTGCTCAAGGCGGCCGACGACCTCCAGGGCGGTGAGGGCACCCGTCGCATCGTGCTGATCAGCGACGGCGAGGACACCTGCCAGCCGCTGGACCCGTGCGAGGTGGCGCGCGAGATCGCGGCCAAGGGCATCGACCTGACCATCGACACCCTGGGTCTCGTCCCCGACACCAAGACGACCAAGCAGCTGAGCTGCATCGCCGAGGCCACGGGTGGCACGTACACCTCGGTGGAGCACAAGGAGCAGCTCAGCGACCGCGTCAACCAGTTGGTGGTCCGGGCCGCCGATCCCGTCGTGAAGCCGGTGGCCGTGCAGGGTGCGGACTCGTGCACCGGCGCGCCCGCCGTCAAGTCGGGCATCTACACCGACCGCGAGGAGTTCGCCCAGCACCGCTGGTACCGCGTGGAGGTCGCGCCCGGCAAGGAGCTGCGCGCCTCGGTGAGCATCGGGGCCGACCGTCAGGTCAACCCCGACTACGGGGTGCTGCTGCGTGCAGTCACCGTGCACGGCCGGGAGATCGTACGCGGCGAGTCGGCGGGGAACGGCCGCACGGACGTCGTCTCGACCGGTCTGCGCTACCCGAAGGCCGAGAGCGACGACGACAACGCGCCCGCCGAGGTCGTGTGTCTCCAGGTGTCCAACTCCTTCTCGGCCGCGCCCGGAGTCAAGACGACGCCCGGTCTGCCGCTGGAACTGACGGTCGACGTCGTCGCCGGCCCCGACCAGGCGGGTGACGTGGCCTCCTTCGGCCTCGGACGCGGCTGGTGGCTGCTGGGCGCCCTGGTGCTCACCGGCTTCCTCGCGGGTCTGCTGTGGGGCTGGATCTCTCGCTGGCGGTTCTCGGTCTGGAGGACCAACTGATGCGTATCCGACGTGTACTGAGCACCGCCGCCCTCCTCGTGGGGGCCGTCGCGGCGCCCGCGCTGCTCGGCGCGGCCGCCTCCCCGGCCCTCGCCGACTCCTCGCCGTCCGCGAGTCCCTCGGGTGACGGCTCCGCGCCCACCGAGGCCGGTACGTCGTTCCGCACGGCGACCGAGATCGAGCAGGGCGTGCAGGCCACGGCCGGCGCCTCCACGGGTGACTACCTGTACTGGCAGTTCGCCGCGGACGCCGGGCAACGGCCCACCGTGAAGGCGACGGTGAAGCTGCCCGAGGCGTCCAGGCGCGCCTCCTCCGAGACCTGGCAGATCGACGTGTACGACGGGCTGCGGCGCCGTCAGGCCTGCCAGTACGGGGCGCAGACCCGGACGGCGGGGTCGGACGCGTCCTCCCTGGAGCTGTCCTGCACCCTGCGCACCGTGCGCGCCTGGTCGGAGACCTGGGCCAACGACCCGCTGCCGGGCACCTATTACGTCCGGCTGACCGCCACCGGTCTCGGGGCGGCCGATCTGGGTCTGCCGATGAGCACGGAACTGCGCGTGGACTCGAAGGACATCGGCGGTTCGGCGGCGGTCGACGGCTCGCTCGCCAAGCCGTTGGTCCCGGGCATCGCCGTGACGTCGGCGAAGTCGGACGACGCCTCCGCCGACGGTTCCGGTTCCAAGACCGCGGTGCTGTCCTCGCTCCGGCCCGACGGCTCCGGCTGGTGGTCGGACCGCTGGGTGTGGACCGCGATCGGCGGTTTCCTCGCGGCCCTCGCGGGCATCTGGGGATACTCGCTGACGCGTGGCCGCGGACGTCCGTCCCGGATTCCGCCGGCCGCCTGACCCGCAGACCGCCACCGAGGCCCGCGCCGCTCTCCGCCAGGGAGCGGCGCGGGCCTCTCGCCTTCCCCGCAGGCCCCTCGCCTCCCGCGCAGGCCCCTCGCCTCCTCCCGCGGGCCTCTCGCCTCCCACGCGGGGCACGACGGACCCGTACGCACCCGGGAGCCGGTGCGGGAACCCTCCCTGGAGCGCCGGGTGTACGCCCGTCCGGCCGCGTCAGACCTCGCGGAGCGCCTTGGCGAGGGGCCCGTCGCCCGTCACGCCGACGCTCCGCTCACGCAGCGCGTCGAGCAGTGTCAAAGTGCCCTGGTTCAGGGCCTCGCACGTCCGCGCGTCCGGCGCCAGACGGGCGTCCGGCTCCCGCGGGGCGGGCCCGTCTCCGTAGAGCGGCCCTTCCTCCGCGCCCAGCCGCACATGGAACAGCCCTTCGTCCAGGCGGACTTCGACCAGTCCCTCCCCCGCTCCGGCGGCGTCGAGACCGCGCAGCAGCGGCAGCGCGAACCAGTGGGCCCGAACGGCGTCGGTGGGCCGCCGCTCACCGAGCGCGGGGCCGCCCCACTCACCGAGCGCGTGCAGGACGGGCAGCAACTCTCGTCCGCGACCGGTGAGTTCGTACACGTAGGCCGCGCCGGGCGGCGGCAGGCGCCGACGGGTGGTCAGCCCGTCGCGCTCCATGTCCTTGAGTCGGGAGGCCAGGACATCGGTACTGACGCCCGGAAGGTCGGCGTGCAGATCGGTGTAACGGCGCGGTCCGCCGAGCAGTTCGCGGACGATCAGGAGGGTCCACCGGTCCCCGACGGCGTCGAGGGCACGGGCGGCGGAACAGTACTGGTCGTAGCTTCGGCGCGGTGACATGCGACGCAGTCTAGCTATCTTGTTGGACTTTCCAAGCTCCTACTTGGTAAAACCAAGCAACACCACAACCGGAGGGCGCAGCGCATGGAGTTCCGGCAGTCGAGCAAGCTCAGCGAGGTCTGTTACGAGATCCGCGGCCCGGTGATCGAGCACGCCGACGCACTGGAGGCGGCGGGCCACAGTGTGCTGCGCCTGAACACCGGCAACCCCGCCCTGTTCGGCTTCGAGGCGCCGGACGAGATCCTCCAGGACATGATCCGGATGCTGCCCCAGGCGCACGGCTACACCGACTCGCGCGGAATCCTGTCCGCCCGCCGGGCCGTCGCCCAGCGCTACCAGGACCGGGGCCTGGACGTCGGCGTGGACGACGTCTTCCTCGGCAACGGCGTCTCCGAGCTGGTCTCCATGGCCGTACAGGCCCTGATCGAGGACGGCGACGAAGTCCTCGTCCCCGCCCCGGACTACCCGCTCTGGACCGCCGTCACCACCTTCGCCGGCGGCCGGGCCGTCCACTACCTCTGTGACGAACAGTCCGAGTGGTACCCGGACCTGGACGACATGGCGGCGAAGATCACCGACCGGACCCGCGCGGTCGTCATCATCAACCCCAACAACCCGACGGGCGCGGTCTATCCGAAGGAGATCATCGAGGGAATCCTCGATCTCGCCCGCCGTCATGGCCTGATGGTGTTCGCCGACGAGATCTACGACCAGATCCTCTACGACGACGCCGTGCACCACTCGGCCGCCGCCCTCGCCCCCGACCTGGTGGTCCTCACCTTCTGCGGGCTGTCCAAGACCTACCGCGTGGCGGGTTTCCGCTCCGGCTGGCTGGTCGTCACGGGACCCAAGCAGCACGCCCGGAGCTATCTGGAGGGGCTCACGATGCTGGCCTCGATGCGGCTGTGCGCCAACGCCCCGGCCCAGTACGCCATCCAGGCCGCGCTCGGTGGCCGCCAGTCGATCCACGAGCTGACCGGGCCCGGCGGCAGGCTCAGGGAACAGCGCGACCGCGCCTGGGAGAAGCTCAACGAGATCCCCGGCGTCTCGTGCGTCAAGCCCAAGGGCGCGCTGTACGCGTTCCCGCGCATCGACCCCGCCGTGCATCCGATCCACGACGACGAGCGGTTCGTCCTGGACCTGCTGCTGCGCGAGAAGATCCAGGTCGTCCAGGGCACCGGCTTCAACTGGCCGCGCCCCGACCACTTCCGCATCCTCACGCTCCCGCACGCCGACGACCTGGACGCGGCGATCAGCCGGATCGGCCGGTTCCTGAGCGGGTACCGGCAGGAGAAGGGCTGAGCCCCCGGGTGGGCCGACCGGGGGATCCGGTGCTGCGGCCGCGCCCACCCGGTGTCACCGTACGAGGGACAGCACCCGGCACAGGGACGGAAAGGGCACGGCGATGGGTGACCTGCTCCTCGTACGGCACGGTGAGACCGAATGGTCGATGTCCGGGCGGCACACGGGGTCGACCGATGTCCCGCTGACCGACAACGGCCGCGAACAGGCCCGGCGGCTGCGACCGCTGATCGCCCGGCACCACATCGCGGCGGCGTTCGTCAGCCCGATGCGCCGGGCGCGGGAGACCGCCGAGCTGGCCGGGATCGGCCACGCCCGCGTGGACGCGGACCTGAGCGAGTGGGACTACGGCGGGTACGAGGGGGTCACGGCCGTCGAGATCCACCGGGAGCGGCCCGACTGGTTCCTGTTCACCGACGGTGTCACGGCCGGGCCGCCGGAGCACCCCGGGGAGAGCCCGGAACAGGTCGGGGTGCGCGCCGAGCGGGCGCTGGCCAGGATCGACGCGGCGCTCGCCGAGGCGGAGGGCAGCGTGGTCGTCGTCTCGCACGGCCACTTCCTGCGGGTGCTGACCGCGCGGCGGCTCGGTCTGACCGCCCAGTCGGGCGCCCTCTTCCAGCTCGGCACCGGGACGATGAGCCGGCTGAGCACGGAACACCGCCGGCATGTGGTGGCCGGCTGGAATGTCAGACCCGACGCGTACTGTTCCCATGACGTCCTCTCCCCGGCCGGAGAGGGACCGGAGGAACACTGAGCCGCGGCCGGGCCGGAACGCCGTGGCACCACCGGGTGGTGGAGGGAGCGCGCCGTGACACGACCGCCGACCGCCGCGCAGCGGCGCGTCGTCGAGGCGGCCGATCCCGTGACGGGGCGGCTGAGGGGTACGGAGGCCCAGCTCGCCGCCCTGGTGCGGCACGGGCTCGCCTTCCGCCATCCGCGTCCCCCGCGCGACCACTTCCTGACTCCGGCCGGCCATCGGCTGCGTGAGGACCCCGGGGCCCCGGAGCCGGCGGTCGCCGCCGAGGCGTCCGCCCCCGCGGCCTCCGGGGTGTTCTCGGCGCGGGTCGGCGGCGAGCAGGGCGCGGAGGACGGCCCCGCGCGGCCGCGCGAGGTGCACAGCGCCTGGCAGGGGCTCCTGGAGCTGCGCCGGATGACCCGTCCGGACGGTGCGACCGGTCTTCCGTGCGCCTGGGAGCGTACGCATCTGGTGCAGGCCGCCGCGCTCGCGCTGGAGGCGGCGGGGCACCGGCCCGCCCTGGCGGAGGGCGGCGGTTACCGGATACGGGCGACACCGCAGCCGGAGGCCGTCGCCGTGCACGAGCCGGACCCCGTGGCGCTGCGGGCCTGCGCGGCCACCCTGGAGAAGGCCGGCTGGCAGGTCGGCGAGCACACACAGCCACGCACGGGCACCCGGTACGTTCTGGCCTCGCCCCGGCGGACTTGAGCCGTGCGCGCAGGGCCGCCAAGTCGTGGAAACAGCCGCAAGCCGCAGCCGTGCGAGCGGGCTCCGTCGCGGAAGCGGTCGTCGTGGTGACAGCAGTCGTCGTGACAGTCGCCGTGGAAGCAGTCGTCGTGGAAGCAGTCGTCGTCGAAGGGAAAGCCGTGGCAGAGCCGTTCTTCGTCCCCGTGACCGTGCGCGGATACGAGACCGATGTGCAGGGCCATCTCAACCAGAGCGTGTACCTCCAGTACGCCGAGCACGCCCGCTGGTCGGTGCTCCGGGCGGCCGGGATCACCCAGGCGGAGCTGAGGACCCGCGATGTCGGCCCGGTCGTGCTGGAGACGACCATCCGCTACCGGCGCGAGCTGAGGGCAGGTGACGAGGTCGAGGTGACCTGCGCCTTCCTCTGGGGCGAGGGCAAGAGCTTCCGCATCGAGCAGACCATCAGGAGGACCGACGGCACGGTGGCCGCCGAGATCACGGCGGTCGGCGGGCTGATGGACCTCACCGAACGCCGTCTGGTCTCCGGGGCGCGGGACGCCTTCAAGTCGCTGGCCACCGACCCGGGCCCGCTGGGCCTCTGACCCGGCCAGGCCGCCCGACGGCCCGCCGCACCGCCTACGCGTCGACCAACTCCGGCCGGTGTTCGGCGTCGTAGGCCGCGCGGGATTCGGCGATCGCGACCCGGTGCCGCTCGGCCCAGTCGGTCAGGGAGAGCAACGTCGCGTGCAACTCACGTGCCACCGGCGTGAGTTCGTACTCGACCTTCGGCGGCACCGTCGGATGCACGGTGCGGGTGACAAGACCGTCGCGCTCCAGGTTGCGCAGGGTCAGGGTCAGCATGCGACGGCTGATCCCCTCGATGCTGCGCTCCAGTTCGGTGAACCGGATCGGGCCGTGCGCCGCGGCCACGATGATCAGCACACTCCATTTCCCGGCGACCCTGTCAAGAACCTCACGGACCGGGCACGCCTGCGCGAGCACTGCCTGCGACGTAACACCGGTGTTCCCCTGGGACATCGAAGTGCCTCCTTATGCCGGTCTCCCATGGTCACTCACGATGTCCCCCGTTACAAGTCGTGCACCAAGGGAGAACGCCCGTGGAACCGAAGCGGTCCACGGAGAACGCGGAGGTCATCGTCATGCTGTCCCGGACCGGACCGGCGGGGTCGTCGGCACCACGAACCTACTCCCGGTGGGCCTCGCTGGTCGTCCTCTGCGCGGGAACCCTGATGACGGTCCTGGACGGGAACATCGTCACCGTCGCCATGCCCGCCGTCCAGAGCGACCTCGGCTTCTCCGCCGCCTCTCTCGCCTGGGTCGTGAACGCCTATCTGATCCCGTTCGGCGGGCTGTTGCTGCTCGTGGGCAGGCTCGGGGATCTGCTCGGCCGCAAGCGGATGTTCACCGCGGGGCTGGTCGTGTTCACCGCGGCGTCCGTGCTGTGCGGCATCGCCGACGGGCAGGGCACGCTGATCGCGGCCCGCGCCCTCCAGGGCGTCGGCGGGGCCATGACCTCGGCCGTCGTCCTCGGGATGCTGGTGGCCCTCTTCCCCGAGCCCCGCGAACAGGGCCGCGCCATCGCGGTGTTCAGCGCGGTCGGCGCCGCGGGCGGGGCCCTCGGCACCTTTCTGGGCGGCGCGCTGACCCAGGCCCTCGACTGGCACTGGATCTTTCTGATCAACCTGCCGATCGGCGTGCTGGCCCTGGTCGCCGCGCTGCGGATCCTCACTCCGGACAAGGGGGCCGGACTCGACGCGGGCGCGGACTACCCGGGCGCGGTCCTGGTCACCGGCGCCCTGATGCTCACGGTGTACGCGATCGTCGGGGCCGGGCAGCGGGGCCTCGGCGGCACGCTCGCCCTCGGCGCGCTCGCCCTCGCCCTCTTCACCGGCTTCACGGTCCGCCAGGCACGGGCCGCCCGCCCGCTGCTGCGGCTGCGGCTGTTCCGCTCGCGGACCCTGACGAGCGCGAACGCTGTACAGATCCTGATGATCGCCGGGATGTACGGCTTCCAGTACATCGGCGCGCTCTACCTCCAACGCGTGTTCGGTTTCAGCGAGTTGCTCACCGGCACCGCGTTCCTGCCCGCGCCCGTCGCCATCGGCGCGCTGATGCTCACCCTGTCGGCGCGCACCGTCGCCCGGTTCGGCCCGTACCGCGTCCTGCTCGGCGGCCTCGCCCTCATCACGGCGGGCCTGGCCCTGCTCGGCCGGGCCCCGACCGAGGGGGCCTACATCACCGACGTGCTGCCCGCGCTCCTTCTGCTCTCCGCCGGTTTCGCGGCCGCGATGCCCGCGGTGACGGGCCTCGCCATGTCGGGCGCCCGCGCGGAGGACGCCGGTCTGGCCTCGGGACTGTTCAACACCACGCAGGTGGTGGGCGGTTCGCTGGGTCTGGCGGTGCTGACGACCGTGGCGGCGAGCCGCACCGGACGGCTGACCGCCGCGGGCGAGCACGTCGTCGCGGCGACGGCGGACGGTTACCGGCTGGCGTTCACGGTGGCCACGGCCGTCGCGGCCGCGGCCCTGATCCTCGCCACCGCTCTGCTGCGGCCCCGGCGGGCCCTCTCCGACCCAGCAAACGTCAACTCCCTTCTCCCCAATGGGTATACGTCACCTCTGAACTCTGGTAGGAAACTTTCCTAACAGTACGCGGCAACACCGCTCCCCCAATCGGAGGTACCGTGCACACCCCCCACATACGCACTTCGCGGCGCACCCTGCTCGCCCTGATCGGCGCCTCACTGGTGGCAGGCCCGCTGATCGCCACGCAGACCGCGACCGCGTCAGCGGTCGGCCTGGACGACCCGGCGAAGAAGGAGATCGCCATGAAGCTCGTCTCCAGTGCGGAGAACTCCTCGCTGGACTGGAAGGCGCAGTACAAGTACATCGAGGACATCGGCGACGGGCGCGGCTACACCGCCGGGATCATCGGCTTCTGTTCGGGCACGCACGACATGCTCGACCTGGTCGAGCTGTACACACGGCGCAAGCCCGGCAACGTGCTGGCCAAGTATCTGCCGGCGCTCCGCGCGGTCGACGGCAGCGACTCCCACGAGGGCCTGGACCCCGGCTTCCCGGCCGACTGGCGCCGCGCAGCCCAGGACACGGCGTTCCAGCAGGCCCAGAACGACGAACGGGACCGCGTCTACTTCAACCCCGCCGTCCAGCAGGGCAAGACCGACGGCATCGGGGCCCTCGGCCAGTTCACGTACTACGACGCCATCGTGATGCACGGCAACGGTGACGACAGCACCAGCTTCGGCAGCATCCGGCGGCGTGCCCTGGCGAAGGCCAAACCGCCGGCCCAGGGCGGCGACGAGGTGACGTATCTGAACGCCTTCCTCGACGCCCGGGTGTGGGCCATGAAGCAGGAGGAGGCGCACTCCGACACCACCCGGGTCGACACCGAGCAACGGGTGTTCGTACGCAAGCGGAACCTGAACCTCGACACTCCGCTGGACTGGAAGGTCTACGGGGACAGTTACCACATCGGCTGAGAGGCGCGGGGCGGGGCGCGGCAGGTTCCCCCTGCCGCGCCCCGCGTGTGCCCGCCGCGGACGCTCCGGTCACCGGGCCGGTTACCGGGCAAGTCAGCGGGCCGGTGCAGCCGTGAGGTCCTCGCCCGCCTCCATGGGGTGCGTCACGTCGCCCGCGTTCTCGCGTCCGGCGCCCAGGTGGTTGAAGACGAGGTTGAGGACGACGGCCGTGACGCATCCCGTCGAGATACCGGAGTCGAGGACGATCCGGACCGTCTGCGGGAACGCGTGATAGAACCCGGGCGCGGTGATCGGGATGATGCCGACCGCGAGGGAGACGGCAACGATCAGAACGTTGTTGTCCTTCTCAAGGCCCGCCCTGACCAGGGTCTGGATGCCACTGGCCGCGACCGATCCGAAGAGGACGACACCCGCCCCGCCGAGCACCGGGCGCGGTACGACGGCGATCAGTGACGCGGCCGTCGGGCACAGCCCCATCAGGACCAGGAATCCGCCGCCGGTGGCGACGACGTACCGGCTGCGGATCCTCGTCATCGCGACGAGACCGATGTTCTGGGCGAAGGCGCTGCACATGAAGCCGTTGAAGAGCGGGCTCAGCGCCGAACCGAGGGTGTCGGCACGCAGTCCGGCCGCGATGGTGCGCTCGTCGGCGGGACGCTCCACGATCTCGCCGAGCGCCAGCATGTCCGCCGTCGACTCGGTCATCGAGACGACCATGACCACGCAGAGCGAGACGATCGCCGCGAGCTGGAACTCCGGGGCGCCGAAGTGGAACGGCGTCGGGAAGCCGACCACGTCCGCGGCGGCCACCGGCCCGAAGTCCGTGACGCCGAAGGGGATCGCCACGAGCGTGCCGATGACCAGGCCCAGCAGCACGGCGATCTGCTTGACGAAGCCCCGGGTGAAGCGGCGCAGCAGGAGGACGACGAGGAGGGTCGCCGCCGCGAGTCCGAGGCTGGTCCGTGAGCCGTAGTCGTCCGCCGTGGGATCGGGGCCCTGGGCCCAGCCGAAGGCGACCGGGAGCAGGGACACGCCTATGAGCGTGATCACGCTGCCGGTGACGACGGGCGGGAAGAAGCGGACGGCCCTGCTGAAGTAGGGGGCGGCAAGGAATCCGAGGAGACCGGCGACGATCACCGCTCCGAAGATGACCGGCAGGGCGTCGCTCTTGTCCTTGACGGAGGCGACGACCGCGGTCATGGGGGCGACACCGGCGAAGGTGACGCCGTTGACGAAGGGCAGCCGGGCTCCGATCCTCCAGACGCCGAGGGTCTGGAGGAAGGTGGCGAGTCCGGCGGTGAACAGGCAGGAGCCGGTGAGGAAGGTGAGTTCACCGGCACTGAGGCCGACCGCGGCTCCGACGATCAGGGGCGGGGCGACGACCCCCGCGTACATGGCGGCCACGTGCTGAAGTCCGGCGGCGGCCATCCTGAGGGCGGGCAGTCTCTCGTCCACGGGGTGTACCGAAGGGCCGGCCGGCCGAGGTGATCCGCCCCCTGTGCCGGCATGCGTCGATCGGGTCGGTGGTGCGTCGGTGCTGGGCTCGGGCTGGGCGGTCACGGCGGCTCCTCCGGTCGGGTACACGTCGCCGTCGACGTGGGTGTCAGGGAGGTGATGCGCGGTCGTGCGGGACCGGGACGACGCCGTCGCGCGGACCCGGTGTCCACGCGGCGGAGACCGTTCCGGGGCGCGCACGTCCGCGCGCGCCCCGGAGGCGGCCGCCGTGGACCCCGCTCGGGTCCACGGCTACCGGCCGAGGGCCGTCCCCCTCGGCCGGAGTTCTGTGGTGGTCAGGCCTGTCCGGCGATCCGGGCGAGGCGTCGCGCCTCGTCCCGGGTGGAGCGGGCGATGGCGTCCTCGTCCACGTGCAGCAGGTGACCGTCCTCGACGACCGGGCGGCCGTTCACGAGGGAGAGGGTGAGCGGGGCGGCGGCGCCGAGGACCAGCGCCGTCACCGGATCGGCGATCGAGGAGTGCGCCAGGGTGTCCAGCTTCCACAGGACGAGGTCGGCGAGCTTGCCGGCTTCCAGCGAGCCGATCTGGCTTGCGCGGCCCAGGACTTGGGCTCCTCCGTAGGTGCCGAGGCGCAGCGCCTGACGGGCATTCAGTGCGGCCTCGCGGTGGGCGCCGAGCCGGTTGATGAGCAGGGCGTTGCGCAACTCGGTGTGCAGTTCGCCCGATTCGTTGGACGCGGTGCCGTCGACGCCGAGGCCGACCGGGACGCCGGCGGCGAGCATGTCGGGGACCCGGGCGATGCCCGCGGCCAGCCGGGCGTTGGAGGAGGGGCAGTGCGCGACACCCGTTCCCGTACGGGCGAAGGCGGCGATGTCGGAGTCGTTCATGTGGACGCAGTGCGCCATCCACACGTCCTCGCCGAGCCAGCCGGTCGACTCGAAGTAGTCGGTCGGGCCCATGCCGAACAGTTCCTTGCAGAACTGCTCCTCCTCCACGGTCTCGGACCCGTGCGTGTGCAGCCGTACTCCCTTGCGGCGGGCCAACTCTGCGCCCTGCCGCATGAGTTCGGTGGAGACGGAGAAGGGCGAGCAGGGTGCGACGGCGATCTGGGTCATGCTGTCGAAGGAGGCGTCGTGGTGCTCGTCGACGGTCGCCTCGGTGGCGGCCAGCGCCCCTTCGAGGGTCTCGACGGCGAAGTCCGGCGGCAGTCCGCCGTCCTTCTCGCTGCGGTCCATGGAGCCGCGGGCGAGGGTGAAGCGGACGCCGGTCTCGCGGGCGGCCCGGATGATCGCGCCGGACAGATCGCCCGAGCCCTCGGGGAAGACGTAGTGGTGATCCATGGCGGTGGTGACCCCGCCGCGGGCCATCATGGCGAGGGAGCCCTGGGCGGCCGCGTGGACCATGGGCTCGTCGATGCGCGCCCAGGTCGGGTAGAGCGCGACGAGCCAGTTGAAGAGGTTGTGGTCCGTGGCGAGGCCGCGGGTGATCCACTGGTAGAAGTGGTGGTGGGTGTTGACCAGGCCAGGAGTGGCCAGGTGCCCGGTCCCGTCGACACGGCGGACCACGTTCTCCAGGTTCTCGGGAGCCCTTCCGGCGCCGACCGACTCGATCCTGTTGTCGGCGACGACGATGTGGCCCGAGGCGTACTCGGTGTCGGCCGTGTCCACGGTCGCGATGGCGCAGTTCTCGATGACGATGCGCTGGACTGCCACTGCGGTTCCTCGTTCTTCCCGTCGGCGGACGGACCCGGGGGCCGAGCGGGGTGACGACCGGGTCCGTGGTGCTGTGGTTGCGCAGATGCCCCCGCTCTCCCCCGGGACGTGACGCCGGCGCCCGCGTCGGGGGTACAGCGGCAGTACCGCGGGGGCGGTCCGGGCGACGGACCGCCGGGTGCGGTTCTACAGGTTGGTGAGGTCCACCGGGATGCGCGGCTCGCAGCCGTCGCGCAGGACGGTGGCCTCGATGAGCCCGTACGGGCGGTCGGCCGCGAAGTAGACCTCGTTGTCGTTCTCGAGGCCGAACGGTGTCAGGTCGACCAGGAAGTGGTGCTTGTTCGGGAGCGAGAAGCGGACCTCGTCGATCTCGTCGCGGTGGTCGATGATCCGCGCGCCCATCTGGTAGAGGGTCTGCTGGAGGGAGAGGGAGTAGGTGTCGGCGAAGGCCTGGAGCATGTGTGTCCGTACCTGGTCGTAGGACTTGTCCCAGTCGGGCATCCGCTGCCCGTCGCCGGTCCAGTTGAAGCGCCAGCGGCCGGAGACCTGGGTGGCGAGGATGCGGTCGTGGGCCTCGGGGAGCGTCGTGTACCTGTCCTTGACGTAGCCCCAGAACTCGGAGTCCGTCGAGTTCATCACGACGAGGTCCTTCAGGCCCGAGACGACCTCCCAGGTCTCACCGTCGTAGGTGATCTGGGTGACCCGGGTCTCCTGGCCCTTGCGGACGAAGGAGTGCCGGGGCTGGTCGGCGCCGGCGTCCCCGGACCCGGCGCCCGGGGTCTCGATGCGCTCCCAGGCGTACTCCTCGATACGGATGCGCGCCCGCCTGATCGGCTCCTGGCTGGTCACGAAGTGCCGGGCCAGGTGGATGCCGAACCGCTCGGCGGACTCGATGCCGTGTTCCTTGGCGAAGGCGTACACCGTGTTCTTGGTGGTGTCGGTCGGCAGGACGCTGGCGTTGGAGCCGGAGAGATGGACCTCCTCCATGTCCCCGCTCAGCGCGACGGACACGTTCAGGTCCTTGATGTGGTGCGTGGCGCCGTCGCGGGTGATCCTGACGACGCGGTTCTCGGCCTTGCCGTACTGGTTCTGGCCCAGGAGCACCGGGCGGCCCTTGGCGGTGGGTTCGGTCATGTCTGCTAGCTCCCTCGGTAAACGGAGTAGCCGAACGGGTTGAGCAGCAGCGGTACGTGGTAGTGCTCGCCCGGCCTGACGGCGAAGGTGATCGTCACCTCGGGGAAGAACACGGGGGAGAACGTCTCGCTGTCCCGATTCGCGGGGGCGTCCTGCTGCGCATCGGCTTGCTGTGTCGGTGTCGCCGGATCCTGCTCGAAGTACCGCTCGACCTCGAAGTCGAGCCGTACGTGGGTCGTGCCCTCCGGCAGCGCCGGAAGGTCCTTGCAGCGGCCGTCCGCGTCGGTCGCGGAACCGCCGAGCGCCCGCCAGTCGCCCTCGCGCCCGGCCCTGGCGGCGAGCCGGACGGCGACGCCCCGGGCGGGGCGGCCCACGCTGGTGTCCAGGATGTGGGTGGACACGGAGGCCGTGGTGTCGGTGCTCATGCCTCTACTTCCTGTACGGGGCTGCCGGGCACTTCCTGCGTGGGTGACCGTCAGCCGCCTGGTGTGCCGGGCGACTCGTCCCGCACGAGGTTCCCGAGCCGGATGCGGTTGATCTTCCCCAGTTCGACGCGGACGATCTCGCGCTCCCGCTCGGCGGAGTTGCCGATCCGCTCCTTGAGCGCGTCGCGCATCTGCTCGCCGGACCGGCCGGTGGCGCAGATGAGGAAGACATGGCCGAACCTCTCCTGGTAGGCCAGGTTCAGTTCGAGCATCTCCTCCCTGAGCTCGGCGGAGGCGCCGGCCATCCCGCGCTGTTCACGGGAGGAGGCCGGGTCGCCGGGCTTCGGCCGTCCGATGGGCGGGTGCCCCGCCATCGCCTCCGTCAGGTCGGCGGTGGTGAGGCCTGCCGTGGCGGCGTCGCTCTCGGCGTACAGGTCGTCGGCGCCGGCGTAGGGACGGGAGGCGAGCAGCCGCTCGGCCCAGGCGCGGGAGGCGCACACTTCATGGAGGACGGCGAGGGCCTCGGCCCCCTCGAGGGCGTTGAAGCGGTCGAGGCCGCCGGCTGCCGTACTCGACGTCATGGGAAGCCTCCGTGGCCTTGTGCTGGACGGGCTGCGCACAGCTAACGCCCTCGGCGAGACAACGTCAACACTTTGTTGAAAACTTCGGGTTACGAGAGGTTACGGAAACCACCGCCCGCTCGCGGCGGACAGCGATGGACGGCGGCGGACGACGGCGGACCGCCACGAACAGCGGCGGGACGACGGTGGACCGCTACGAACAGCGGCCGCCGGCGGCGACTCGCCACGGACGGCGACCGACGACGGTGACCCGCCACGGACATCGACCGACGGCGGCGAGTCGACGCGGACGCGACCGGTCGCCCTGCCGCGCCAGCGCGTGTTTTCGCCGGTCAGGCGCCCTTTTCGCGGTTCAGGTAGTTGTAGACGGTGAACCGGCTCACGCCGAGCGCGCTCGCCACGGTCTCCACTCCGTGCCGCACGGAGAAGGCCCCACGGGCCTCCAGTATCCGCACGATCTCCTGTTTGGCCTTGCGGTCGAGCTCGGCGAGCGGCTTGCCGCTCTTGCGCTCCAGGGCGGCGAGGATGTGGTCGAGCGAGTCGGCGAGCTGGGGCAGCCGCACGGCGACGACGTCCGCGCCCTCCCAGGACAGCACGACGTCGTCGACGCCGGCCAGCTCGGGCGGCAGCATCTCGCCGCCCATGGCGTCGACCAGCGGCTTGACCGCCGCGACGAAGGGGTCGTCCGCGATTCCGGTCACTTATCGCCCTCCCCGGCCGCGCCCAGCACGTTCACCTGGAGCGAGACCCGGGTGGCGCCCGCCTCCAGGACCTTGCGCAGCAGCGCGTCGACCGCGGTGAGCACGGCGTCCGAGCCGCCCTCCGCGGTGTTGCCGAACGGGCCGACGTCCACCGCGTCCAGTTCGGCCGCCTCGATGACCTCACGGGCGACCAGCGCGTGCCGGGGCGCCTCGTCGAGGTCGAAGGGCTCGGTCGTGAACTCCACTCTCAATCGCACGGGCTCAACCTACTGCGCGGCGCGGACATCCCGGCAGCCCCCTGTGGACCGAGCGGCCCACGGCTGCCGCTTTCCGCCGGCACCCCCTTGACAAGCCTCGACACCCGGCGGCAATCTTCCATTAAGCAGAAACGAACTTCCGCAATACGGAAACTGTGCGGAACGCATCGAAGCAGCGTCCATCGCCGGCCCGGCCGACAGCACGGCCGCCAGTACGGAAGGGAGCGCCGACCCCCATGGGATTCGCGGACCAGCGCTTCAACGTCAACCTGTCGATCCTGTTCACGGAACTCCCGCTCCTGGAGCGCCCGGCGGCAGCCGCCGCGGCGGGCTTCACCGCGGTCGAACTGTGGTGGCCCTGGGTCGACTCCCCCACCCCCGGGCGGTCCGAGCTGGACGCCCTGCGAAAGGCGATCGAGGACGCGGGCGTACGGCTGACGGGACTGAACCTCTACGCCGGGCGGTTGCCCGGTCCCGACCGGGGCGCCCTGTCCCTCCCCGGGGAGGAGTCGGCGAGGTTCCGGGCCAACATCGACGTGGCCGTCGACTTCGCCGCCTCTCTGGGCTGCACGGCGCTCAACGCCCTGTACGGCAACCGCGTCGACGGGGTGGACCCGGACGAGCAGGACGCGCTCGCGCTGGAGAACCTGGTCCTCGCGGCACGGGCCGCCGACCGGATCGGCGCGGTCCTGCTCGTCGAGACCCTCAACGAACGGGAGTCGCCCGACTATCCGCTGGTGAGCGCCCCGGCAGGCGTCGCCGTCGTCGACAAGGTCAACGCGGCGACCGGCCTCGGCAACACCCGGTTCCTCATGGACCTGTACCACCTCGCCATGAACGGTGAGGACCTGCCGCGGGTGATCGCCGCCTACGCCGACAGGACCGGCCATGTGCAGATCGCCGACAGCCCCGGCCGGGGCGCGCCGGGCACCGGCACGCTCCCCCTGGAGGAACTCCTCGACCAGCTGGCCGAGGCGGGCTACGAGGGCTGGGTCGGCCTGGAGTACAAGCCGGGCGACCGGCCGAGCGCGCAGGCCTTCGACTGGCTGCCGGCCGCGGCCCGCGCCGCCCGTTGAGCGGCACCCCGATGACGCAGCACGGATTTCAGAGAGGCACCCTCATGAGCGACAACCTCCCCAAGGTGGCATGGATCGGTCTCGGCATCATGGGCTCGCCCATGTCGGAGAACCTGGTCAAGGCCGGGTACGACGTCACCGGCTACACGCTGGAGCGGGACAAGCTGGACCGACTGGCCGCCGCGGGCGGCACCGCCGCCGGCTCGATCGCCGAGGCCGTACGGGACGCCGACGTGGTGATCACGATGGTGCCGGCCTCCCCGCAGGTGGAGGCCATCGCGTACGGTCCCGACGGCATCCTGGAGAACGTACGGCCTGGCGCGCTGCTGATCGACATGTCCTCGATCACCCCGCAGACCTCGGTGGACCTCGCGAAGGCCGGTGCCGAGAAGGGTGTCCGTGTCCTGGACGCCCCGGTGTCCGGCGGCGAGGCCGGAGCGGTCGAGGCCGTACTGTCGATCATGGTCGGCGGTGAACAGGACGCCTTCGACGAGGCGGAGCCCCTCTTCGAGGCGCTCGGAAGGACGATCGTGCTGTGCGGTCCGCACGGCTCGGGCCAGACCGTGAAGGCGGCCAACCAGCTCATCGTCGCCGTGAACATCCAGGCGTGCGCCGAGGCCGTGGTCTTCCTGGAGAAGTCCGGGGTGAACCTGACGGCCGCCCTCGACGTCCTCGGCGGCGGGCTCGCGGGCTCCACCGTGCTGGCCCGCAAGAAGGACAACTTCCTGAACCGCGACTTCAAGCCGGGCTTCCGTATCGACCTGCACCACAAGGACATGGGCATCGTCACGGACGCCGCCCGCAACGTCGGCGCGGTGCTGCCCGTGGGGGCCGTGGTCGCCCAGCTCGTCGCCGGCCTGCGCGCGCAGGGCGACGGCGGCCTCGACCACTCCGCGCTGCTGCGCGCGGTCGAGCGCCTCTCCGGCACCCGGGTCTGAACCGCGGCCGGGCAGAAGGGAATTGCCCGACGGGCCCTGGGCCCGGACACCTGGAACTTCCGGGTCGCGGCGGCGCCGACACTTGTCCTGTCGCGCCCAGGCGCCGCCGCGACCCGGAACCGCGTTCGGAGAGATGAGCTCCCGGACCGCGTCACGAACGGCCCGGATGAGGGGTGGCCGTCCCGGGACTCGGTGCGGGCGGTGTGCGGACCGCGGCGGCACGCGAGCCAGTGCGGTGGTGAAGGATCCGGTTCCCCTTCTCGACCTGAGGGAAGGGTGAGTCCGGTCCGTCGCGGCCGCCGCGGTCCCAGCCACACATAGGCGTTCGCCCCACACGCCTCGGCCTCGGCCACACCCTGGTCTCGGCCGCACCCTGGCCTCGGCCACTCTCTGACCTCGGCCGCACCCCGGCCTCGACCGCTCTCTGACCTCGGCCACACCTCACAGACCCCGTCCGGCGGCGCGAACGTACTGTCGCGCCCAGCCTCGCGCCGTCGGACGGCCATCACCCCCCGGGTCCCGGCGCCGGACGCCTCGCTCCGGGTGCGGATCGCGGCCGGGGCCAGCAGCCTTGGACCATGGAGGCTGACGGCATGGAATTCCCGAGGATCGTGGTGCACACGCCGGGGCTGGACGGGTCGCGCCGGGTCACCGAGGGCGACCGGGTGCTCGGCATCGCGTACCACCTCGACGACGTGGTGGAGATCCTGCGCCAGGCCGACGTCGACCTCGACGTCATCGAGGTCGAGGAGAGCGACATCATCGAGTGGCAGGGCGGCGGCCCGGACGACTGGCCCGGCCTCTCCGAGCACACGGACGGATGAGGACCACGGACACGGGCCCGCCCCCGGCTGCCGGGCGCAGGTCCGAGCCGCGCCCCTCAGGGCGACCCGGCCCTCAGGGCGACGCGCGAGCTTCACGCCGACGCATGGGCTCACGCCGACCCGCGAGCCGAAACGGGCGGCAAACGGACTCGGTCCGTACACAAGCGGGCGTAGAACGCCTACGGAACCCTCAAATCAACCTCTGAACACGGCCCCAGGGGCTTCACCTCCCGCCGGATGAGGCACATCCTCGGCACACGGGGCCCGCCGGCACGGGGGCGGCGGGTCCCGAACGGGGGCACGGGGGTAGCACCATGAGCGGGAGCGCGGCGGTCGGGCCTGGGCCTCAGACCGTCGCGCTGCTGCGTGGCGGGCCGCGCGCGGCCGTGCAGGTCGCCGTGCTCGCCCTGCATCTGCGGGGTGCCGTGGCCGCGGGACCGCCGGGCACGATCCGGACCTCGGGCCCGTCTTCGGGAACCTCCTTCACCTCGGGGCTCGCCCTGGAGAGGGCCGTCCGCGGCTCCCTCTACCTCCCCGCGGGACTACGTGAGTTGATGCAACGGCCCCGCGTGCGGCGCGCGCTGGCGGAGCTGCGGAGCGAGGCCGCCGCGGCCGGGCTGCTGCGCCCCCTGCCTCCGCACCGGACCCGCGCCGCCCGGCGCACCCTCCGCGAACTGCGTGCCGCGTTCCCCCCGCCCACCGGACCGCGGGGCCTGTCCACCGACGAGGTCCTGCTCGCGGTCGCCCTGTACGGCGATAGCGCTCTGACCGAGCTGGTGCCGGGCTTCACCGAGGCAGCGGGGCTGACGGGCCGCGGCGGGCGGCAGGAGGAGCGCGGACTGCCCTGGAGCGGCGGCGGGGAGGGCGGCGGCTTCAGCGGCTGCGCGGGCGGCTGGGGAGCCTGAGCCGGCTTGCGGTGACCGCCCGCGGATCCTCCAGGAACGGCAGGACGTGCCGGAGGAAGAGGCCCGGGCGTTCGTTGTACGGCTCGTGGGCCGTGGGCAGCCGGACACTCGACGTCCCCGCGGGGAGCATGCGCCGGGCGCGGCGGCCGTCGAGAAGCACGGGAACGACCGGGTCACGCCTCCCCCACAGGAGCAGGACCGGCAGGTCGAGGCCGGCGGGGTCCACGAAGCCGAAGTCGGGGTCGGCGAGTCCGCGCCAGAGCGCGCAGTGCACCGCCAGTCTCTTGGCGTCGTGCGGCAGTTCGCGCGCCCGGGCGTACGTCTCCCGCGCGCTCGGTGTTCCCAGCCGGCCCAGGTAGGCACGGGCCAGCGGCACGACGAGCCTGCGGGCACGCGCGGGGCGGCCCATCACCTCGCGGCAGAACCAGCGGGTGAGGGCGGTCTGCCGGGTGAAGCCCGCCGGGTCGACCAGGACGAGCGCGGTGACCGAGGCGGCCCGGGGTCCCTCGGCGAGACGGCAGGCGACATAGCCGCCGACACTGTTGCCCAGCACGGCGACCTCCCGCACGCCCTGCTCCTCGACGAGCGCGTCGATGACCCGTTCCGCGACCCCCACCAGGCCTTCGGGAGTGACCCGCGCGGGTTCCGGCGCGGTCGAGTCGCCGTATCCGGGCCAGTCCACGACGAAGGTGCGGTACCGGTCGGCGAGGGCGGGCAGCACGGCGTCGAAGTCGCGGCCGTCCCCGGGGTTGGCGTGCAGGAGCAGCAGCGCGGGGGCGCCCGCCGGGGCAGGGTCACCCTCCGGCCGGGCTCCGGGGACCGGGTCGAGGCAGCGTACGGCGATGTCGCCGAGGGGGGTGGGGACGGTCATCCGCATGGGGCGAGCATGCCGGACCCGCCCGTTTCTGGGAACAACGCGATGAGGGCGGCCCGCCACTTGGGACGGGCCGCCCGGGCGGGCGCGAAGGGGCGGGCGCGAAGGAGCGCCCGCGTCGGATCGCGTCAGACCTTCAGTGTCCTGATCGCGGTGGGCGCGTGGCCCGGTTCGGTCGCGAGCTCCTCGAACTCGACCACGTTGCCGATGTCGTTCGTCCGGCTCATGGCGATGTTGGTGACGCGCTCCAGGATGACCTCGACGACCACGGGGACCTGGAACTCCGCGGCGAGCTTCCCGGCCCGCTCGAAGGCTGCGCCGAGTTCGCCCGGGTCGGTGACCCGGATCGCCTTGCAGCCGAAGCCCTCGACGACCTTGACGTGGTCGACGCCGTAGACGCCGAGCTCCGGGGAGTTGAGGTTCTCGAACTCGAGGTTGACCTGGAAGTCGATGTCCAGACCGAGCTGGGCCTGCCGGATCAGGCCCAAGTAGGCGTTGTTCACGAGGACATGGACGTACGGGATCCTGTGCTGGGCGCCGACGGCCAGTTCCTCGATCATGAACTGGAAGTCGTAGTCGCCGGAGAGGGCGACGACCTGCGCGCCGGGGTCGGCCTTGGCGACGCCGAGCGCGGCCGGGATCGTCCAGCCGAGCGGGCCCGCCTGACCGCAGTTGATCCAGTGGCGCGGCCGGTGGACGTGCAGCAGCTGGGCACCCGCGATCTGGGAGAGGCCGATGGTGGTGACGTACCGGGTCTCCGGTCCGAAGGCCTTGTTCATCTCCTCGTAGACGCGCTGCGGCTTGATGGGGATGTCGTCGAAGTGCGTACGGCGCTGGAGGGTGGCCCGCTTCTCCTGCGCCGAGGCGGCCCACGCGGAACGGTCGGGCAGCCCGCCCCGCGCCTCCAACTCCCTTACCACTTCGACGAAGAGCTCCAGCGCGGCCCCGGCGTCGGAGGCGATGCCGAAGTCGGGGGCGAAGATCCGTCCGAGCTGGGTGGGCTCGATGTCGACGTGCACGAAGGTCCGGCCGGCCGTGTAGACGTCCAGGTCACCGGTGTGGCGGTTGGCCCAGCGGTTTCCGATGCCGAGGACGAAGTCGGACTCCAGGAAGGTGGCGTTGCCGTAGCGGTGCGAGGTCTGGAGGCCCACCATGCCCGCGTTGAGCTCGTGGTCGTCGGGCAGCACGCCCCAGCCCATGAGCGTCGGAACGACCGGGATGCCGGTCAACTCGGCGAACTCGACGAGCAGTTCGGCGGCGTCGGCGTTGATGACTCCCCCGCCGGCCACGATCAGCGGGCGCTCGGAGGCGTTCAGCAGCGCGATCGCCTTCTCGATCTGGGCGCGGGTCGCGGCGGGCTTGAACGCCTGGAGCGGCTCGTACGTCTCGGGGTCGAACTCGATCTCGGTGAGCTGGACGTCGATGGGGAGGTCCACGAGGACCGGCCCGGGGCGCCCGGAGCGCATGAGATGGAAGGCCTGCTGGAGGACTCCGGGAACCTGCGCGGCCTCCAGCACGGTGACGGCCATCTTGGTCACGGGGCGCGCGATCGAGGCGATGTCGACGGCCTGGAAGTCCTCCTTGTGGATCACCGCGGTCGGCGCCTGGCCCGTGATGCACAGGATCGGGATCGAGTCGCCGCTCGCGGAGTAGAGGCCGGTGATCATGTCGGTTCCCGCCGGGCCCGAAGTGCCCACGCAGACACCGATGTTGCCCGGGTGCGTCCGGGTGTAGCCCTCCGCCATGTGCGAGGCGCCCTCGACATGACGGGCGAGGGTGTGGCTGATCCCGCCCGACGCCTTGAGCGCCGCGTAGAAGGGGTTGATCGCCGCACCCGGAACGCCGAACGCGTCGGTGACGCCCTCGCGCTTGAGGATCTCGACTGCCGCGCGGGCAGCGGTCATACGAGCCATGGGGTTCTCCTGCTTCGGCTGTCGGATTCGCGCTCCCGTCGCGCCCCGCGGTGAGTCGTGATTCCGCAATACGGAAAGTAACTTCTGCTATCTGGAAATAATGTAGGCGCCTGGATGGGGAGCGTCAAGGGTGGGCGGTGCGCCGGACCGGGCCGGGGCGCGTCACGGCGTTTCGCTGCCGCAGGCCGCCCGGCAGGAGGACGATGGACGCGCTGACCCGACGTGAGTTTCTGGAGCGGTCCATGGCCGAGAGCGTGCCGGTGCGGTGTCCGGCCTGCCGCCGCGAGCACCTGTACGAGGCTCCGTCCTACCCCTGCGTCTGCGGATCGCCGGTGTCGGCCCCGCTCGACCGCCTCGCGGAGGCGACCACCGTCGCCCACCGCGCGTGGGACGACGAATGGACCACGGTCCGGTGCGATGCCTGCGGCCGCGAGACCCAGTGGCCGCATCCGGAACTGGGCTGCGCCTGCGGAACGACGCTCCGGATCCCACTGCGGACGGCCCCGGGCGGGCAACCCGGGCCTGGCACCCACCAGGACCCCGCTGGCACCCCACCCCGGGACAGCCACCCGGACCGGCCCCGGCAAGCCGGCACCGACACACGCCGGGACCCGAACCACAACCTCGAGCCCGGCCCACCCGAGGACAACCACCCGGACCCGAACCCGCAAGCCGGCACCGGCACACCCCGGGACGCGAACCAGGACTCCGAGCCGGGCCCACCCGAGGACAACCGCCCGGGCGTGAACCGGAAAGCCGAGGGGGGCGCGCCCCGGGACGGTGAGGGTGACGCTCCGACGGGTGGTGGTGCGGAACGCGAGCGAGAAGCCACGGCCGGTGTTCCCCTGGACGGGTACGCGCCCGACGAAGCCGGTTCGGAGCGGCTGGGAGGCGGGCGGCCCGGCCCTGAGGGCGGCCACGGCCGGCGGCCGGAGTTCCGGCCCGTCACCATCCGTACGGCACGCGACGCCGTCACCGCCGCCGCGCTGTATCTCGGCTGGCTCGGCTATCGCGACATCCGGCGCGCGGACCAGCGGCCCCCGTCCGGGATCGGGCTCGCCGCGCGCGGCATCCTGGCCCAGGTGGACCCCACCGTGCGGCCGGCCTCGCTGCGCGATGTGGAGTGTCTGTGGCTGACCGCGATGACGGAGTCGTCGGACTGCGTGTTCTTCTCCCTGGCGGGCTACGCCGACGACGCCCGCGCCCGCGCCGACACCCTCGGCGTCCCCCTCTTCGTCCTGGACCTCACGGGCACGCCCCAGCCGGTGAACAGCCCCGCCGACGAACTGATCGCCGTCACGGACTGACCACCGGCCACGGGCAGGGTCACCGCGACGGGCACGGACACCCCCGGGTGCCTACTCGGCGTAGGTCTCCCGCAGTTCGATCTTCCGCACCTTCCCCGAGACCGTCATCGGGAAGGTCTCCAGGATGCGCAGCCGGCTCGGGATCTTGTAGTGCGCCAGCCGGCCCTCGCAGAACGCGCGCAGCTCGTCCAGGGTGAGGGGGTCGGCCGGATCGCGCGGGATGACACAGGCGAGCACCTCCTCGCCGTAGCGCTCATGGGGGATGCCGACCACCTGGACGTCGGCGATCCTCGGATGGGCGTACAGGAACTCCTCGATCTCGCGCGGGTAGATGTTCTCGCCGCCCCGGATGATCATGTCCTTGATGCGGCCGACGATCTCGACGTACCCGTCCTCGCGCATCACCGCGAGGTCGCCGGTGTGCATCCAGCGCCCCGCGTCGACTGCCTCGGCGGTCTTCCCGGGCTCGTTCCAGTAGCCGAGCATCACGCTGTAGCCGCGGGTGCACAGCTCCCCGGCGCTGCCGCGCGGCCTGGTCACCCCGTCCACCGGGTCGACGACCTTCACCTCCAGGTGCGGCAGGACCCGCCCGACCGTTCCGGTGCGGTGTTCGAGATCGTCGTCGCGGCGGGTCTGGAGCGAGACGGGTGAGGTCTCCGTCATCCCGTAGCAGATGGAGACCTCCTCCATGTGCATCTCGGCGACCACCCGTTTCATCACCTCGACCGGGCAGGGCGAGCCCGCCATGATGCCGGTGCGCAGGGTGGACAGGTCGTACGCGGCGAAGTCGGGGAGGTTCAACTCCGCGATGAACATGGTGGGTACGCCGTAGAGCGAGGTGCACCGCTCCTGCTGTACGGCCTTCAGGGTGGCGGCCGGGTCGAACGACGGCGCGGGGACGACCATGCAGGCGCCGTGCGAGGTGGCGGCCAGATTCCCCATGACCATGCCGAAACAGTGATAGAAGGGGACAGGGATGCAGACCCGGTCCTGCTCGGAGTAGGCGATCAACTCCCCGACAAAATAACCGTTGTTGAGGATGTTGTGGTGGGAGAGCGTGGCCCCCTTGGGGAAGCCCGTCGTGCCCGAGGTGTACTGGATGTTGATGGGGTCGTCGCAGGACAGTTCGCCCGCGCGGACCCGGAGCGCCCCCTCCAGGTCCGGTGTCCCGCGCCGCAGCATCGCGTCCCAGCCCGGGTCGCCGATGTACACGGTCTCCCTCAACTGCGGGCATCTGCCCCGGACTTCTTCGACCATGGCCCGGTAGTCGCTGCTCTTGTGGCTCAGGGAGGCGAAGAGCAGCGAGATCCCGGCCTGGTTCAGGACGTACTCCACCTCGTGGGTGCGGTAGGCCGGGTTGATGTTCACCATGACCGCGCCGACGCGGGCGGTGGCGTACTGGACGAGCACCCACTCCGGGCAGTTGACCGCCCAGATGCCCACCCGGTCGCCCTTGGCGATTCCGGACGCGAGCAGCGCGTACGCCAACTCGTCGACGGCGGAGCCGAATTGAGCGTATGTCCAGCGCCGGCCCGAGGGCACGTCGACCAGCGCCTCCCGGTCCGGCCAGGCGGCGACGGCCCGGCCGAGGTTCGCCCCGATGGTGTCGCCGAGCAGCGCCGTGCCGCCCGTCCCGTGCGCGTACGACAGTTCACTCACCGGAAGTCCTCCTCGCGGTACTCGGCGTCCGAGCCGGCGGCCGTGGCCTCGCGCAGTTCGATCCGGCGGATCTTGCCGGAGACGGTCTTGGGCAGTTCGCCGAACTCCAGGCGGCGGATGCGCTTGTAGGGGGCGAGGACCGTACGCGCGTGCTCGAAGAGGAGCTTGGCGGTGTCGGGTCCCGGCTCGTACCCGGCCGCGAGGACGATGTAGGCCTTCGGTACGGCGAGGCGCAGTTCGTCGGGGGCCGGGACCACCGCGGCCTCGGCGACGGCCTCGTGCTCCAGGAGCGCGCTCTCCAGCTCGAAGGGCGAGATCTTGTAGTCCGACGCCTTGAACACGTCGTCGGCCCGGCCGACGTAGGTGATGTAGCCGTCCTCGTCGCGCGAGCCGATGTCCCCGGTGCGGTAGTAGCCGCCCGCCATCGCCTCCGCCGTACGGTCGGGATCGCCGTGGTAGCCGGTCATCAGGCCCACCGGGCGATCGGACAGGTCGAGGCAGATCTCGCCCTCCGCGGCGCCGGGTGCGCCCGACACGGGATCGAGCAGCTCGACGCGGAAGCCGGGGCTGGGTCGGCCCATCGAGCCGGTCTTGAGCGGCTGGCCCGGGCTGTTGGACACCTGGACGGCGGTCTCCGTCTGCCCGAAACCGTCCCTGATGGTGATGTTCCAGGCACGCCTGACCTGCTCGATGACCTCGGGGTTCAGCGGCTCCCCCGCGGCGACGACCTCGCGCGGCGGGGTTCGCAGGAGGCCGAGATCGGCCTGGATGAGCATGCGCCACACGGTGGGCGGGGCGCAGAAGGTGGTGACGCCGGCCCGGTCCATCTCCGCCATCAGCCGGCCCGCGTCGAAGCGCGTGTAGTTGTAGAGGAAGACGGTCGCCTCCGCGTTCCACGGCGCGAAGAGGTTCGACCAGGCGTGCTTGGCCCAGCCGGGTGAGGAGATGTTCAGATGGACGTCCCCGGGCCGGAGCCCGATCCAGTACATGGTGGCCAGGTGGCCGATCGGGTACGAGACGTGGGTGTGCTCCACCAGCTTGGGCCGGGCGGTGGTGCCCGAGGTGAAGTAGAGCATCAGGGGGTCGTCCGCGTGGGTGGGGCCGTCCGGCTCGAAGGCGGCTCCGGCGCCGGCCGTCTCCTCGTACGACAGCCAGCCCGGGCGGGTGCCGCCGACCGCGATACGGGTGTAGTCGCCGGGCACCGCGTCGAACTTGGCGGTGTCCTCGGACCGGACGACCACGTGCCGCACCCGGCCGCGTTCGACCCGGTCGACAACGTCGGCGGGGCCGAGCAGCGGGGTGGCCGGGATGACGACGGCGCGCAGTTTCATCGCGGCCAGGGCCGTCTCCCACAGCTCGACCTGGTTGCCGAGCATGACGAGGACGCGGTCCTCGGCCCGTACGCCCCGGGCGCGCAGCCAGTTGGCCACCCGGTTCGAGCGCTCGGACATCGCCGCGAAGGAGACCTCGACACGTTCGCCGTCCTCCTCGACGATGTGCAGGGCGGTCCGGTCGTTGTCCCGCGCGATGGCGTCGAACCAGTCGAGGGCCCAGTTGAAGTGCTCCGGGCGGGGCCAGCTGAAGCCCTCGTAGGCCGTGGAGTAGTCCGCGCGGTGCTTCAGCAGGAAGTCCCGTGCGGCGCGGAAGCCGTCCGCCCTGCCCGTTGTCGCCGTCATGTGTCCTCCTCGTTGCCGGACCGCCGCCTACCATCGTGTATTCCGTGATGCAGGTCTCACCACCCCCGAACGGGGGGGTGCCGCGACGAAGGGACGAGCAGGTGGCGGCAGACACGGCCGAGTCGGTGGAAGTGCGTGCCGCGCTGGGGCGGCTGCGGCGCGCGACAGGGCTGCCGGTCGCCTTCGGCGGCCTGGTCGACTCCGGCGGCCGGCTGGTGCGCATCAGTGAGCTGAGCGGTACGGCGACGCCCGCGCTGAGGGCGCTCGCGGTCTCCTCGGGCAACGGTCTGGGCGGCAAGGCGGTGGCCCTCGCCCGGCCGTGCGCGGTGAGCGACTACGAGGCCTCGCGGCAGATCAGCCACGAGTACGACACGGCGGTGGCGACGGAGGGGCTGTGCTCCGTCCTGGCGGTTCCCGTCGTCGTACGGCGCCGGGTGCGCGGTGTGCTCTACGGCGCTCTGCGGACGCCCCAGCCGCTGGGCGACCGCACGCTCGGAGCGGCCGTCGCGGCGGCCAGGGACGTGGAGCAGGCGCTGGTCGTCCGGGACGCGGCGCACGAACTGCTGGGCGTCGTCCGCGCGCCCGGCCCGGTGAGGGAGGCGACGGGAGACGCGGCCTGGGAGGAGGTGCGCGAGGCGCACGGGACGCTGCGGGCGCTGGCGCCGAGGATCGCCGACCCGGGTCTGCGGGCCGAGCTGCTCTCCGTGTGCGGCCGGCTGGCCGGCGCCGCGGCTCCGCCCCAGCGGGTGCCGCGCGATGTCGGCCTGGCTCCGCGCGAGGTGGACGTCCTCGCCTGTGTCGCGGCGGGGGCGACCAACGCGGCCGCCGCCGAGCGGCTCGGGCTGCGTCCGGAGACGGTGAAGGGGTATCTGCGTTCGGCGATGCGCAGACTCGGCGCGCACACCCGTCTGGAGGCGGTCGTCGCCGCGCGCCGGGCCGGGGTGCTGCCTTAGCGCATCGTCCGCTCCGGGACCCTTGATTCAATCGTCCGGACCGTGAAATGACGTATACGCAACATCTGTTATTTCCCTCACCACCCGGACTGTCCGAAATTCAAAGAGACGTTGCCTAATATTGGCCAGACCACGACACACGAGGGGAGTGACCGTGCGAGGGGACTTCAGGGAACCCGCCAGACCGCGCCCCGAGCTGGTCATCGGCCGGGAGGAACTCTTCGCGGGGGCACGCGAGCAGCTCTCCGGCGGCGGCAGTGTGCTCGTGCACGGGCCGGCGGGAATAGGAAAGTCGAGCGTCCTGCGGGCGCTGGCCGCCGAATGCGCCGAATCGGCGCAGACCGTCCTGCGTTGCTCCGCCACCGAGTCCGAATCCCATCTCCCCTTCCTCGCGCTGGCCGACCTCCTCGGTCTGGTCGTCGACGAGATAGCCGACCGGCTGCCCGCACCGCAGCGAACCGCCCTGGAGTCGGCGCTCACCGGCCGCGGTGAATCCACCCTCCAGCGCGACGGTCTCGCGCTGCGGCTCGCGGTGCTGTCGGCGTTCCGCGCCCTGGCCGCGCGCGGACCGGTGCTGATCGTCGCGGACGACCTTCAGTGGCTCGACCCGGCCAGCGCCGAACTCCTCGGCTTCGCCGCCCGCAGGCTCGGCGGCACACCGGTCCGCATGCTGTGCGCGGTCCGTACGGAGACCGAGCCGCAGGCACAGGACCACGACCGTTACCTGCGGGCGTCCGTGCCGGAGACCCTGGCCCTGCGGGTGGCCCCGCTGGCCCGCGCCCAGGTGGCCGAACTCCTCGCCCAGCGCGGCTACACCGGGCTGCCCCGCTCCACCGTGCGCGACATCCACCGCACCAGCGGCGGCAACCCGCTCTTCGCGCTGGAGCTGGGCCGCGCCCTCGCCGAGTCGCCGACCCGGCCGAGTCCGGGTGAGCCGCTCCCCGTACCGACGTCGCTGCGCGCGCTCGTCCTCAGCCGTCTCGACCTGCTGTCCGCCGAGGCCCGGCGCACGCTGCTGGTGGCGAGCGCGGGAGCCCGCCCGACCCTGGCCCTGCTGCACGCCGCGGGCCGGGAGAACGCCGAGGCGGAGACCGCTTCGGCCGCCGCCCTCGGGCTCCTCGCCACCGAACGCGACACACCGGGCATCCGCTTCGCGCACCCCCTCGTCTCGGCCGCCCTCTACGCGGAGGCCGACGCGCAGGAACGGCGCGCCGCGCACTCCGCCCTGTCCCGCGCGGCCTCCGATCCCATCGAACGGGCCCGGCACCTGGCGCTGTCCACCACCGGCACGGACCCCGCGGTCGCCGCCCGGCTCGGCGAGGCCGCGGCCGCCGCCCGTGACCGCGGCGCCCCCTCCGTCGCCGTAGGGCTCGGGCTGCTCGCCGCCCGGCACACGCCTGCGGGCACCCGGCCGGGCCCGGACGAACGGCGCCTGCAAGCCGCGGAGGACGCGCTGACGGCCGGTGAGACGGACCTCGCCCGGGACATCGCCCGCCAGGTGCTGGCACGAGCCACCGCCCCCGCGGACCGGGTGCGGGCCTGGATGGTCGTCATCGACGCCGCCGGACAGGCCATGGCCGAGATCGACGCCGTCTTCCCGCAGGCACTCGCCGACGCGGGCGACGACCCCGGCCTGGTCGCCCGCGTCCGCTACCAGCTCGGCTGGCGGGCCCTGCTGATGGACGGCGAGATGACCAAGGCCCGCGAGGAGGCCGCCCGGGCGGCGCGGCTCGCGGCCCGCGCCGGGGACCGCCGCACCGAACTCCTCGCGCTCGGCTTCCAGGCCCAGATGGAGACACTGATGGGGCACCCGGACGCGCCCTCGACCATCCAGCGGGCGATGCGCGAGCCGCAGGACCCCCGGGTCGCCTGCGACCACAACGGGGCCGGCGCCGCCCGCTTCCGCTGGCTCATCATGGGCGACCGGCTCGCCGAGGCCCGTACGGCCATCACCGCGCTGCTGCGCGAGGTGCAGCGGCGCGGCATGGTCGAGAGCGAACTGCACTTCCTGCGCGGGCTCGCCGAGACCGAACTGCGCTCCGGCCACTGCGGCCGCGCCCTCGACCTGGCCCGAGAGAGCCTGCGGCTGGCCCGCGACACCGGGATCGGCGAGGCGGCCGCCGCGATGCTCACCTCGCTCGCCGAGGCGGCGGGCGGTGACGTGGACCGGGCGCTCTCGCTCGCCCACGAGGCCGTGGACCGCGCCGAGGAGGACGGCGACATGGTCTACCTCTCGCGGACCCTGGGCGCACTCGGGCACGCCCAGCTGGTCGCGGGGGACGCCGCGGCCGCGGTCCGCTCCCTGCGCCGGGTCCGGGAGCTGGAGGAGGCGCTCGGCGTCATCGACCCGGCCCGGGGCCGCTGGCACGGGGACCTCGCCGAGGCCCTGGTCAGGATCGGCGAGACCGCGGAGGCGCAGGACGTCATCGACGTGACCCGCCGGCGGGCGCTGCGGCTGGAACGCGAGAGCGTACTCGCCGTGCTCGACCGCGCCGAGGCGCTGGTACGGGCCGCACGCGGCGAACAGGGGCCCGCGGAACGCCAGTTGGCCTCGGCCCAGGACCGTCTCGGCAAGCTGGGCTACGGCCTGGAGGAGGCCCGTGCCGCGTATGTACTCGCCGGGCTGCGCGCCTTCCCCCAGGCCTCGTCCGGCTCCGCCAGAACGGCGGGGACCGCCCTGCCCGGGCCCACCTCCTACGACGAGGCGGCCCGCCTGTTCCGCCGCTGCCGTGCGCTGCCCTGGCTCCGGCAGGTCGAGGCGGCGTCCGCGCTCCCGCCGGCCGCGCCGCCCCTCGCCCCCGCCGCCCTCGACACCCTCGCGGCCACCGAGCGCCAGGTCGCCGCACTGGTCATGGAGGGCGCCACCAACCGCGAGATCGCCGGGCGCCTGTTCATCAGCGTCAAGACCGTGGAGGCCACGCTCACCCGGGTGTACCGGAAGCTGGGGATAAGGTCGCGCGTCGACATCGTGAGGCTGGCGGCGGAACGCAGGCCGGACTGAGTCCTGGGGCCGGCGGCTGAGCTCGGGCCCGGCCGACGCTCCCTCGGCCCACGGGGAGAGCGGCCTCGCGGACGGAGCCCCGGGCGGTCCCACGGACGGAACCGGGGACGGAATCGGGGATCGGGGATCGGCGCGCCTTCGCGGTGCGCGGGGCCGTGCGGGCCGTGCGGGCCGTGCGGGCCGTGCGGGCCGAAACGGTGACTCGGGCCGCGCGGGGAGCGGCCGGACCGGTGAGACTGCGGGCCAAGGCGGTGACGCTCGGGCCCACGGCGGTAGAGCTCCGGGCCAGGACGGTATGGCTGCTGGGTGACTCCTTCGGGTGAACGTGCGCCGGACGGGCGGGGCCCCCGGGCCGGGACCAACCGGACGGCGCCCGCGTCAAACACGGCCCGCGCCGTGCAAGGGTTTTCCCTCCCCCGTCTCCACTAGGGGGTTCCCTCATTGGGAGAGAGCGGTCACACCCCCTAGCGTGTGGGCGTGCCGCTCGCTCGGGCCTACGACACCCCACCCAGAGGCGTCGTGACTCCCCCACACACACCCGTGCGTCCCCCCACCGGCAACTTTCAAGGAGACCGATGTTCGGGCTCAACCGCGTCAAGAAGAGCGCCGCCGTCTGTACGGCGGTCGCCGCAGCCGCCGCGACCACCCTGTTCGGCGCCCACTCCGCCGCAGCAGTTCCCCAGCCCATCGTCGGCGGCACGACGACCACGACGTCCGCGTACCCGTTCATGATGCAGATCACCGACGCCAGGCAGAACCAGTTCTGCGGCGGCACGCTCGTCGCCGCCGACAAGGTCGTGACCGCCGCCCACTGCATGTCGGGCGAGACGACCAGCAGCATCCGGGTGGTGGGCGGAAGGACGTATCTCAACGGCACGGACGGCACCGTCAGCACGGTCGGCAAGATCTGGATCAACCCGGACTACACGGACGCCACCGAAGGCGACGACGTGGCCGTGCTGACCCTGTCCACGCCGATGTCGTACACCCCGGCGCCGTACGTCTCCGGCTCGGACAGCGGTCTCTACGCGACCGGCACCACGGCCCGCATCGTCGGCTGGGGCACCACCTCGGAGAACGGCGCCTCCTCCAACCAGCTGCGCACCGCGACCGTACCGATCGTGTCCGACTCCAGCTGCGCGAGCTCGTACGGCTCCCACTACGTGTCCTCCGACATGGTCTGCGCCGGTTACACCGCCGGCGGTGTCGACACCTGCCAGGGCGACAGCGGCGGTCCGCTGCTCATCGGCGGGGTGCTGGCCGGCATCACCTCCTGGGGCGAGGGCTGCGCGGAGGCCGGCTACCCGGGTGTCTACACGCGCCTGTCGACGTTCTCCAGCCTGGTGACCGAGCAGGTCGACTCGCAGTAACCGAAGATCTCCTGAGTACCCCTCAGGTAGAAGCCGAGGGGCGTTGCGAGCCTCCACGAGCGGTCCGCAACGCCCCTCATCCAATGGTTCGGCCCTGTACCCGCCGGCGGACGTCTTCCCCGCGTGCCTCCGCCGTCCGCCGGCACCTCAGGGCAGCGCGACCGCGCCGAACCGGATGTCGTACCCCTCCCCCGCGTGCATCGCCGTGAGCATCCGCTCCCCTTCCGCGGTGACCTCGTCCCGCTGTGCCTTCGTGAGCGCGCCGAACGGTTCGACGACCAGCACGCCCTTCTCCAGCTTCCACAGTCCGGACACGAAACCGTCGACGAGCAGGGTGCGGTAGGCCTGATTGCCCCGCCAGGTACGCCCCTTGAGGTCCGCCGGGACGACCCGGGAGCGATCGGCGTGGGACAGCAGGAGGTTGTCGAACTCGGGCAGGAAGCGGGGCGGGGCGGGGGTGTCCGGGCCGGGCCGCGGCGCGTCGGGAAGGTCGAAGAGCTCCGCTCCCTGCTCGTCGCGGAACACCGTCAGACCGGGCCGGAGCCGCTCGAAGACCTCGCGGAGCCGGGTCAGCCCGGCCCAGGTCTGCATGTCCTTGACCGAGGCGGGACCGAAGGCGGCCAGATAGCGGAGCACGGTCGCGTCGGGCGCGGGCGCGGGTTCGGCGGGGCGGCCCAGCCAGTGCTCGGCGGTGGTGAGGGCGACCTGGCCGCTGCGGCCCCACAGACCGCGCGGGGTGACCTGGACGAGCGGCAGGGTGCAGCGGGCCGCGACGGAGAGGGCGAACGGGTCGGCGTCCGGCCACCGGGCGAGCAGCGCCTCGCGGAGCTGCTTCATGGTGCGCGGTTCGCTCTCCACCAGCTCACGGCTGATCGCGGCGAGCCGGTCCAGGTCGACGCCTTCGAGGCCCTTGCGGAAGTGGACCAGCTCCCGGTCCCGGGCGGCCTGCACCAGCGGGCGCAGGGTGAGGGTGTCCTCCGCGGTGTGCGTGTGGATGGTGGAGCGCATGGTGACGATCCGGACGACCTGGCGTGCGTCCATGGCCGCCGACAGCTCCTCGGGCCGGAAGCCCTCCAGGCGGGCCGCGAGGGCGTAGTACGGCGGCTTCACGTTCTGCGCCTGAAGGCCGAGGAGGTGCTCGACCGCGGCCGTCGCGGACAACGGGGAGCGGCGCAGCAGGAGCTGACGGCCGAGGGTCGCGCGGTTGAGGGCGCGGGTGCCGAGCACGGGGGCCGTCGCGGTCGTCTTCGTCATACCCGGCACGCTATCGGCGGTCGCGGACACCCCCTGTCCGCAACTCTCACCCGATCCCGGTCCGGCCGACGGCACGCGGACCGTTTGCCCCGTATATCCTGCTCGGAGATCGTCCAGACGTTCGTACGACCCTGGAGGCAGCCGCGATGTCCGAGCGACGCGCCCGCCCGGCCTCGCAGAACCGGCGGGGCACGGGGGACACGGACGGCTCCACGGAGGCGAAGGGCGCCGGGGGTCCGAAGGGCGCGAAGGGCGCGCGGAGGTCCCTGTGGCGGCGGGCCCTGACTCCGCCGTCCGCGCCGCCCCCGCGGCATGCGGCGCCGCAGGAGCCACCGCCCTCACCCGAGCCCAGCGAGGTCGTCAGCGTCGTCCAGTCCGCGCTGTACCGCGACGGGGTGCGGGTGTCGACGCCCGGGTCGCTGGCCGAGACCTTCCGTGAACTGCGCGAGCAGCCGGACGGTATGGCCTGGATCGGTCTGGCCCGGCCGACGGCGTCCGAACTCCACTCGCTGGCCGCCGAGTTCGACCTGCATCCGCTGGCCGTCGAGGACGCGATGGAGGCGCACCAGCGTCCGAAGCTGGAGCGGTACGGGGAGACGCTGTTCGTCGTCCTGAGCGCCGCCCGCTATCTGGACGCGGTCGAGGAGGTCGACTTCGGCGAACTGCACGTGTTCGTGGGACCGGACTTCGTGATCACGGTCAGGCACGGCGCCGCACCGGATCTCTCGGCGGTGCGCCGGCGCATGGAGGGCAGCCCCGAACTGCTGAGGCTCGGCCCGGAGGCGGTCCTCTACGCGATCCTCGACTCCGTCGTGGACGGTTACGTCCCGGTGGTCTCCGGTGTCCAGAACGACATCGACGAGATCGAGACCGAGGTCTTCCGCGGTGATCCCGCGGTCTCCCGCCGCATCTACGAACTCTCGCGCGAGATGGTCGAGTTCCAGCGCGCCGCCCGCCCGCTGGTCGGCATGCTGCACAGCCTGATGGCCGGCTTCGCCAAGTACCGCACGGACGAGGAGCTCCAGCGCTACCTCCGTGACGTCGCCGACCACGTGACCCACACCAGCGAGCGGGTCGACGGTTTCCGTCAGGCCCTCACCGACATCCTCACGGTGAACGCGACGCTGGTGACGCAGCAACAGAACGCGGAGATGCGGGCGTTGGCGGAGGCCGGCTTCGAGCAGAACGAGGAGATCAAGAAGATCTCCAGCTGGGCCGCCATCCTCTTCGCGCCGACCCTGGTCGGGACGATCTACGGCATGAATTTCAGTCACATGCCGGAACTGCACTGGGTGTTGGGGTATCCCTTCGCGATCGTCCTCATGGCGGTCGTCTGCACAAGTCTTTACGTCATCTTCAAACGGCGCGACTGGCTCTGAGCGATCACAGTGGGCGCCACGGAGGACAGCGTAAGATTTCGGCCAACTTGACTCTGTAGAAGGCTGGTTGGGATCACCGGTCGTCACCGTGCCGGAACCACGCCCGGGTGCCGGGCGGGTCCAGGGAGCCCTCGGTGACGCCCGCTTACCCGTAAGTAGCCGTCGATCAGCGGATCCGGCACCAAATCTTGAGCACAAATTCCACACATCCCCCTCTTCATACCGGGCTTGATGGTCTAGATTGACCGTGCTTCAGCTGTTCGGACACGAGGCGACCAATAACGATCTATAGGTCCGGCGCCACGGGATGCAAGCATGAGCATCCCCGGCGCCAGACGTGGGGGATCGCTTCCGGACGTCTTGATGGTTCGGCAGACAGGCAACTCGGCTGCGGCCGGGGCGAGTTGTTCACCTCGCTCTGGAACAGTGGGGTGCCGAAGGCGGGAGGCGGTGCCTCCCGGGGGGATGAACGGCGCGGCGCGGGAGGCGGGGGCCTCCCGGGGGAGGAACAGCGCGGCGCGGCCAGGGGGGCGGGGGTGCCTCCCGGTGCGAGGAACAGTGTTAGGCGAACACGTCGAACCACTGGAACCTGGGGGGTTCTGTGCGGCAAGGGGGACTAGTACGTCCGTTTCCGTCTGCGCGCGAGCGTCTGACGGACGAGGCGATCAACCAGCCTGCGACCGACTGGGAGCAGCGGTACCGCCGCAGGGTGATCACCAGCGACATGGTGGCCACCGCCTTCGTGGTGGCGTCGATAGGCAACTTCTTCGGTGCCCGGGACGCGGCCAACTGGCATGAGAAGTGGGGAATTCTCGCGTTCGGCACCGAACTGCTGGTCCTGGGGGCGCTCGCGGTGAGCCGTTCGTGGGCTCCGGCCGTGCTCGGTCAGGGCGCCGAGGAGTTCCGCCGGCTCGGACGCTCGCTGTTCGCGGCGACCGTGGTCCTGGCGCTCGGCGGGATCGCCCTCACCTCACGCAACATCAAACTCTGGATCTTCGTCGCGATCCCCGCGATCGCGATCGTCACGATGACCGTGCGGTATCTGCTGCGCCTGTGGCTGCACAAGCAGCGCAAGCAGGGAAGATGCCTGCGGCCGGTGCTCGCCGCCGGAAGCCCGGCCACCGTGCGCGACCTGGTCACGCGCACCCGCAAGTTCCCGCACCTCGGCTGGCGCGTGGAGGCGGTGTGCACGACCGACGGTCACGGGCTCGAAGGTGACCAGCTGGACGGTGTGCCGGTGGTCGGCCGGCTGGCGGACGTCGCCGGCCATGTCCACCGCGACGGCTACCGTGTCGTCGCGGTCACACCGGACCCGCACTGGTCACCGGACAAGCTCCAGCGGCTGGCCTGGAACCTCGAGGGCAGCGACGCCGAGATGGTCGTGGCCCCGGTGCTGATGGAGGTGGCCGGCCCGCGGCTGCATGTCGACGCGGTGCTCGGGATCCCGCTGCTGCGGGTCAGCATGCCGACCTTCACCGGAGGCCGGCGCGCGGTGAAGGTGGTCGTCGACCGCCTGGGCGCGACGGTCCTGTTGCTGCTGTTCGCTCCGCTGATGGTGTTCGTCGCGCTGCTCGTGCTGCTGGACAGCCGGGGCGGGGCGTTCTACCAGCAGCGCAGAGTCGGCAAGAACGGCCGCGAGTTCACCATTCTCAAGTTCCGCACCATGGTCTCCGGGGCGCACGGGGCACGGGCCGAGCTGGCCGGCCTCGACGAAGGCGCCGGGCTGTTGTTCAAGGTCCGCAGGGATCCGCGGGTGACCCGGGTGGGAACGGTGCTGCGCCGGTACTCGATCGACGAGCTCCCGCAGCTCTTCAACGTACTGACCGGATCGATGTCGCTCGTCGGTCCGCGGCCGCCGTTACCGGAGGAGTCCGCCGCGTACGGCCCGGACATCCGGCGGCGGCTGCTGGTCAAGCCCGGGCTAACCGGCCTGTGGCAGATCAGCGGACGCAGCGACCTGTCGTGGGAGGAGGCGGTCCGGCTGGACCTGCGGTACGTGGAGGACTGGTCGCTCGCCCTGGACACGGTGATCTTGTGGAAGACGCTGCGTGCGGTGCTCTACGGGCAGGGGGCCTACTGATGCGCGAAGGGCGTCGTCGGGCAGGGGCGCGAACGGCAGGCCGCAAGGGCCTGACCGGGGGGAGGAACGGGTCATGAAGGTCAGCGTTTTCGGGCTCGGCTACGTGGGCTGTGTGTCGGCCGCGTGCCTGGCCAGCATGGGTCACGAGGTCATCGGGGTGGACGTCAACCAGGTCAAGGTCGACCTGGTCAACGACGGCAAGGCCCCGGTGGTCGAGGAGGGGATCGGCGAGCTCGTCGCCGACGTCGTGGGGAGCGGGGCCTTACGCGCCACCGACGACGTCCGTGAGGCGATCATGGGCAGCGAGGTGTCGCTGATCTGCGTGGGTACGCCCTCGGAGCCCAACGGCAGCCTGTGCACCACGTACTTGGAGCGGGTCACCGAGCAGATCGGCGCCGCGCTCGCCGAACGCGGCGGCCGGCACACCGTCGTGTTCCGCAGCACGATGCTTCCGGGCACCTGTCTGAACCTGCTGGTGCCGATCCTGGAGAAGTACGTCGGCGGCACGGCCGGGGTGGACGTCGGGGTCGCGGTCAACCCGGAGTTCCTGCGCGAGGGCACGAGCGTGCGGGACTTCTTCGACCCGCCCAAGACCGTCATCGGCGAGCTCGACCCGGCGAGCGGCGACGTGGTGCTGGCGCTGTACGACGGCGTGCCCGGCGAGGTGTTCCGGGTGCCGATCCCGACGGCCGAGGCCATCAAGTACGCGGACAACGCGTTCCACGGCCTCAAGATCGGCTTCGCGAACGAGCTGGGCGCGGTGTGCCAGGCACTCGGGGTGGACTCGCACCAGGTGATCGACGTGTTCCTGGCCGACCGCAAGCTGAACATCAGCCCCGCCTACCTTCGGCCCGGCTTCGCCTTCGGTGGCTCCTGCCTCCCCAAGGATCTGCGCAGCCTGGTCCACGCGGCACAGCGGGCCGATGTCTCGGTACCCATCCTGTCCCATGTGCTGCCCTCCAACTCCGACCATCTGCAAAGGGCGGTGGAGCTGGTCGAACGCACCGGCAAGCGCAAGGTGGGCCTGTTCGGGCTCTCCTTCAAACCCGGGACCGACGACCTCCGCGAGAGCCCGCTCGTCGAACTGGCGGAGAGGCTCTTCGGCAAGGGCTACGACCTGCGGATCCACGACGCCAACGTGAGCCTCTCCCGGCTGCTCGGCGCGAACCGCGAATACATCGAGAACCGGCTGCCGCACCTCGCGCAGCTGCTCGCCGACTCCGTCGACGAGGTGCTCGAACACGCCGAGGTGTGCCTGGTCGGGACCAAGGATCCGGCCGTTCTGTCGGCGCTGCCCCGCGGCAGCGGCCCGATGATCATCGACCTCGTCCGCCTTCCCGACGCCGACGCGCGCCGGACCGAACCGGGATACATGGGCCTTGCCTGGTAAATCGACCAGCGGTGACCGGCCTGACCGGCGCGCGCTGATCCTCGTGGAGAACCTGTCGGTGCCCTTCGACCGACGGGTGTGGCAGGAGTGCACGACCCTGCGCGACGCGGGCTGGACCGTCCACGTCATCTGTCCGCAGGGCAGCAAGCGGGACACGGAGCCGGAGGCGGTGATCGACGGGGTGCGGATCCACCGCTACCCGTTGCGCGCGGCCACCGGAGGACCGGCCGGCTATCTGCGGGAGTACGGAACGGCGCTGTGGCACACCCTCCGGCTGGCCCGGAAGGTCGGCCCGGTCGACGTGGTCCACGCGTGCAACCCGCCGGACCTGCTGTTCGTGCCCGCGCTGTGGATGAAGCGGCGCGGGGCGCGGTTCGTCTTCGACCAGCACGATCTGGTGCCGGAGCTGTACCTCTCCCGGTTCGACCGCGGCGAGGATCTGCTCTACCGCGCCGTGTGCGCGCTGGAACGGCGGACCTACCGGGCCGCGGACGTCGTGCTCGCCACGAACGAGAGCTACCGGGACGTCGCGGTGAGCCGTGGCGGCAAGCGGCCGGAGGACGTCTTCGTCGTGCGCAGCGCGCCCGACGTCGACCGGTTCCACCCCGTGCCCGCGGAGCCGGAGCTGAAGCGCGGCAAGCCCCATCTGCTGTGCTACCTCGGCGTCATGGGCCCGCAGGACGGTGTCGACTACGCCTTGCGGTCCCTCGCGAAGCTGCGCGACGAGGTCGGGCGGAGCGACTGGCACGCGGTGTTCGTCGGCGGCGGTGACACCTTCGACGCGATGGTGGAGCTGTCCCGGGAACTCGGGCTCTCGGAGCAGGTGCAGTTCACCGGGCGCATACCGGACGCCGATCTGGTGCGGTACCTGTCCACCGCGGACGTGTGCCTCTCCCCCGACCCGCACAATCCGCTCAACGACGTGTCGACCATGAACAAGGTCCTGGAGTACATGGTGATGGGCCGGCCGCTCGTCTCGTTCGAGCTCCGGGAGGCACGCGTCTCCGCCGGTGACGCCGCCGTCTACGCGCCCGCCAACGACGAGTCCGAGTTCGCGAGGCTCATCGCCCTGCTGCTGGACGATCCCGAGAAGCGGGAACTGATGGGCAAGATCGGCCAGGAGCGGATCAGCGGGCCGCTCTCCTGGCGGAACTCGCAGGCGTCGCTGCTCGCCGCCTACGCCGCCGCCTGCCGTACCGACGCCCCGGCGTCGGCGGGCGACCCGGACCGTGCACAGGGCGGAGGCCGCACCGTTGAACGATGACACGATACGCCTGGTCACCATCGGGCGGATTATCCGTCGGCGCTGGCGGCTTCTCACCATCCTCGCCCTGGTGGGTGCGCTCGTCGGGTACGGCACTTCCCTGCTGTTCCCCGCGCAGTACACGACGTCGGCGTCGGTACTGCTGCCTGGAGCATGGGAGGAACGCGAGCTGCTGACCCAGGAGCAGGTCGCCACCAGTTCGGTGGTGGTCGACCAGGCGGCCGACACGCTGCACTGGGCCGGGGTCAGCAAGAGCGAGCTGCGCAGTCGGGTGAGCGCCAAGGCCGCGGACGGGAACATCATAAAGATCTCGGGCACGGCCGAAACTCCGGAGCGCGCGCAACAGCTCTCCGACCAGGTCGCCCAGCAGTTCGTCACGTTCGCCGCGCGCGTGGTGGACGACAACACCGACCCCGAGGCGGCGGCACAGCGCGAGGCGCTTCAGCAGTCGGTGACGCAGACCAGCCGCCGCATCACCCAGCTGGCCGACGCTGCCGATCCGCAGACCGTGGAGGGCGTGCAGGCCCGTACCGAGCTGGAGAAGCTGCGTACGACGCTCCAGGAAGCCATCACCAAGCTGAACCAGTCCGACCCGGCCGCCAAAAAGGCCAACATGGTCGTCATGGGGGCGGCGGCCCGGCCGACCAGCGAGACACCGCCGACGAGGACGCAGTTCATCGCCGCCGGGGCGCTGCTGTTCCTCCTGCTCGGGGTCATCGGCCATCTCACCGCGGCACGGATGAGCCGCCGGCTGCGCACCCAGTCCGAGATCGCGGCGGCACTGGGCTCGACTCTGCTGGGCACCGTCGACGTGGCCGATGAGCGGTCCACGCACCGGCCGGAAGTGCGTGGCCCGCGGGCCGCGGGCCGCCGGCTGCTGGGTGTCGACGTCCGCTGGGACGTACCGGCCCCGCGGACGTACGGCGACGAGAGCGGCAGACAGATCCGCTACCGCCGGGTGTGCAACCGGCTGCCCGCCGCCCGGCGGTTGCTGGTCGTCGTCCCCGACGGCGACGGGATCGCCCTCCGGGCCGCCGGAGAGCTCGTCTCCGTGGCCGGGAACGATCCTTCCCCGAACTCCTCGAACGGGGGCCATCCCGTGCTGCGGACGGTGGGGGTGTCGGTGTCACAGCCCCTGGTCCCGGACCGCGGCGACGAGTCCGGTGCCCTGGTCGTGCTGAGCTCGGGCAACTGGACCGCGGCGGAACTCTCCGGCATCGCCGAGGCGTGTGCGGACGCCGGGCACGAGATCGTCGGCATCGTCCTCGCCGGCATGGTCCGCGCACTTCCGGCGCGGGCCGCCGGCCACCCCCGGGATGCCGCCACACCGGTGCTCGCGGTCGGCCACGACGTGAAGGGAAGTTCAGGGTGACGACGAGTACGAGTCCGGAGTCGTCGGCCGCCGCTCCGCTGGTCGACCTACAGGCACTGGTGGTGGCGGTGCGCAGACGGCGCCGCTTCTGGCTCTCCGCGGGGCTGCTGGGGATGATCGTGGGCGCCGCGCTGGCGATCCTGATGCCGGCGCCGCCGACCGCGGTGACCAAGGTGCTGGTCGCGCACCAGGAGGACCAGCCGAACGACCCGGGAACGCTGATCCGCACCGACGTGGCACTGCTTCAGACCACGCGGATCGCCGACGCGGCGCTGAAGTCCCTCCACGCTCCGGACAGGCCGGAGGACTTCATGAAGGACTACTCGGGTGTCGGCCTGACCAACAACCTGCTTCAGATCACGGTCACCGGTGACAGCGACGCGGACGCGAAGGCCCGCGCCAAGGCGCTGGCCGACGCGTTCGTCACGGACCATGTGAAGCGGATCCAGGATGCGGCGAGCGCCGAGGCCAAGGCGCTGCTCGACCAGCGGGACCGCATGCAGAGCGAGCTCGCCAAGGTCAACAAGGCGATCGGGGACGGATCGGCGCAGAGCGGGCCGACGGCGTCGGCGGATCTGGAGTCGCTCTTCGCCCGCCGGGCCGAACTCACCTCGCGCATCACCGATTTCAGCCAGCGAGCCGCTGACGCGCGCATCGGCACGCCCCAGCTCGTCGCGAGAACGCAGATCGTGGACGCCCCGAACGTGGTGCGCAGTTCCGTGCCCAGGACCGCGGCCACCGACGCCGCGGTCGGGCTCGTCCTCGGCCTCGTCGTCGGCCTCTCGGTGGCCGCGGTCGGCTCGGTGGTGGCGGACCGCCCCGTGCTGCGCCGCGACATCGCGTCGAACCTCGGCGCCTCGGTCATCACGGAGCTGCCCGGCCGCAGGGGCGGGGTGTGGCGGCGCCGCCGGATCCGGGCGGCGCGCGAACGGCTCACCGCGTCCCTGGCCCGCACCGCGCGCGGTGCGGCGGAACCCGTGTCGCTGCTCGAACTCGGCTGTGCGCGCAGCACGAGCGTGATCGCCCTCGACCTGGCCAGGGCGCTGGCGGCGGACGGGCCGGTGGTCGTCGTCGACGGTCTGCCGGGACCGCAGCTGTCCAGGCACCGGCCGAAGCCGGGAGAGCCGGCCGTGGTCAGCGGCGAGCGTGCCGCGGCCGTACCGCAGCAGGAGCGCCGGGTCGGCGTCGGTTCGGTGGCGCCGGGAACGGCGTGGACCGACCTCCAGTACCTCGGCACCCGGACCGTGCTCGTCGTACGTGCCGGGCACGGCAGCGCCGCGTGGCTGCACACCGTGGCGCGGCAGCTCGCCGACCAGCGCATCGCGGTGATCGGTGTGGTGCTGATCGACCCCGATCCGCGTGACCGGAGCGACGGCACGCTGTGGGACGGGCTGAACACCGCGCTGCGCGGCCAGGACGAGCGTGCGGCGCGGCAGAGCGGGCCGGGCCCGCGGCGGACGGAGCGGCTGCCGATGTGGGCGGCGCGAGTCCCGGACAGCGACCAGGAGGCACGGTAGGACATGTGTGGCATCGCGGGTACTTACCGATGGCCGGACGGGAAGGCGGTGGCCGACCGGCTCACCGAGACCCTCGCCCACCGCGGGCCGGACGGGGCGGGGCGGTACAGCCACCCCGTCGGTGACGGCGAGGTGCACCTCGGGCACCGCCGGCTGGCCATCATCGACCTGTCCGAGACCGGCGCCCAGCCGATGGTCTCGGGCGGCCTGGTCCTCACGTACAACGGCGAGTTGTACAACGCGCCCGAGCTGCGTGCCGAGCTGGCGGCCTCCGGGGTGCGCTTTCGCGGTACCTCCGACACCGAGGTACTGCTGGAGGCCTGGCGGCGCTGGGGCACCGACTGTCTGCCCCGGCTGCGCGGCATGTTCGCGTTCGGGATATTCGACGAGCGGACCGGTGAACTGGTCCTCGCCCGGGACCAGTTGGGCATCAAACCGCTGTTCCTGCTGCGGCGCGGCGAGGGCCTGGTGTTCGCCTCCGAGCTCAAGTCGCTGGCCGCCGTGACCGGCGGTTCGCTTCAGGTGGACCACGCGGCGCTGGTCGCGTCGCTGCTGTACTACTGGGTGCCGGACTCGCGGTGCGCGTTCCGCGAGGCGGAGAAGCTGCCGCCGGGGAGCTGGCTCCGGTTGCGGCCCGACGGCGGGGTGGAGCGCGGGCAGTACTGGAACCTCCGGGACGTCGCGGCCGAGGGCCGGGAGCGGGCCCTCAGCGGCGAACTGCCGGACATCGCCGCCGTCGTCGAGGAGTCGACCCGGCGTCACCTGCTCTCCGACGTACCCGTGGCGACCTTCCTCTCCGGCGGTCTCGACTCCAGCTATCTGACCGCGCTGGCGGCCCGCGACCGGCCCGGGATCTCCGCCTACACGATCGGGTTCCGGCCCGAGGACGCCAAGTTCGAGGCGATGCCGGACGATCTGCGCTACGCCCGGCAGGTGGCCGAGAAGTTCGGCGTCGACCTGCACGAGATCGAGATCGCCCCGAACGTGCTCGACCTGCTGCCGCAGATGACGTACCACCTGGACGAGCCGATCGGCGACCCCGCCGCGATCAACACGTTCCTGATCTGCCAGGCCGCCCGGGAGGCGGGGGTCAAGGTGATGCTCTCGGGGATGGGTGCCGACGAACTGTTCGCCGGCTACCGCAAACACCTGGCCAACCTGATCGCGCTGCGCTATCAGCGCGTCCCACGGCCACTGCGGCGCGGCCTGTCCAGGACGGTGGACCGGCTGCCGGTCGCCTCGGCCCGCCGGGGGTACCGGTCGGTGCGGTTCGCGAAGCGGTTCCTGTCCTTCGCCGATCTGCCGGAGGAGACCGCGTTCCGGCGCAGCTACACCATGTACGACCAGGACGAACTGCTCGCCCTGATCGATCCGGACCTGGCCGGGACGGTCGAGGACGTGCTGACCGAGCACGCGGACGTCTACGAGGACAACGACCTCGACGACTTCGTCAACCGCATGTGCCTGGGTGACGCCCGGATGTTCCTGCCGGGCCTGAACCTCGCCTACACGGACCGGTCGAGCATGGCCGCGTCGACCGAGGTGCGGGTCCCGTACGTGGACGTCGAGGTGGTCAAGGCCGCGTTCGCCGTTCCCGGTGACCGCAAGATCGTCGGACGGCAGGGCAAGGCGGTCCTCAAGGAGGCGGCGACCTCGATCCTGCCCCGGGAGATCGTGTACCGGCCCAAGGGCCTGTTCAGCGCCCCGCTGCGGGCCTGGATGAGCCGGGACCTGGCACCGCTGGTGCGCGAGGTGGTGAACGACGGCGAGCTCGTCCGTTCAGGGCTCCTGCGCCGCGACGCCCTGGCGCGCATGGTCGCCGAGGACGCCGCCGGGCAGCGGGACTTCTCCAAGCACCTGTGGCATGTGCTGACCCTCGAGTACTGGTATCGCGGCGCGACCTCCGGAGCCGGCCGGAGCTCGCCGGTGTCGGCGTAGCAGCCAGAACTCTCCCGTGACGGCGTAGAGACAGTAGAGACAAGAGGACTTCGGTGAAACAGGTCGTACAGAACTACAAGAGCGGCGAACTGGCGCTGCTCGACGTGCCGGTGCCGGGGTGCAAGCCCGACGGCGTGCTGGTGCGGACCGCCTACTCGCTGATCTCCACCGGCACCGAGCTCATGAAGGTGTCCGAGGCCGGCATGTCGATGCTGGGCAAGGCCCGCTCCAGGCCGGACCAGGTGGCCAAGGTCGTACAGAGCATGGCCACCAACGGGGTGCCCGCCACCTACCGCAAGGTGATGGGCAAGCTGGACTCCTACACCCCGCTCGGCTACTCGCTGTGCGGGGTGGTCGAGCAGGTCGGCGCCGGGATCGACGATGTGAAGGCCGGCGACCTCGTGGCCTGCGCCGGCAACGAGCACGCGCTGCACGCCGAGCTGAACTGGGTGCCGAAGAACCTCTACGCCCCGGTGCCGGACGGCCTCGCGCCGCGGCACGCGGCCTTCGGCACCGTCGGGTCGATCGCGATGCAGGGCGTCCGCCAGGGCGAGTCACGGCTCGGCGAGGTGGCGCTGGTCATCGGGCTCGGGCTGATCGGGCAGTTGGTGGTGCAGCTGCTGGCAGCCTCGGGAGTCCGCGTCGTCGGGGTCGACCCCGACCCGGCGCGCTGCGAGCTCGCCGAGCGCCTGGGCGCGACGGCCTGCGGCGATCCCGCCTCCGCGGCCGTGGAGGCCTCCGTCGCCGAACTCACCGGCGGTCACGGCGTGGACCAGGTGTACCTGGCCGCGGGCGGCGGCAGCAACCAGCCCGTCGAGCTGGCCGCGCGGCTGAGCCGGGACCGCGGCCGGGTGATCGACATCGGCAAGTGCCGTCTGGACCTGCCGTGGAACGCGTACTACGAGAAGGAACTCGACGTCCGGTTCTCCCGCAGTTACGGCCCCGGGCGCTACGACCCGGCGTACGAGCTCGAGGGCCGGGACTACCCGATCGGCTACGTCCGCTGGACCGAGCGCCGCAATCTGGCGTGCTTCCTCGATCTGGTCGCCCGCGGCCGCGTGGACGTGGAGCCGCTGGTCTCCCACGTCGCCGACTTCGACGACGCCGTCGAGACGTACCAGAGCCTGAAGGACGGCGGACTGAAGGCCGTGGCCGTGCTGTTCAAGTACGCCGACCACGCGGTCGAGGCGGAGGCACAGGCCCCGGAGGTGGCCGTGCCCGCGGTGAAGCGGGGCGGCGGCGAGGTGTCCGCCCCGGCCAGGGCCGCCAGGACCCCGGTGCGGCTGGCGTTCGTCGGTGCGGGGAACTACGCGACGTCGATGCTGCTGCCGCATCTGGCGCGGCGCGAGGGCGTCGAGCTGTCCACGGTCGTCACGACGACGGCGCTGTCCGCGGCCAACGCGCAGCGGAAGTTCGGCTTCGCCGAGGCGACCACCGATCTCGACGCCGTGCTCGGCGACAAGTCGGTCGACGCGGTGTTCGTGGTCACCCGGCACAGCTCGCACGCCGAACTGACCCGCAAGGCGCTGCTGGCCGGCAAGACGGTGTTCGTGGAGAAGCCGTTGGCACTCACCGAGGACGAACTGGCGGGCGTTCTGGCCGCGGTGGAGGAGTCCGGCAACGACCGGCTCCAGGTGGGCTTCAACCGCCGGTTCGCGCCGCTGCTCCAGGAGGCGAAGACGCGGTTCGGCGCCAGAACGGGCCCGGCGAGCCTGCGCTACCTCGTCAACGCGGGGCAGCTGACCCACGGCAGCTGGTACCTCCAGCAGGGCACCGAGGGCTCACGGTTCGCCGGCGAGGGCGGGCACTTCATCGACACGGCGAGCTGGCTGCTCGACGCCGATCCCGTCTCGGTGTACGCGGTCGCCCCGTCCGGCAACGAGGATCTCCAGGTCGTCCTGCGCTACCCGGACGGCTCCACCGCCACCATCAGCTACGTCACCACCGGCGCCCCCGGCTTCCCCAAGGAGACGCTGGACCTGGTCGCGGACGGCAAGGTGCTGCGGCTCGACGACTTCGTCCGCGCCTCGGTCTACGGCCGCAAGCGGTGGGTCAGTTCGCGGCTGCCCAAGGCCCGGGACAAGGGCCAGTCCGCCGAGCTGGCCGCGTTCGTCAAGGCCGTGCGGACCGGCGGTCCGATGCCGGTGCCGCTGGAGTCCCTGGTGGCCACCACGGCTGCCACCCTCGCCGTGCGGGCCGGCCTTTCGGGCGGCGCGCCGGTGACGCTGGCGAGGACGACATGACCATGAGCGCGGGCTGGTACCTGCGGCGGCTGTCCCGGATGGGGCCGCGGGAGGTCGGCGGCCGGGTCGGCGACACGGTGCGCAGGCGGCGGTGGCGGTCGGCGCTGCCCGACTGCCCGGGCGTGAGGGGCGCCCGGTTCACAGCGGTACTGCCCTCGGGAACGATGGACGCGGTGCCCCCGGACGCCGCGAAACGTCTTCTCGCCGAGGCGGACCGGCTGATGGACGGGCACGGCGAGTTCTTCGGGGTGGACCGCGCCGACCTGGCCGACCCGGACTGGTCCTACGACCCGAAGACCGGGCGCCGGGCTCCGGACGGCTACGCCTTCGACGTGCCGTACCGCGACGAGAACGCGGTCGGGGACATCAAGCAGATCTGGGAGCCGTCCCGGCACCAGTACCTCACCGTGCTCGCCGCCGCCTACGCGGTCACCGGGGACGAGCGGTACGCCGAGCGGGTGGCCGAGCAGCTGCGGTCGTGGTGGGCGGCCAACGCGCCGCTGCGCGGCGTGCACTGGACCAGTGGCATCGAGCTGGGGATCCGGCTGCTGTCCTGGGTGTGGATCCGCCGGCTGCTCGACGGCTGGACGGGGGCGGCCGCCCTGTTCGAGGACAACCCGGTGGCGCTGAACCAGATCTGGCACCACCAGCGCTGGCTGGCCGCCTTCCCCAGCCGGGGTTCCTCGGCGAACAACCACGTCATCGCCGAGGCCGCCGGGCAGTTCGCCGCGGCCTGCGCGTTCGGCTGGTTCCCCTCCTCGGCGCGCTGGCGGACCGACGCGATGCGGTCGCTCGACCGGCAGCTGCGCGGCAACACATTCGGCTCCGGGCTCAACCGCGAGCTGGCCACCGAGTACCACGGGCTGGTGCTGGAGCTCGGCCTGGCCGCGGTGGCCGAGGCGGATGCCGCGGACGTGCCGGTCCCGGCGCCGGTGAGGCTGGTGCTGCTGCGGATGACCGACGCGCTCGCGGCCGTCGTGGACAACCGGCTGCGGCCCCCGCGCCAGGGCGACGCGGACGACGGGCACGGTCTGATCGTGGACGGCGCGGGCACCGACCGCTGGGGCTCGCTGCTGGCCACCGGCGACGCCGTGTTCGGCCGGCTCGACTGGTGGCCGGCGGTGACCGGCACCGATGTACGCACCACCCTGCTGGCCGCGCTCCTGCGCCCGTACGGGAAGGACGGGACGGCACCCGCCGTGTCCCGCCCGGCGAGCAGGCCGGCCCATTTCGCCGACGCGGGCATGACCATCCTGCGTGGTCCGGCGGAGATCTGGGCCCGCTGCGACGGCGGTCCGCACGGATTCCTGTCCATCGCCGCCCACGCCCACGCGGACGCGCTGTCGGTGGAGGTCAGGCACGACGGGGTCGACGTGCTCGCCGATCCGGGGACGTACTGCTACCACGGGCAGCCCGAGTGGCGGCGGTACTTCAGGTCGACCCTCGGCCACAACACCCTGGAGCTGGAGGGCGCCGACCAGTCCGTCTCCGGCGGCCCGTTCCTGTGGACCCGGCATGCCCGCAGCCGCGTCCTCGTCGCGGACACGTCCGGGGCCCTGGACGGGGGAACGGCGCGCTGGTGCGCCGAGCACGACGGCTACCAGCGCTCCGTGCACCGCCGTCAGGTGGAACTGGCCTCCGCGAGCCGGGAGTTGACGATTGCCGACGAGGTGAGCGGCCCGCGCGGTACCGCCGTGCGGCTGGCGTTCCACCTCGGTCCGGCGATCACCGCGGAGCTGGCGGGGAACCGGGCCCGGCTCACCTGGGCCCGCGACGGCGAGGAGCGCTCCGCGGAGCTCGACCTGCCCGAAGGGCTGAACTGGCGGGCGCACCGCGGCGAGAGCGATCCGCCGCTGGGCTGGTACTCCGCCGGCTTCGGACGCAAGGAACCCGCCACCACGCTGGTCGGCACCGGCGTCGCCGACGGCACGCAGGGGTTCACCACCGTACTCAGGTTCCACGGCTAGGGGGGAAGGACGCTTGGGGATCAACTGGCGGCACTGGGCGCTGCCTGCGGCACTGCTGGCGCTTGCCCTGCCGACGGCGACCGGCTGCGACAGTTCGCAGGACGCGCAGCTGAAGCCGACCGCCGCACCTGCCGCGTCCGCGGCCCGGGTGTGCGCCAAGCCCGCGGCCGGGCCGGCGAAGGCACCGGCGGGCGCGGTCACGGTCGACCCCGCGGTGGCCGGTGACCTCGCCGCGAAGACCAAGAGCCGTCCCCCGGGCACCACGTTCTGGCTTCGGCCGGGCAGGCACAGGCTCGACCGGGACCGCTACGCCCAGGTCGTGCCCAAGAAGGGGGACGTCTACCTCGGCGCGCCGGGCGCGGTGCTGGACGGCCGCAGGACCAACCAGTACGCGTTCGCCGGCACCGCCTCCGACGTCACCATCCGCTACCTGACCGTGCAGGGCTTCGTCGCCCCGCAGAACGAGGGCGTGGTCAACCACGACTCGGCCGACGGATGGGTGGTCGAGCACGCGACGATCCAGCGCAACTCGGGCGCCGGGCTGATGGCCGGCGCCCGCCAGCAGGTCCGCGCCAGTTGTCTGCGCGACAACGGCCAGTACGGCATGAACGCGTACAAGGGCAGCGGTCCCATCAGCGGCCTGGTGCTCGTGGGCAACGAGATCGCCGGCAACAACACCGACGACTGGGAGCGGAAGCAGCCGGGCTGCGGCTGCACCGGAGGCGTCAAGTTCTGGGCCGTGAACGGCGCCGACGTACGGGGCAACTGGGTGCACGACAACCGCGGAACCGGGTTGTGGGCGGACACCAACAACAACGACTTCCTCATCGAGGACAACGTGCTCGAGGCCAACGACGGCGCCGCGCTGATCTACGAGACCAGCTACAACGCGGTCATCCGGAACAACAAGATCCGGCGGAACAACTGGGTCGAGGGCCGCAAGTACGCCGAACGCGGCGACAACTTCCCGTTCGCGACCGTCTATCTGTCCGAGTCCGGCGGTGAACCACGGGTCCGGGCCCGTACGGACAAGATCGAGATCTACCGGAACGTGCTGGAGAACAACTGGTCCGGGATCACCCTGTGGGAGAACGCCGACCGGTTCTGCAACAGCCCGGCCAACACCTCCTCCGGCGACTGCACGTTGCTGGTGAAGAACATCCACCGCTGCGCACGGCCGGCGATCGCCACCGGACCCCTGTACGCCGACTGCCGGTGGAAGACCCAGCGGGTGGACATCCACAACAACCGCTTCGTGCTGGACAAGTCCGTCGTCGGCTGCACGGTGAAGTGCGACCGCATGGCCGTGCTGGCCAACTACGGCACCTATCCGGACTGGTCGCCGTACCAGGGCGAGCGGGTGGCCGAGGCGATCACCCTCAAGCAGCACAACCGCTGGCACGACAACACCTATGTCGGACCGTGGAGTTTCGTCGCCCACGACCCGAGCCGGGTGCTCGACTCCGTGCAGTGGCAGGGCACGCCCTACCGGCAGGACGCGGGCAGCACCTTCCGCGCCCAGGACGGTGGTTGAGATGCGTACCGACCCCACGCCGAAGATCGTCGGAACCGTCTGGGGGTTGCTGGTCCTCAACACGCTCGGTTCCGCCGGGGCGAAGACCATCGTCCCGCTGCCCCGCTCCCTCATCCAGATGGTCACCATGGGCGCGCTGGTCACCGCCTTCGCGCTGGCTCTCGCGGTCAACGTCCGGCTGCGCGTACGGACCAGCGCCTATCTGTTCCTGCTGACCCTGCTGCTGGTACTGAGCGTGATCTCCAGCGTGCACCTGGAGTCCGGATTCGGGGCGCTGTTCCGCTGCTTCCGGCTGACCCTGTTCGTCGGCACGCTGTGGCTGCTCAGCCGCTGGTGGGACGGCGGCACGACGTTCGTCCGGCACCACATCCGGATGTACCTGGCGGTGCTCGCGACGGTGGCCGCCGGCCTGATCGCCTCACCGGGGGCCGCCCTGCCCGATCTGTACGGCGGGCGGCTGGTCGGCGCGCTGTGGCCGCTCACCCCGCCGCAGATCGGACAGTACGCCGCGGTGATCATCGGGCTGACCGTGCTGCTCCTCATGGGCCGCCGGACCGACAGGACCAGCGCGGCCGTCGTCATCGTGCCGTCGCTCGTCCTGCTGGCCCTGACCCATACCCGGACAGCCACGCTCGGCCTGCTCGTCGGGCTGGCGCTGGCGATCGGCTCGCTCATCCTGACGAGCGCCGCCGCCCGCCGGTTCTTCACCCGGTCGGTGGCGATCGGCGCGGTGGCCGCGGTGGGGTTCGCCTCCGCGCTCCAGACGTGGTTCCTGCGCGGACAGAGTCAGGAGAACTTCTCCAGTCTCACCGGCAGGGCCAAGGTCTGGCACGCCCTGCTGACGGCGCCCCGGACGACCACGGAGTACCTGTTCGGCGCGGGCCTCGGCGACAAGTCGTTCGACGGGCTGCCGATCGACAACAGCTGGCTGGCCGTCTACAACGAGCAGGGCGTGATCGGCGTCGGTCTGGTGGCGGCGTTCATCGTCGTGCTGGGCGCCGTCGCGCTGCTGCGGCCGCCGTCGCTGCCGAGGGCCTGCGCGATCTTCCTGATCAGCTACTGCGCGATCGCCTCGTACACCGAGGCCGGGCTGGGCGACGCCTCGCCGTATCTGCTGCATCTGGCCGTGGCCGCCTCGCTGCTGGCGACACCCGCCCCGGCCACTGACCTGTCGCCGCCCCGAGCCCCCCGCCGGCACGTCCCGCGATGGGCCCAGAGATCGGAGGTGGTCTGAGCATGCACGTCCTCGTGGTGCACAACCGCTACGCCTCGGCGCAGCCGAGCGGTGAGAACAACGTCGTCGACCAGGAGGTGGCGCTGCTGCGCGAGGCCGGCCATCAGGTCGAGCTGTTCGAGCGGCGCAGCGACGACATCGCCTCCCGGTCCCTGCCGGGCAAGGCGGCGTTACCCCTGCTGGTGCCCTGGAACCCGGCGGTCCGCTCGGAGCTCGCCACCAGGCTCCGCACCGCGCGGCCGGACGTGGTGCACGTCCACAACGTCTTCCCGCTGCTGTCGCCCGCGGTGCTGGCCGCCTGCGCCGACGCGGGTGTGCCCACCGTCGCCACGCTGCACAACTACACCCAGATCTGCCCGCCAGGCACGCTTCAGCGGGACGGCCGGCCGTGCACCGAGTGCGTCGGATCGACGCCCCTGCCCGCCGTCCGGCACGGCTGCTACCGGGGCTCCCGGCTGGCGACGGTGCCGCTCGCGGTCAGCCTGTCGGTGAACCGGCGGCGGTGGTGGACCGGCGTGGACCGGTTCTTCTGCATCTCCGCGGCGCAGCGTGACGTCCTGGTGGGCGCCGGCATGCCGGCCGCGCGGCTGGCGGTGAAGCACAACTTCGTGCCCGAACCGGGCGTCGTCCGGGCGGGCCCGGGCGAGCATGTGCTCTATCTCGGCCGGCTCGCGGAGGCCAAGGGCGTACGGCTGCTCATGACCGCGTGGGACGAGCTCGCCGCCGAGGGCGGAGCGGGCGTGCCGCTCGTGGTCGCGGGCGCGGGGCCGCTGGAGCCGGAGGTGACCGCCTGGGCGGCCGGACGGGACGACGTGCGCTACGTCGGCCTGTACGACCAGGCGCAGTGCCGGCGGGCCATCGCGCGGTCGGTCGCCGTGGTGGCTCCCTCCACCTGGCTGGAGGCGTTCGGCCTGGTGGTCGTGGAGGCGATGGCGGCGGGGGTGCCGGCGGTCGCCGCCGGGCACGGCGCCTTCGTGGAACTCGTCGAGGACGGGGTGACCGGACTGCTGCACCGGCCGGGCGAGGCCGCCTCGCTCGCGTCCTGTCTGCGCCGGATCACGGCGGAGCCGGACGGCAACCGGGAGATGGGACGGGCGGCCCGGCACCGCTACGAAAAGGACTTCAGTCCGGCCGTCGGGCTGGAGCGACTGCTGGAGGGGTACCGCACCGCGATCGCGGGACGGTCCGGCGACGGGGACAGCCCGACGCCGGTAGGGGAAAGAACTGGCTCGCCGCGGGTACAGCCGCGCGAGCGGGATGGGGGAAGTTGATGACACGTTGCCGACTCTGCGGCGCGGCGTCACTCGCGAGCGTCGTCGATCTTGGAGCGACCCCGCCGTGCGAGAGTTTTCTCGCCGCGGACCAACTGGACCGGCCGGAGCCGGCCTACCCGCTGCATCTGCGGGTCTGCACCGACTGCTGGCTCGCGCAGATCCCGCCGCTGATCACTCCGGAGGAGACGTTCAGCGAGTACGCGTACTTCTCCTCCTTCTCGACCTCCTGGGTGGAGCACGCGCGCACGTTCGTCGACGGCGCCGTGCGGCGGCTGGATCTGGGCACGGACGCCTTCGTGGTCGAGGTCGCGAGCAACGACGGGTACCTGCTGAAGCACGTGGTGGACCGGGGGATCCGCTGCCTCGGCATCGAGCCGTCGGTGAACGTCGGCGCCACGGCGCGGGACGCGGGTGTGCCCACGCTCACCGAGTTCCTGTCCCCGGACACCGGCTCGGCGGTCCGCGCCGAGCACGGCCCGGCGGACCTGGTCGTGGCCAACAACGTGTACGCGCACATCCCCGACGTGGTCGGGTTCACCCAGGGGCTGCGCGCCCTGGTCGCCGACGACGGCTGGGTCTCCATCGAGGTGCAGCACCTGCTGACCCTGATCGAGGACAACCAGTACGACACGATCTACCACGAGCACTTCCAGTACTACACGGTCGCGTCCGCGATCCGGGCGCTGGCGAGCGGCGGACTCACCCTCGTGGACGTCGAGCTGCTGCCCACGCACGGCGGCTCCATCCGGCTGTGGGCCCGGCCCACCGAGGTGGCCGGCGAGCCGAGTGGGCGAGTGGCCGAGGTCCTCGACCGGGAGAAGGCCGCCGGGCTCCAGGAGCTGTCCGGGTACACCGAGTTCTCGGCCCGGGTGGCCAAGGTGCGCCGGGACCTGCTGCGGTTCCTCATCGAGGCGGCGGAACGCGGCGAGACGGTCGTCGGCTACGGCGCCCCGGGCAAGGGCAACACGCTGCTCAACCACTGCGGCATCCGGCCCGACCTGCTGGCCTACACGGTCGACCGCAACCCCTACAAGCACGGCCGGTTCACCCCGGGCACCCGCATCCCGATCCTGGCGCCCGAGCAGATCGCCGCGGACAAGCCGGACTACGTCCTGGTACTGCCGTGGAACCTGCGGGCCGAGCTGACCGAGCAGCTGTCCTTCGTACACGACTGGGGCGGCCGGCTGGTCTTCCCCATTCCGGAACTGAGCATTGTCGAGGTCAAGGCATGAAGGTCGTACTGTTCTGCGGCGGCTACGGGATGCGTATGCGCAACGGAGCCTCGGACGACGTGCCCAAGCCGATGGCGATGGTCGGCCCGCGCCCGCTGATCTGGCATGTCATGCGCTACTACGCGCACTTCGGGCACACGGAGTTCATCCTGTGCCTCGGGTACGGGGCGGGCCACATCAAGGACTTCTTCCTCAACTACGAGGAGACGACGTCCAACGACTTCGTACTGCGCGGCGGGCGCACCGAGTTGCTGTCCACCGACATCGCCTCGTGGACGATCACGTTCGTGCAGACCGGCATCGAGTCGCCGATCGGCGAGCGGCTGCGCCGGGTGCGTCCCTACCTGGAAGGCGAGGACATGTTCCTCGCCAACTACGCCGACGTGCTCACCGACGCCCCGCTGCCGGAGATGATCGACAAGTTCGCCGGGCGCGACGCCGGCGCGTCGATGATGGTGGTGCCGCCGCAGTCCTCGTTCCACTGCGTGGACCTGGCCGAGGACGGTCTGGTGGGGGGCATCACCGCGGTGAGCGACATGCCGCTGTGGGAGAACGGCGGCTACTTCGTGCTGCGCCAGGAGGTCTTCGACCACATCCCGGAGAACGGGGACCTGGTCGCCGACGGCTGCGCCCAACTGGCCAAGCGGGGACGGCTGGTGGCGCACAAGCACCGCGGCTTCTGGAAGCCGACGGACACCGTGAAGGAGCGGGCGGCGCTCGACGACTCCTACGCCCGGGGCGACCGTCCGTGGGCCGTGTGGGAGCACGGCGGCACGGGGGCGCTCGTGCCCGGCAGCCGGGCCGCCGCCGGGGCGGGGACCGCGTGATACGGCTCGGCGCCGGGCGCCTGGACCGGATCGTCGCGGTGGGCGCGCACTGCGACGACATAGCCATCGGCGCCGGCGGCACGCTGCTGGCGCTGTGCCTCGCGCGGCCGGGCATCCGTGTCGACGCGCTGGTGCTCTCCGGCGGCGGCAGCGAGCGGGAACGGGAGGAGCGGGCCGCGCTCGCCGCCTTCTGCCCGGGCGCCGACCTGCGGCTGACCGTGCACAAGCTGCCGGACGGCCGGCTGCCCGCGCACTGGGACGAGGCCAAGGGCGCGGTCGAGGAACTGCGCGGGCAGACCGATCCGGATCTCGTCCTCGCCCCGCGCGTCGATGACGCGCACCAGGACCACCGCGGCCTGGCGAAACTCATGACCACCGCGTTCCGCGACCACCTGGTGCTCGGCTACGAGATCGTCAAGTGGGACGGCGATCTCGGCCGTCCGGCGGCGTACCAGCCGCTGTCGCCGGAGGTCGCCGAACAGAAGGTGCGGCTGCTCCAGGAGCACTACCCGTCCCAGCAGCACCGGCCCTGGTACGACCGGGAGGCCTTCCTGGGGCTCGCCCGGATCCGCGGTATCGAAAGCAACGCGCGCTACGCCGAGGCGTTCGCCGTCACCAAACTCACTCTCGACCTGGGGGAATGAACCTTGCGCGTACTGCTGACCGGACACCAGGGCTATCTGGGCACCGTCATGGCCCCGGTCCTCGCGGCCGCCGGGCACGAGGTCGTCGGTCTCGACTCCGGCCTGTTCGCCGACTGCGTGCTCGGCCCGACGCCCGCCGACCCGCCGGGGCCCCGGGTCGACCTGCGTGACGTCACCGCCGAGCACGTGGCCGGGGTGGACGCGGTGATCCACCTGGCCGCGCTGTCCAACGACCCGCTGGGATCGCTGGCGCCGGAGCTCACCTACGACATCAACCACCACGCTTCCGTGACGCTGGCCCGGCTGGCCCGCGAGGCCGGGGTACGGCGCTTCCTCTACGCGTCGACGTGCTCGGTCTACGGCGCCGCCGGCGGCGACGAACTGGTGGCCGAGGAGGCGCCGCTGCGCCCGGTGACGCCGTACGCGGAGTCCAAGGTGCGGGTGGAGGACGACCTGCACGAGCTCGCCGACGGCGACTTCAGCCCGGTGTACATGCGCAACGCCACCGCCTTCGGCTTCTCGCCCCGGCTGCGCGCCGACATCGTGCTGAACAACCTGGTGGGCCACGCGCTGCTGTCCGGCGAGGTCCTCGTCCTCTCCGACGGCACGCCCTGGCGCCCGCTGGTGCACGCAGCCGACATCGCGCGGGCCTTCACCGCCGCGCTGACCGCTCCGCGGGAAGCGGTGCACGACCGGGCGTTCAACATCGGCAGCGAGACCAACAACGTCACCGTCGCCGAGATCGCCGACCAGGTCGCCGAGGCGGTGTCCGGCGCGAAGGTGGTGATCACCGGGGAGAACGGCGCCGACCCCCGGTCGTACCGGGTGGACTTCTCCCGGTTCCGCGCGGCGATCCCCGGCTTCGACTGCGAGTGGACGGTCAAGCAGGGCGCCCTCGAACTCGCCGACGCCTACCGCAAGCACGGCCTGACCCGGGAGAACTTCGAGCAGCGCTTCACCCGGCTGGCCGTGCTGCGCGCGGCGTCCGACGCCGGCACCGTCGACGGCACCCTGCGGTGGCGCCGATGAGCGAGCCGGGCGAGGAGATGCACGCGCTGGTGCGGCGGATGTATCCGCTGTGCCGGAGCATCACCGGCGACGGGGTGCGGGCCACCCTGGACATCGTCGGCGAGTACGTCCCGCTCCAGGTGCACGAGGTGCCGACCGGCACCCAGGTGCTCGACTGGACGGTGCCGCAGGAGTGGAACATCAGGGACGCGTACATCGCCGACCCCTCCGGCCGGCGGGTCGTCGACTTCGCCGCGTCCAGCCTGCATGTCCTCGGCTACAGCGTCCCTGTGTCGGCGACCATGCCGCTGGCCGAGCTGCGCGGACACCTGCACACCCTGCCGGACCACCCGTCCTGGGTGCCGTACCGCACCAGTTACTACAAGCCGGAATGGGGGTTCTGCCTGGCCCAGGAGACGCTGGACGCCATGCCGGACGGCGAGTACGAGGTGCGGATCGACTCCACCCTCGCCGACGGCCACCTCACCTACGCCGAGCACGTGGTGCCCGGTCAGGTGGCCGACGAGGTGATCGTCTCCTGCCACACCTGCCACCCGTCGCTGGCCAACGACAACCTGGCCGGCATCGCGGTGGCCACGTTCCTGGCGCGGGCGCTGGCCGAACAGACGCCGTACTACACCTACCGGTTCATCTTCGCGCCCGGCACCGTCGGGGCGATCACCTGGCTGGCCCGCAACCGGGAGCGGGTGGAACAGGTCAAGCACGGGCTGGTGCTGGCCTGCGCGGGCGACCCGGGCCAACTGACGTACAAGCAGAGCAGGCGCGGCGACGCGGAGATCGACCGGGTGCTGCGGCATGTACTGGCCGCCTCCGAACGCCCGCACCAGGTCAAGGAGTTCACTCCGTACGGCTATGACGAGCGGCAGTACTGCTCCCCCGGGTTCGATCTCGGCGTGGGCTCGCTCAGCCGGACCCCGTACGCGGGCTATCCCGAGTACCACACCTCGGCGGACAACCTGGACTTCGTCTCCCCCGAGGCGATGGCGGACACGCTCGCCCTGTGCCGCGAGGCGTTCGGCGTCCTGGACCGCAACCGGCGGTACGTCAACCTCAGCCCCCACGGCGAACCACAGCTGGGCCGGCGCGGGTTGTACGACTCCCTCGGCGGCCGAAGCGACGCCAAGGAGGCCCAGATGGCCATGCTCTGGGTGCTCAGCCTCTCCGACGGCGAGCACACGCTGCTGGACGTCGCCGAGCGTTCGGGGCTGCCGTTCGACACCGTCGCCGTCGCGGCCGGCGCACTGCGCGACGCCGAACTGATCAAGGCCTGAAGCCGATGACCGTCGAGGGGGAGAAGACAGCGGCACCGGCGGCACCGGCCGGTGCCGCCGGGGGCACCGCCAAGCGGGCCATGGTGGGCCGGCTGTCCTGGGGACTGGCCGACCAGGCGGCCTCCAGCATGTCCAACTTCGTGGTGGGGATCTATGTGGCCCGCTCGCTGGGGCCGACCGCCTTCGGTGTGTTCAGCCTGGCCTGGGTGACCTACGGCGTCGTGCTCAACGTCTCGCGCGGGCTGGCCACCGACCCGCTCGTGGTGCGCTTCAGCGCCGTGCCCGAGGCGTCCTGGCGCGGGGCGGTGACCCGCTCGACGGGTACCGCGCTCGGCGTCGGCACCGTCCTCGGCGCGGTCTGCCTGGTGGCCGGGCTGGGCATCGGCGGCAGCGTCGGCCCGGCGTTCGCCGTCCTCGGCGTCGTGCTGCCGGCGCTGCTGCTCCAGGACGCCTGGCGGTACTCCTTCTTCGCCGCGGGCGCGGGGCGGAAGGCGTTCGTCAACGACGTCGTGTGGGGCGTCGCCCTCCTCCCGGCCATGGTGGTGGCGGCCCATGTGGGCAGCGTGGCCGCCTTCGTGTGCGCCTGGGGCGGGTCCGCCGCGGTGGCCGCGGGGTACGGCTGCCTCCAGTCCGGCATCCGGCCCCGGATGAGCGGGGCGCGCGGGTGGATGCGCGAGCAGCGCGACCTCGGCTACCGGTACCTGGTCGAGAACGTCGGCCTCAGCGGCGCCTACCAGCTGCGCGCGTACGGGCTCGGCGTGATCGTCGGGGTCGGCGCGGTGGGCGCGGTCCGGGGCGCCGAGCTGCTGCTCGGCCCGTTCCTCGCCGTGCTGATGGGCCTGTCGCTGGTCACCGTCGCGGAGGCGGCACGGGTGCTGCGGCGGGCCCCGCAGCGGCTCGGCAAGTTCTGCCTCCTCCTCGGCGGCGGACAGGCCGCCGCCGCGGTGCTCTGGGGCGCCTCGCTGCTGCTGGTGCCCGACCGGCTCGGCGAGCTCGTGCTCGGCGGCGTCTGGCACTCCGCCGCTCAGCTCATCGTGCCGGCCACGCTCGGCGTCGCGGGCGCCAGCCTCGGCACCGGCGCGGCGGCCGGACTGCGTGCGCTCGGCGCGGCCCGGCGCAGCCTGCGCTGCCAGATGTTCGCCTCCGTCTGTTACGCCGGCGGCGGGCTCGGCGGGGCGGCCCTGGCCGGCACGGTCGGTTCGTCCTGGGGCGTCGCCGCCGCGACCCTCACCAGCTCGGCCGTCTGGTGGCTCCAGCTGACCTCCGCCCTGCGCGAGCACCGAGGGAGTGTCTGATGCATCTCCGCGGCGTCGCGACGCCCTGCACGTACTCTCGCCGCCCCGGCCGAAAGCCCAAGTACACCCAGTACGAGGGCTTCCGTCCGGCACGCCGAGAGCACGCACCGGACGCCGCTCGTTCCCCACGGAGATCCATCAGACACCCCCTGGACCCGAACCTTGAAGTGAGGACGACATGACCGCCCATCCCCGGCTGAGCATCGGGCTGCCCGTGTACAACGGCGAGGAGTATCTGGCCGAGTCGCTCGACGCCCTCCTCGGCCAGACGTACGAGGACTTCGAGCTGGTCGTCTCCGACAACGCCTCGACCGACGGGACCGAGGACATCTGCCGCCGGTACGCCGCGAAGGACTCGCGCATCCGGTATCTGCGGCTGCCCCGGAACATCGGCGCCACACCGAACCACAACCATGTGCTCGCCGAGTCGCGGGGCGAGCTGTTCAAGTGGGCCTCGCACGACGACCTGTACGCCCGGGACCTGCTGCGGCGCTGTGTGGAGGCGCTGGACGAGCGGCCGGAGATGATCCTCGCCCACTCCGGCCAGGCGGTCATCGACGGCGACGGCCAGGTGAAGGTCCCGTACGAGTACGTGCTCGCCACCGACTCGCCGCACGCGCCGGAGCGCTTCCGCAGTCTGCTGTTCGAGCCCGGCGGCGACGACTTCTACGGGGTGTTCCGGACCGAGCGGCTGCGCCGGGTGAAGGCGATGGACAGCTACCACCACGCGGACCGCACCTACGTCGCCGAGATCACCCTGCACGGGCCCTTCCACCAGGTGCCGGAACTGCTGTACTTCCGCCGCGACCACCCGACCCGCGCCGAGCGGGCGAACCCGAGCAAGCGCTCCCGGTGCGTCAACCTGGACCCGCGCCGGGCGGGCGCGCTGCACCCGACGCCCCGGCTGCTCGCCGAGTACGTCTGGGGCTTCGTCTCGGCGATCCGGCGGGCGCCGCTGTCCCCGGCCGACCGGCGCGAGTGCTACCGCCACCTGGCCGCGTGGATGACCAGCCGGGTCCGGCCGGGCGCCGGCGAGCGGGTCGAGGACCGCGCCCCGGTCGACCCGGACCTGCTCACCGTGTCCGTCGACGCCCTGGTCGCCGGCCGTGAGGGGCGGCGGCCATGACGCCCGCGAACGGGACTCAGGTGCGCGCCGGGGTGTTCGGCCTGCTCGGCTCCGGCAACCTCGGCAACGACGGGTCGCTGGAGGCCGTGCTCGGATATCTGCGGGACAGGCACCCGGAGGTGTCCGTGGACGCGCTGTGCGGCGGCCCCGAGGCGGTGACGGCCCGGTACGGGATCCCCGCGACGCGGCTGCACTGGTACCGCGGGGAGTACCGGACCGCCTCACGCGCGGGCGCGGTCGTGGGAAAGGGGCTTGGCAAGCTCGTCGACGTCTTCCGTACCGCTGCCTGGGTGCGCGGGCACGACGTGGTGATCGTCCCGGGCATGGGTGTCCTGGAGGCCACGCTGCCGATGCGGCCGTGGGGCTTCCCGTACTCGCTGTTCCTGCTCTGCGCGGCCGGCCGGCTGTTCGGCACCCGGGTCGCGCTGGTCGGCGTCGGCGCCGCCCCGATCGGCAATCGGGCGACCCGGACGCTGGTGCGCTGGTCCGGGCGGCTGGCCGCGTACCGGTCGTACCGGGACGCGCCGTCCCGCGACGCGATGAGGGCGATGGGCGTGGACACCGCGCGCGACGAGGTCTACCCGGACGTCGCGTTCTCCCTGCCGGCACCGCAGGCGAGCCCGTCCTTGGACCCGCCGGGCCGCGTCTGCGTCGGCGTCATGGCCTTCCACGGCAGTGACGACGACCGCGCCCGGGCCGAGGAGATCCACCGGCGCTATCTCGACGGGACCACCGGGTTCGTCCGCGCTCTGGTCGAGGACGGCAGGCAGGTCCGGCTGGTCACCGGGGACGACGTCGACGCCTCGGTGGTCGAGGCGATCCTCGGCGCGGTGGACTCGCCGCTGGTCACCGTGGCCGAGGCGGCCTCGCTGGCCGATGTGATGAAGGAGATGGCGGCCGCCGACAGCGTGGTGGCGACCCGGTACCACAACCTCATCTGCGCGCTGAAGGCCGGCACTCCGACGATCGCGCTCAGCTACGCGGCGAAGAGCGACGCGCTCATGGCCCGGATGGGGCTCGCCGCGTACTGCCACCCGGCTCGCGAGGTCGACACCGACCGGCTGCTCGAACAGTTCCGGACGCTGGAGAGGAACGCGGCGGACGTCCGGCTGACCCTCACCGAGCGGAACCAGGACGCCGTCCGGCTCCTCGACCGGCAGTTCACCGCCCTGACAGCGGCCCTGTTCCCGACGGCCGACCATGCCCACGCCCACGCCCCGCGGGAGACTCCATGAAAGCGACCGAGGTCCCGGCGATCGCCGGTGCGTTCCTGTTCGAGCCGACGCCGTACGCCGACGAGCGCGGCTTCTTCTGCCGCACCTTCGACACCGACGTGGTCCGCTCGGTGGGCCTCGACCCGGGCGCGTTCATCCAGGACAGCCTCTCCCGCTCGGCCGGGGGCGTGCTGCGCGGCCTGCACCTGCGCTCCGGCGCGGGCGAGGCCAAGCTCGTGCGCTGCTCGTACGGCAGGATCTTCGACGTCGTCGTGGACCTGCGGCCGGACTCGCCCACGTACCGCAACGTGGCCACCTTCGAGCTGTCCGGCGAGACACAGGTGACCCTGTACATCCCGGCGGGGTGCGCGCACGGCTTCCAGGCGCTGACCGAAACCGCCGACACCTCGTACCGGATCGACCGTCCGCACGATCCGGCCGAGGACGTGACGATCGCCTTCGACGATCCGGAGCTCGCCGTTCCCTGGCCGCTGCCGGTCACATCGATGTCCCAACGGGACCGGGAGGCACCGAGCCTCGCCGAAGTCCTGAAGCACGAAGAGAGTTGAGGTCCGCGTGGACACCGAAGAGCTCAAACTGCCCCGCTCGCGCAGGGCGAACGAGCGACTGCACGCCATGATCCCCGGTGGCGCGCACACGTACGCCAAGGGCGACGACCAGTACCCCGACAACCTGGCCCCGGTCATCAGCCACGGCAGCGGTGCCCACGTGTGGGACGTCGACGGCAACCGCTACATCGAGTACGGCTCCGGTCTGCGGTCGGTCAGCCTCGGTCACGCCCACCCGCGCGTGATCGAGGCGGTACGGCGGGAACTGGACCGCGGCAGCAACTTCGTCCGGCCCTCCATCCTGGAGGTCGAGGCCGCGGAACGCTTCCTGGCCACGGTGCCGACCGCCGACATGGTGAAGTTCGCCAAGAACGGATCCGACGCCACCACCGCCGCGGTGCGTCTCGCCCGCGCCGCCACCGGGCGCCCTCGGGTGGCCCTGTGCGCCGACCATCCGTTCTTCTCCGTCGACGACTGGTTCATCGGCACCACGCCGATGTCCGCCGGCATCCCGGCGGCGACCAACGAACTGACCGTGACGTTCCCCTACGGCGACCTGGCCGCCACCGAGGAGCTGCTCACCCGGTACCCGGACGAGATCGCCTGTCTGATCCTCGAACCCGCCACCCACACCGAGCCGCCGCCCGGCTATCTCGCCGGTCTGCGGGAGCTGGCGGACCGGCACGGCTGCGTCCTGGTCTTCGACGAGATGATCACCGGATTCCGCTGGTCCGAAGCGGGTGCCCAGGGCCTGTACGGCGTCGTGCCCGACCTCTCCACGTTCGGCAAGGCGCTGGGCAACGGGTTCGCCGTCTCCGCGCTGGCCGGGCGCCGCGAGTTCATGGAGCTGGGCGGGCTGCGTCACTCCGGCGACCGGGTGTTCCTGCTGTCCACCACGCACGGTGCGGAGACGCACTCCCTGGCGGCCGCGATGGCCGTGCTCACCACCTATGTCGAGGAGGGTGTCACGGCTCGGCTGCACACCCTCGGCGAGCGGCTGGCCGCCGGTGTGCGCGACGCCGCGGCCACCATGGGCGTCGGCGACCACATCGTCGTCCGGGGCCGGGCCAGCAACCTGGTCTTCGCCACTCTCGACGAGAACGGGCGGCCGTCGCAGGAGTACCGCACCCTGTTCCTGCGCCGGCTTCTCGCGGGCGGGGTACTGGCCCCCTCGTTCGTGGTGAGCAGCGCGCTCGACGAGGCGGACATCGATCAGACCGTCGATGTGGTGGCCCAGGCCTGCGCGGTGTACCGCAAGGCACTGGACGCCGCCGACCCCACGCCCTGGATGGCCGGACGGCCGGTGAAGCCCGTGTTCCGCCGCTCGGCGTGACCTGACAGGACGTGACATCAGCGGTGTTCCCGGCGGCCCGCGTCGGCCATTCGCTCGGCAGTCCGGTCCGACGGCCGGTCCGACGGTCGTTCGACCCGCCGGTCGGCCGTCCGGTCGATCAGCCACGCGGTCGCCGGTGTCACCGCCAGCGCGGTGCACCAGCCGCCGAGGGCGTCGGTCGGGTAGTGCGCGCCCAGGGCGACCTCCGCCCAGCCCATGGCGGCCCCGGCGAGAGCCGCCGCGGCGAGCACGAGTGACAGGCCCGCCGTCCTGCCGAGGCCGGGGCGGCCGGCCGCCGTCAGCGCCGCCACGAGGGCGATCGTGGTGGCGAAGGCGGTGTGCCCGCTCGGGTAGGACAGGTTGTCCGGGCCGTGGATGGTGCGGCCCACCAGGGACTTGAGCAGGGTCGCCGTTCCCACGGCCGCCGCGGGGCCGGCGACGAGAAGCGCCGCCGCGCGAGCACGCCGCAGAAGCAGGCATCCCGTGACGAGGGCCGCGACCAGCGTCACCGAGCCCACCGGCTCCCCCAGGAAGTCCAGGGCCCGGGCGACGTTCCGCCACGGCGGCCCCACACCGTACGCCTCCGTCCCGAGGCGCGCGTCCCATGGGCCGGGCGTGCTGTCACCGGCGTACAGGAACCCGAGCACGAGAACCACCAGCGCGGCGAGGACGGCGACGAGCCCGAGCCACGCGCGCAGCGCCGGGGGTGTCACGGCGGCTTCCGCATGACGCCAACTCCCCACTGACACACCCCCGTTGTGTCCGACTTGGCCCGAGCGCGAGCCTTTGTCACCCTAACCAAGGAAGCCGTCGCGGGACACCGCCCGCGGCCGGTCCGCGGGTCAACACTTCGCGAAATCTCAACTCGACGGCGAGACAGTGACGTTGAGGTGTTTCATCAACGGCTGGTCGCTCTGGAGGCTGTAGTCGCCGATCGCGCAGAGGACGTTCATCTCCGGCATGTAGCCGGCCGCGCAGCCGCGGGGGATGTCGTACGGGACGGCCAGATAGCCGTCGAGTCCGCGGTGGCTGCCGTCCTTGGCCGTGCTGACGATGTCGACCGGGGTGAACTCGCAGATGCCCCGCTCCCGCATGTCGTCCTCGTTCATGAAGACCAGCGTGCGCAGGTTCTTGATGCCCCGGTAGCGGTCGTTGTCCGAGTAGATCGTGGTGTTCCACTGGTCGTGGGAACGCATGGTGCCGAGCGCCAGGGTGCCGGGGGCGGGGACCACGTCGGGCAGGGGGGCCGCGGAGAACTCGGCGAGGCCCGACGGAGTGAGGAAGACCAGTTCACGGGCGGGCTGTTTGATACGGAACCCGAGCGGCAGGCGCACGCGGCGGTTGCAGTCCTCGAAGCCGTCGAGGACCCGGGCCATCGTGTCGCGGATGCGGTCGTAGTCCTCGACGTACCACTCCCACGGGGTGGCGCTGTCCGGGAGGGCGGCGCGCGCGATGCCCGCGATGACGGCGGGCTCGGACAGCAGGTGCTTCGAGGCGGGGCGCTTCATGCCGACGGACAAGTGGACCATGCTCATCGAGTCCTCGACCGAGGTGCTCTGGACGCCGCCGCGCTGATGGTCCTTCTCGGTCCGGCCCAGACACGGGAGGATGAGCGCCCGGCGGCCGTGCACGAGGTGGCTGCGGTTGAGCTTGGTGCTCACCTGGACCGTGAGATCGCAGTTGCGCAGGGCCGCGTAGGTGTACGGGGTGTCGGGCGCGGCGAGGGCGAAGTTGCCGCCCATGCCGACGAACACCTTCACATCGCCGCGGTGCATGGCCCGGATGGTGGCGACGGTGTCCATGCCGTGCTCGCGGGGCGGGTCGATCCCGCAGACCTCGGCGAGCCGGTCGAGGAACACCTCGCCCGGCCGGTGGTCGATGCCGCACGTCCGGTTTCCCTGGACGTTGCTGTGGCCGCGCACCGGCGAGGGACCGGCGCCCTCGCGGCCCAGATTCCCGCGCAGCAGAAGGAGGTTGACGATCTCCCGCACGGTGTCGACGCCGTGTTCGTGCTGGGTGACGCCGAGACACCAGCTGAAGATGGAGCGGTCGGCGTCGCGGTAGACCCGGGCCGCCTCGAGGAGGCCGTCCCGGCCGATCCCGGACTGGAGCTCGATCGCGTCCCAGGAGGTGGCCTCGCACACCGCGCGGTACTTGTCGAAGTACGCCGTATGACGGTCGATGAACTCCTGGTCCAGGGCCTTGGGATCGGTTCTGGACTGCTCCAGGATCGCCTTGGCCATCCCCCGTATCAGCGCCATGTCGCCGCCGATGCGCGGCTGGAGGTTCAGGGTGCTGGTCCGGGTGGACTTCAGGACGGCCATGTCCGTGAAGTCGTGGGGGACGATGGTCCGGGTGGCGGCCGCCTCGACCAGGGGGTTGATGTGCACGATCTGAGCGCCGCGATGGTAGGCCTCGGCCAGTGCGGTGAGCATTCTGGGCGCGTTGGAGGCCGCGTTGACGCCCATGATGAACAGGGCGTCCGTGGTCTCCCAGTCCTTGAGGTCGGCGGTCCCCTTGCCGGTGCCGAGCGATGCCGTCAGGCCCCGGCCGCTGGCCTCGTGGCACATGTTCGAGCAGTCGGGCAGGTTGTTGGTGCCCAGTTCGCGGGCCAGCAACTGGTAGAGGAACGTGGCCTCGTTGCCCAGGCGGCCCGAGGTGTAGAAGGAGGCCCGGCCGGGATCGTCGAGTTCGCGCAGGGTGCGTCCGGCGAGTTCGAAGGCGTCGCGCCAGCTGATCGGCACGTAGTGGTCCGACTCCCGGTCGTAGACCATCGGTTCGGTCAGCCGGCCCTGGTCCTCCAGGTCGTAGTCGCTCCAGCCGGACAGCTCGGTCACCGAGTGCGCGGCGAAGAACTCGCGGCCGACCCGCTTGCCCGTCATCTCCCAGGTGACGTGCTTGATGCCGTTCTCGCAGATGTCCAGGTGCAGGCCCTTGGTGTCGTCCGGCCAGGCGCATCCCGGGCAGTCGAAGCCCGTGTTCTCGTGGTTCATGCGCATGATCGCGCGCGGGCCGTCCACGAGGGCGCGTTCGCGGACCAGGAACCGGCTCACGCTCTTGGCCGCACCCCAGCCGGCGGCCGGGTGGTGGTAGGGGCGGAATTCGGGTTCGCCCCGCGGGTCGGGGCCCACATGGGGTTCCCGCCCGTCCCGGCCGTCCTGGGATGCGTTCAAGAGTCTCACCGAGCCGTTGGCTGTCGCGGCGCTAGCACTGGGGTCGTCGTCCGTGGTTCGCGGCGTGCTTGCGGCGGCCCTTCTTCTTCCGGCGTCGCTTCGAGGACATGGGGACCTCCCTCACTGGGGGGACGGCACGAGGCGTCCCGCACTCCGGTCCTCCACGATTCCACAGATCACATATCACCGCGATAGGGCACATCAACGTATGAAAGATCGTAGATATGCCGATACTGATCCGATTCGGCTCTCAACACTCAACTCTCGTACACCGAGGAGCAGGCATGTCCAGCGAACCGGCACCGATCAGCGAGGCTGCCCGGCAGGCACTGGAGCAAGGTTCGAGGACGGCACGACGGACACCGTTCAGATCGGCGGGGGCGCCGCGGTGCTGGACCGGACGCTCGTCACGGCCGACAGCCCGCTCGGGCGCGCTCTCCTCGGCCGCCGCTCAGGAGACACCGTGAGCTTCCAGGCACCCGAAGGACCCCGGAGCGCGGTAGTGGTCTCCCTGTGCCACTAGGACCTCTCCGCTCCCCGGAGTCCCACGGGGGCGTTTCCCGGGGTGAGTTCAGTCCCCGTAGCTGGAGGGCGGGTAGGGGGCTCGGGTCCGCCGGGTGAAGTCGCCCGTCGGGATCCGGCCGGACCTCACCTCCAGGTCGATATCCACGCGTTCCCGCCGGTAGGCGGCTTCGGGATCGTCCATGGGCCCCACGGCCAGACCGGCTTCCCGCCGCTCGCGGACCGTACGTGCCTGGAGTTCGTCGTCGTCGCACCGCAGGGGCATTCCCCTGTTGTGGGCGTGCTCCGGATCGCCTTCGACAGCCCGGTTGGACTTGTGGTGCGTCATGCGCAGCCTCCTCAAACGACTACCCGGCGTCTCGCGCGCCCGGGCAGGTCCTCGGTGTCAGGAGTCCTCCGTCCCGTCCTTCGTCGTGCGCCGATACTCGTTACGTGTGTCGTCGGCGGACGCTCAGCCCGCCCGCACCGCCTCCGCGTCGTGGCCCGAGGCGCCCTCGCCCGAAGTGTCCTCGCCCGAGGCGCTGTCGGCGGGGGCACTGCCGGCCGGAGCACCCTTGCGCACGGTGCACCGCACCGAGCCGTCCCGGTCGTCGGCGACGATCGTGTCGCCCGGTTCGGCCTCGCCGCCGAGCAGGAGCTCGGCGATGCCGTTGTCGAGTTCCCTCTGGATCGTGCGCCTCAACGGGCGGGCGCCGAACTCGGGTTGATGACCGTGGGCGAGCAGCAGCTTCTTGGCCGCCCCGGTCACCTCCAGCCTCATGCCCTGCGCGTGCACCCGGCGTTCGCTCCGGCCGAGGAGGTGCTCGACGATCTGCGCGAGATCGTCCTCCTTCAGTCCGTGGAAGATGATGATGTCGTCGATGCGGTTGAGGAACTCGGGCAGGAACCGGGTCCGCAGCTCTTCCATCAACACGTCCTTGAGCTCGGACGCATCGCCCTTGTGGTCCAGGATCCGGTGCGCGCCGATGTTGGAGGTCATGATCACGACGCAGTGCCGGAAGTCGACCGTGCGGCCCTGCCCGTCCGTCAGGCGGCCGTCGTCCAGGATCTGGAGCAGCGTGTTGAAGACATCGGGGTGCGCCTTCTCCACCTCGTCGAACAGGACGACGCTGTACGGCTGCCGGCGGACCTTCTCGGTCAACTGCCCCGCCTCGTCGTACCCGACGTATCCGGGAGGCGCGCCGACGAGACGGGCGACCGTGTGCTTCTCCTGGAACTCGCTCATGTCGAAGCGGATCATGCGCTTCTCGTCGCCGAACAGCTGCTCGGCGAGGGTCTTGGCCAGCTCCGTCTTTCCCACACCGGTGGGGCCGAGGAAGAGGAAGGAACCCACGGGACGGTTCGGGTCGCCCATGCCCGCCCTGTTCCGGCGTACGGCCTGCGAGACGGCGGTGACCGCCTCGTCCTGGCCGACGATCCGGGAGTGCATCTCGTCCTCCAGCTTCAGGAGCTTCTCCTTCTCGCCGGCGGTGAGTTGGGACACCGGGATGCCGGTGCGCCGGGAGACGACGTCCGCGATGTCACGGGCGGTCACCGAGACGACACCGGCGCGCCGCTCCTCGATGCCCGCGAGCTCGCCCTCCGCCTCGGCGATGCGTCCCTTCAGCTGTCCCGCCCGCTCGAAGTCCTCGGCGGCCACGGCCTGATCGCGTTCACGGCGCAGTTTCGCGATGCGGTCCTCGCGTTCGGCGACCTCGGTCGAGCGGCTCGCGCCGCGCAGGCGTACCCGGGCACCCGCCTGGTCCATCACGTCGATCGCCTTGTCGGGCAGGAACCGGTCGCTGATGTAGCGGTCGGACAGTTCCGCCGCCGCGGCCAGGGCGCCGTCGGCGAAGCGGACCTGGTGGTGCGCCTCGTACGCGTCCCGCAGACCCTCCAGGATCTGTACGGTCTCCTCGACCGTCGGCTCCGGGACCAGCACCGGCTGGAAGCGCCGTTCGAGCGCGGCGTCCTTCTCGACGTACTTGCGGTACTCGTCGATGGTCGTCGCACCCACGACGTGAAGTTCTCCGCGGGCCAGAGCGGGTTTGAGCATGTTGCCCGCGTCCATCGAGCCCTCGCCCGTCGCGCCCGCGCCGACGACCGTGTGCAGTTCGTCGATGAAGAGGACGATCTCTCCGTCCGACGCCTGGACGTCCTCGATGACCTTCTTCAGCCGCTCCTCGAACTGTCCTCGGTACTGGGCGCCCGCCACCATGCCGGACAGATCGAGCGAGACGACACGCTTGCCCTTGAGCGTGTCCGGGACGTCACCGGAGACGATGCGCTGCGCGAGTCCTTCGACGATCGCGGTCTTGCCGACACCCGGCTCGCCGATGAGCACGGGGTTGTTCTTGGAGCGTCGCGAGAGGATCTCGATGGTCTGCTCGATCTGCTCGGCACGTCCGACGACCGGGTCGAGCCTGCCGGCCTTCGCCTCCTCCGTCAGGTCCCGCCCGAACTCGTCGAGGGTCGTGGCGGGCTTGTCGGGCTCGGCGGAACGGCTTTCGGGACGGGCCGTCCGTTCCGTGAGACCCGCCAGCTTCTGCGCGTCCTGCCCGTCGGCGCGCAGGAGCCGGGCGGCGCCGGTGTCGGCGTCGCCCAGCAGGGCGGCGAGGATGTGCTCGGGACCGATGTAGGACACACCGGCCGCCCGGGAGCGGGCGTACGCGGCGGCGAGGGTCCGCTTGGCCGCCGGGGTCAGGCCCGGCTCCGAGGACGGTTCGCTGCTCTCCCGGGGGAGGACCTCGGCCAGCTGGGCGGCGAGGGCGTCGGGGTCCAGCTCCGCGCGGGCCAGCAGCGAGCGCGAGGGCTCCACCTTCGTGGCGGCCCACAAGAGGTGCTCCGTGTCGAGGTCCGACGTCCCGTCCTGCTGGGCCCGCCGCGCGGCCAGGTTCAGCAGTTCCTGCGAGGACTCCGTCAGCAGCCGGCCGATGGGCACCCGCTGCACCGCCGGCGGAGAGGAGGCGGGTGACATCCCGAAGAAGCGGTTCAGCAGTTCACCGAAGGGGTCGGACGAGCCGAAACCGTAGGACGACATCGACATGGACAGCTCCCGGTGCGGCGATGAGTCCTTTCCACCATTTCGCGGCGCCTATTGCTCCGCAACCGGAGCGGGCTCCCGCGCCCCGAAGGCCCTGGCCTGCGATTTCCCCGCGGCGAAGACGGAACTCACCGAAGGGAAGGGCGCGTTGACGGACACCGGAAAACGGGGACGGCCCGGAAAACAGGTACGGCCCGGGACACGGACCCGCCGGAAGCGCCGCCCTGCCCGGGGAAGGCCCGCGCACCGGGCGGGTCGGACCGTGCCACCGTCCGAGTCCCTGTCCGTCCGCCGTCCGAGCCCCTGTCCGTCCGTCGTTCCAGCCCCTGTCCGTCCGCCGTCGGTGCCCCTGTCCGTCCGCCGACCTGCCGCCTGCTGCGGCACCGGTCCCCCGTTGGTCCCGACCGGTCCCGACCGGTCCCGACCGGTCCCAGCTAGTCCCCGCTCGATTCGGTCCACGGGTCGAGTGCCACCACGGCCTCGTCCGTGTGGACGAGGAACGTCAGGGTCTGGCGGAAGTACAGGTCGATGCCGGTGGCGTCATGGGACGTGTAGCCGATGGCGAGATCCTCGCCGAGGCGCAGTTCGTAGTCACCGCCCCGGGTGGTGAGCAGGAAGGCCCCCTCCACGGCGGGCGCCCAGATCAGCCGGCCGTCGAGCAGCCGGCCGAGGTGGGCGGCGACGGGATAGCCGTGGTCGGAGGTCTCGCTGACCGCCGTGTACGCCTCCGCGCCCAGCAGCAGCGCGTACGGGCCCTGCACACCTGCCAGCCGCAGGGTGCCTCAGGGCATGGCTGACGGCGTCGGGGAAGTCGCGCGGCTCCGCGGGAAGACGGAGCACGGGATTGGAGGTACGGGCGCGGAGACCGTCGACACGGGCCGCCGTGTATCCGTTGAAGACGGTCTGGTCCTCGGCGAACGCCATGGTGCGGGCGGCGTCCTTGACCGGCTGCCAGTCGGAGTCCTTGGCGCCCCGGTCCACGTCGTCGACGGCGTCACGGCTCACCCGGAACGGCACGGTCAGTTCGACCAGGGGCTGGACCTGGCGCAGCCGGGCCGCGACACCGGGTGACGGCCCGTCGATGCCGGACAGATGGCCGGTGCCCACGGCGGCGAGCGCGGGGCCGTCGGGGCCCGAGACGTCCACGACCCGGCGGCCGGCGAGATTGCGCCGGAACGTGCGGCGGGCCTCGTCCTCGATCTCGTTCCACGCGGCGGGCGTGACGGGTGCGAGTTCGCGGTGCAGGTTGCCGGTCCCGGCGGTGGTGGCGTCGGGTGCGGTCGTCATGTTCGGACTCCTTTGAGGCTGCCGATCCCCAGTGAGCCGTCCGCCGCCGGGCGGTCGGCGGCCACGGCGCCGGGGTCCGTCGCGGGCTCGTCCGCCTCCCGCTCGCCGGGGGCTGCGGGGAGGTCGTCGAGGAAGCCAGCGGGCGGCACGTGGAAGAGGCATCCGGTGATCGCGGTCGAGAAGTCGAGGATGCGGTCGTGCGAGGCCCGGTCGTCTCCGAGGAACATGTTGCGCAGCATCTGCTCGGTCACCTCGGGGCTGCGGGCGTAGCCGATGAAGAAGGTGCCGAACTCGCCGGCGCCCAGGGTGCCGAAGGGCATGTTCTCGCGCACGATCTTGCGTTCGTCGCCGTCCTCGTCGATGACTGTGTTCAGGGCGACGTGGGAGTCGGCCGGTTTGACGTCGTCGGGGAGTTCGGTGTTGGCGAGCTTCGTGCGCCCGATGACCCGCTCCTGCTCGTCCGACGGCAGCGCGTTCCAGGTCCGCAGGTCGTGCAGATACTTCTGGACGATCACGTAGCTGCCGCCCGCGAAGGCGGGGTCCTCGTCGCCGATGAGCACGGCGTCGGCGGCCGCGGGGCCTTCGGGGTTCTCGCTCCCGTCGACGAAGCCGAGCAGGTCGCGGTCGTCGAAGTACTTGAACCCATGGACCTCGTCGACGACCGTGACGGCGCCGTCCAGCCGTTCCATGATCAGCCGGGCGAGTTCGAAGCAGAGGTCCTTCCTGCGGGCCCGGAGGTGGAACAGGAGGTCTCCCGGCGTGGACGGGGCGCGGTGGCGCCTTCCCGCCAACTCCACGAAAGGGTGCAGTTCCTGGGGCCGGGGGCCGCTGAACATCCGGTCCCAGGCCGCCGATCCGATGCCGACGACACAGCCGAGGTCGTCGTCGGGCGCCCGGAAGGAGACGGAGCGCCGCAGTCCGGAAACGTCCTCCAGCAGACCGCGGACCGTGTCCTCGTGCCCCGGCGAAACGGAGACCACGAGGAACACGGTGGCCGTGGCCGGTCGGGAGAGCACAGCCTGTGGCTCGGCCAAGGGTCGGCCTCCTCGTGGGGCGCGGAGGTGTCCGTCACGCACGGACCGGTCGTTTCCTCTCCCCATCCTGCTGCGTGCCGGGGCAAACCGCACCAGAACGGCTCGCGTCCGCGGCAGCGTCAGCCGCTCACGAGTCGGACGACGACGTTGATGGCCGTGGCGAGAATGCTGGTGCCGAACACGTACGACAGGAGGCAGTGCCGCAGCACGATCGAGCGGATCCTCGAATCCGACACGCCCGTGTCGGAGACCTGGTAGGTCATCCCGAGGTTGTAGCTGAAGTAGAAGAAGTCGCGGTACGCGGGCGGGTCGTCCGTGTTGAAGTCGATGCCGCCGTTCGTGTCGTAGTACACGTAGGCGTAGCGGGTGGCGTACATCAGGTGCAGGGCGGCCCAGGCCAGGAACACCCCGCACAGGGCGGTGACCGCCGCCGCGTGGCCGTGGTCGGACCGGCCGCCGCGCAGGAGCAGCAGCACGATGGCGCACAGCCCGCACAGGGCGACCGCGACCACCACGAGTTCGTCGGTCAGGGGACGGAAGTCCTCACGCCGCGCGTTGTCGCGGGTGGCCACGGCCGTCATCGGCCACAGCACCACCCAGCCGGCCAGGACGAAGAACAGTTCGGTCGCGGCGATCCCGGACAACAGGCCGAGGAAGACATCGTTGGAGAGTCCGACGGCCAGACCGACCAGGGCGCCGAAGCTCAGCGCGACGATCAGGCGCGGCACGGCGTCCAGGGGCAGACTCGGCAGGCTGATCCTCATGGGCCGCAACGCTATCCCCGGGGCCGCCGCGCGGCCCGGTGCAACCCGCGGCCCGGTTCAGACGGAGAACAGCAGGCAGCTGCTGGTGGTGTGGGCGAGCAGCCGGTCGCGGGCGTCGAAGAGCTCCGCCTGCGCGAGAGCCGTACGGCGGCCGCTGTTGAGGACGGTGCCGACCGCGCGGATCCTGCCGGTGTCCACGGTGACCGGCCGCAGGAACTTCACGTTCAGGTCGAGCGAGGTGTACCCGGTGCCCCGGGGCAGCACGGACTGCACGGCGCAGCCCGCGGCGGAGTCCAGCAGGGTGGCGTAGATGCCGCCGTGGACGCTTCCGATGGGGTTGTAGTGCTCCTCCCCCGGCACCAGCGTGAAGACCACCCGGCCGTGCTCGACCTCGTCGAGCGTCATGCCGACGGTCGCGGAGATGGGCGGCGCGGGGAGCCGTCCGGCCTGCATCTCACGGAGGAATTCGAGGCCGCTGTACCGGGCGACGGCGGTCGCGGAGACGGCCGGGTCCTCCCAGTCGTACGTACGAGACCTGCCCATGACTCTTCCACTCTCCCTGCTCGACTTCTGACTCTGTTTTTCGAAGTTAGCCAGCCAGGCCCCTGGCTGTCAATCTCACAGTCAGCCTACGATGGCACCCATGACGTGGCTCGACACGAGTACCGAGAACTGCACGGTCCAGCGGACGCTCGACCTGATCGGCGAGAAGTGGTCGATGCTGGTCCTGCGGGACGCGATGAACGGCGTACGGCGCTTCGACGACTTCCGGCGCCATGTCGGGCTCTCCGACAGCGTGCTGGCGGACCGGCTGCGGAAGCTGGTCGCGGCCGGGATCCTGGACTCCGTGCCGTACAGCGAGCCCGGCAGCCGTACCCGTCACGAGTACCGGCTCACCCGCAAGGGCTGGGAGCTGTGGCCCGTCATGATCGCCCTCAAGCAGTGGGGCGACCGCTACACCGCGGATCCCGAGGGGCCGCCGCTGGAGGTCGTGCACGCTGACTGCGGCGAGCCGGTGCGCGCGGCGGTCGTGTGCGGGGCCGGACACGGCGCGCTGATCCCGCCGGAGGCACGCACCCGCCCCGGCCCTTCGGCACGGCGGGCGGATCCCGCCGGTCGGCCCGACTCCGGACGGTGAATCCGCCCGGCTCCTGGCGGTGAGGCGGCCGGAGTCTCGGCGGTGAGGCGTGGGGGTGCAGGGCGGTGAACCGGCCGGCCGGTTGACCCTCGGGCGGCCAGGCGGAGGCGGTACCGGGCTGAGGCGGAGGGGACCGGGGCAGGAATCGGGCTGAGCCGAAGGGGGCCGGGGCAGGTACCGGGCTGAGGCGGAGGGGTGCCGGGGCAGGAATCGGGCCGTGACACAGGCCGCCTCGTGGTGCCGGAGCCCCGCTCGTGACAGCGTGACCCCATAAGGGATGTCCCGTCACAAAAAGGCTGTCCTGGCGCGTCGGACATGGACGCCCGCCGTACGGGCATCCGGTTCGCGTGACCAGCACGGCGGCGCCCCTCTCACGGCGGGCGTCGGTGCTCGACGGACCGACCGGTGGAGGAGCGATGAGCGCGCAGACGGGGCCGCCGGCCCGCGAACGGTGGGCGGCGAGGGCCGCGCTGGTATCGGCGGCGCTCGCCGTGGCACTGCCCCTCGTCTTCGGCGGCGTACGCGGCTTCCTGCTCCTGCTGGCCGCCCTCGCCACCATGGCCGTCGCGGCGGCGGCCCTGTGGTGGACGCTGACCCGGCGGGGCCCGGTGCGCTGGATCGCGGGCGCGCTCGCGATCGTCCTCCCCCTCGCCGTCATCGTGGTCCTCGCGGTCACGCTGCTGTGGACCCTGCTGCTGTCCCCCGTGCTGTGGATCACCGCCGTGTGGTGCGGCCGGTACGCCCTGCGCAGCGCGCGCGGCCGTGTCCGGCCGATGAAGGAGCACCGCACCCCGCCGCCGCGGCGGCCGTTCATCCTCATGAACCCCCGGTCGGGCGGCGGCAAGGTGGAGCGGTTCGGTCTCGTGGCGAAGGCCGAACGGCTCGGCGCCCGTGTCGTGCTGCTCGACCCGGAGCAGCACCAGGACGTCACCGAGCTGGCCCGGCGGGCGGTGGCGGACGGAGCGGATCTGCTGGGCGTGGCGGGCGGGGACGGGACACAGGCGCTCGTCGCGGCCGTCGCCGCCGAACACGGGCTGCCCTTCCTCGTCGTCTCGGCCGGCACCCGGAACCACTTCGCCCTGGACCTCGGCCTCGACCGCGACGACCCCGCCACCTGCCTCGACGCGCTGACGAACGGGGTCGAACTGCGGGTGGACCTCGGCTTCGCCGGGGAGCACCCGTTCGTCAACAACGCCTCGTTCGGCGCGTACGCGGCGGTCGTCCAGGATCCCGCCTACCGGGACGACAAGATCGGCACGATCATGGAGCTCCTTCCGGATCTGCTCACCCGTCGGCGCGGGCCCGAGCTGACCGCCCACGCGGCCGGCACGACGCTCGACGCGCCCCAGGCGGTGCTGGTGAGCAACAACCCCTACCGCACGAACGATCCGGCGGGCCTGGGCAGGCGCGAGCGGCTGGACTCGGGGCTGCTCGGTGTCCTCGGCGTCAAGGTGGACAGCGCGGTCGAGGCCGCCGCCCTGTTGCTCTCCCCGGCGCCGCACGGCCTGTCGGTCCTCACCGCGCGCGAGGTGGTCGTGACCGCCGACGGCGGCGAACTGGAAGTGGGCATCGACGGCGAGGCCATGCTCCTGCCCACACCCGTCCGCTGCCGTGTCGAACCGGGCGTGCTGCGCGTACGGGTGCCGAAGAAGCGTCCGGGCGTCCCCTCGGTCCAGCCCGCCCTGGACTGGCGCCGGCTGCTGGCCATGGCCCTGCTGGTCGGCCGCACGGCGGGCGTCCACCGCCCCGGCCACGGACCGGGCCGAGGGCCGGAGGAGGGGAAGCACGCGAAGGACGCGGCCGGATCGTGACGTGAGGGACGACCGCCCTACGCCGGGTCCGGCGGGCCGGTCGTCGACCGCCGCACGCCGGGTCGCGGGGTCACTGAATCGCTGGGTCGCCGGGTCGGCGGGTCGGCGGGTCGCCGGGTCGCCGGGTCGGCGGGTCGGCGGGTCGGCGGGTCAGCCATTCCGCTTCCGCGGCCTTCCGGCGCCTACGATCATGACGTGGTCCTCTTCGTCCTCGAACGCGTGTCCCGGTACTCCGTCGCCGAGAGCTGGGGGCGCCTGACCGACTGGCCCCGGCACGCGGACGTCGTCCCGCTGACCCGGGTCACCGTGCGCACCCCGGCGCCGACTCGGGAGGGCACGTTGTTCGTGGCGCGGTCGGGCCTCGGACCGCTCGCGTTCGACGACCCGATGGAGGTCGTCGTCTGGCACCCGCCGGGCGACGGAGGACCGGGAACGTGCCGGCTGGTCAAGCGCGGCACGTTCGTCACGGGCTGGGCAGAGTTCGAGGTTCACCACGCGGCCGGCGGCGGTTCACGGGTGGTCTGGCGGGAGGATCTGAGCGTGCGCGGCCTGCCCGGCCTCGCCGACCGCCCGCTGGGGTGGTCGGCGAGGTGGATGTTCGGGCGGGCGGTGGACGGGTTGCTGGAGCGGTAGGCAGGTCAGCGCCCCGGGAGAAGCGGCGGTTCGGCCAACCGGGCCAGTTCCAGGGCCTGTTGCGGGAACCAGTCCCCCGCCTTCGGGTCGACCGTGCCGCGCTCGGAATCCTCGGGACCCGCCGTGCCGCGCAGGCAGAGCCCGTCCGACTCACCGGGCGTCTTGATCCACAGCCGGGCGTCCTGGAGCGGGTCGCCGGTGCGCAGCGTGGGGCGGGCGCCGAGACCCCGGTCCGGCGGGTTGCACCAGTCCTGCGCGTCCGTGTACTTGCCCGCCGGCGGGGTCCAGGTGCCCCGGCCGTTGCGGCTGGAGTCCGTGACGAAGTGCTTCATCCGGGATGGCGGGGTCGACACGTGCGCGTCGAGCCAGGTCTGCGCGTCGGCGCGCGGCCACCACTGGTTGGGGCACTCGGCGACGTCACCGCCGCCGCCGGCGTAGGCCAGACAGGACGAGATCAGCTTGCCGTACCAGGAGTTGGCGTCGTCGGTGTTGTAGTTCGAGGCGTTGGTGTAGAAGCCGGAGGCCCGGGACACCCCGCCCTTGATCAGGCGCGGCACGATGTCGTTGACCGCGTGCCAGCCCGGGTGTCCCGTGTCGAGATAGACCCGCGTCCGGGCCAACGGCTCCAGGGCGTCGACCGCGTAGTCGACCTCGGTGTACCGCGCGGCGGTCTTCGTGCCTTGCGCGTCGTCCTGGCCGCAGTCGGAGGGCAGCAGGGCGAGGGCGTCGGGTTCGAGGATCACGATCGCGTCGCCGCGCCCGATCCCGCGCGCCACGGCGTCGATCCACGCCTGGTACTGGGCCGTGTCCGCGGCCCCGCCCGCCGAGTAGTTGGAGCAGTCCCGGCCGGGGATGTCGTACAGCGCCAGCGCGGGAATCGCGCCGTCGCGGCCGGCGTCGCGCACCACCGCGTGGACCTTCTTCTCCACCTCCGCGGGCGTCTCGTCGCCGAACCACACGGCCTGCGGGGTGTTCACCATCGCCACGACGGCCGCCGCGTCATGGAGGCGGCCGGCCCGGGCGAGGCCCAAGGCCTGCCGATACGCCGCGGGGTTGGGCTCGGGGACATACAGGGACGGTCCGCGGCCGGTGGCCTCGGCCGCGTGCGCCGGCGGTACGGCGAAGAGGGCGGCCAGTCCGAGGGACAGAGCGGCGAGCCAGGTGGGCGTGCGTCGTCTCATACGGGTTGACTCCGGGGTCGCAATGGTCACGAGGGACTTGCGGGAGCGCTCCCACAGGAGATTCCCCGAGAGCCGCGCGTGCGTCAATACGGGGTACGGAAGAAGGTCCCCGAAATCAGCGGAACGCCCCGAACCCGACCCGGGAGACGAAGAACGGAACGACCCCGAACCCGGCCCCGGAGACGAAGCGCGGAACGCCCCGGAACCCGACCCGGGAGACGAAGCCACGAAGGACGGCCCCGCGCCTGCCCCCGGCCCTACCCGGTCGCGCCGACGCCGGTCTCAGGCCACCGACCCGATCCGCCGTGCCCGGGCCGAGGGTGTGTCGTGATGGATGGGGGTGTGCGCCCCGGTGAGGGAGACGCCGCTTCCTCCGCGCCGGTCGGCCACGATCTCCGCGGCGATCGACAAGGCCGTCTCCTCGGGGCTCCGCGCCCCCAGGTCCAGGCCGATCGGCGACCTGAGACGGGCCAGCTCGATCTCGGTGACGCCGACCTCGCGCAGCCGTTCGTTGCGGTCCAGGTGGGTGCGGCGCGAACCCATGGCGCCGACGTACGCCACCGGCAGCCGCAGCGCGAGCCGCAGCAGCGGGACGTCGAACTTGGCGTCGTGGGTGAGCACGCACAGGACCGTGCGGGAGTCGACCTCCGTGCGCTCCAGATAGCGGTGGGGCCACTCCACGACGATGTCGTCCGCCTCCGGGAAGCGGGCCGCCGTCGCGAAGACCGGGCGGGCGTCGCAGACCGTGACCCGGTAGCCGAGGAACTTGCCCACGCGCACCAGCGCCGAGGCGAAGTCGACGGCACCGAAGACGATCATGCGCGGGGGCGGCACCGAGGACTCCACCAGAACCGTGAGCGGTGCTCCACAACGAGAGCCCTGCTCTCCGATCTCCACGGTGGTGGTACGGCCGGCGTCCAGCTGGGCCGCCGCCTCACCGGCCACCGTACGGTCGAGTCCGGGGTGGGCGCCGAAGCCGCCCTCGTGGGAGCCGTCGGACCGCACGAGGAGGGCCCGGCCCATCAGCTCGGCGGGCCCGGTCACGACGCGGGCGAGCGCCGCCGCCTCGCCGCCCGCCGCGGCGGCCAGCGCCGCCGCGAACACCGTGCGGCGGGCGGTGTCCCGCGCGCGGACCGGGGTGACGAGGATGTCGATGACACCACCGCAGGTCAGACCTACCGCGAAGGCGTCGTCGTCGCTGTAGCCGAAGCGTTCGAGGACGGTCTCGCCGTCCTCCAGTGCCTGCGTGCACAGGTCGTAGACCGCCCCTTCCACGCAACCGCCCGAGACCGAGCCGATCGCCGTGCCGTCGGAGTCGACGGCGAGCGCGGCGCCGGGCCGGCGGGGCGCGCTGCCGCCGACCGCCACCACGGTGGCGACGGCGAAGTCGCGGCCCTGCTCGACCCACCGGTGCAGTTCTTCGGCGATGTCCAGCATGTCTCGGTCTCCTTGACGACGGTTGCGTGGAAGGGGCTCGGGCGTCAGCGGACGCCCAGCCAGCCCTCGATCGGATGAAGCGCGAAGTAGACGAAGAAGACCGCCGTCAGACCCCACATGAAGGCCCCGATCTCCCGGGCCCTGCCCTGGGCGATCTTGATGGCGACGTAACTGATCACACCGGCCGCCACGCCCGCGGTGATCGAATAGGTGAACGGCATGATCACGACCATCAGGAAGACCGGGACGGCGGTGGCGCGGTCGGCCCAGTCGACGTGGCGCGCGTTCGTCATCATCATGGCGCCGATGACCACCAGGGCCGCCGCCGCGATCTCGCCCGGGACGATCGCCGTGAGCGGGGTGAAGAACAGGCAGGCCGCGAAGAAGAGGCCGGTGACGACGGAGGAGAGGCCCGTACGGGCGCCCTCGCCGACGCCGGTCGCGGACTCGACGAAGACCGTCTGGCCGGAGGCTCCTGCCACTCCGCCGACCGCGCCGCCCGCGCCGTCGATGAACAGCGCCTTCGACAGGCCCGGCATCCGGCCCTTGTCGTCGGCCAGTCCGGCCTCGGTGCCGACGCCGATGATCGTGGCCATCGCGTCGAAGAACCCGGCCAACACCAGAGTGAAGACGATCATGCCGACCGTCATGGCGCCGACATGGCTCCAGCCGCCGAACCCGACCTTGCCGAAGAGCGAGAAGTCGGGCATCGAGACGGCGCTGCCGTGCAGTTCGGGGGCACCGCCGGCCCACTGTCCCGGGTCGATGACACCGGTGGCGTCGAGGACGACCGAGACAACCGTGCCGGAGACGATGCCGATGAGGATCGCTCCGGGGACACCGCGCGCCTGGAGCGCGAAGATCAGCAGCAGGGTCGCCGCGAAGAGCAGCACCGGCCAGCCGGCGAGTTCACCGGTGGACCCGAGGGTGAGGGGGGTCGCCTTGCCCTGGTGCACGAAACCGGCCTTGACCAGGCCGATCAGCGCGATGAACAGGCCGATCCCCATGGTGATGGCGTGCTTGAGCGCCAGCGGGATCGCGTTCATGATCATCTCTCGCAGCCCGGTGACGACCAGGAGCATGATGACCACGCCGTACATCACGCACATCCCCATGGCCTGCGGCCAGGTCATCTGCGGGACGACCTGCGAGGAGAGCACACCGGACACCGAGAGTCCGGCGGCGAGGGCGAGCGGCACCTTGCCGACGAAGCCCATGAGCAGGGTGGTGAAGGCCGCCGCGAACGCGGTCGCGGTGATCAGGGCCTTCTGGCCGAGCGCGTCCCCCGCCACGTCCTTGCCGGACAGGATGAGGGGGTTGAGCAGCAGGATGTACGCCATCGCCATGAAGGTGGTGATGCCGCCGCGCACCTCACGCGCGATCGAACTCTCCCGCTGGGATATGTGGAAGTACCGGTCGAGCCAAGACCGTCCCGCCGGAACGCGGCTGCCCGCGCCCGCGTCCTGCGCGGTGGTCTTCGGCTCCAGTGACTGCTGGGTCATGTGGGCCTGCTCCCAAGGTTCAAAGGGGCACCCGTACAGCCGTCCTGACGGCTGGTCAGTCGCGTTCGCGACTGCGGGATTTGGGATGGTGCTTCGGCCGCACGACCCGGGGGACGGCCCGGGACGAACGCGAAGAACGCTGATGCGGTTGGTGGTTGTCGCTTGCTGTTCTCTGTGTGACTTCCGTCTGCCGACAGCCGATTGCCGACTGCCTGCCGGCGGCTGCTTGCTGCCCGGTTCCGTGAGCGGTGCGGTTACCGGGTGTTCCGGGCGGCGCGACGAGGTGTCCCACGCGCCGCCCGGGGACAACTGCCCGGCGCCTACGCCGTCCCCGTGAGGTGTTCGGGGCGTACCGGCGTCCGGTCGAGCTCCAGACCCGTCGCGTTCCGGATCGCCGCGAGGACGGCCGGGGTGGACGACAGGGTCGGGGCCTCGCCGACGCCACGAAGCCCGTACGGGGCGTGGTCGTCGGCGAGTTCGAGCACGTCGACGGGGATGGTCGGCGTGTCGAGGATGGTGGGGATCAGGTAGTCCGTGAAGGAGGGGTTGCGCACCTTCGCGGTCTTCGGGTCGACGATGATCTCCTCCATGACCGCGATGCCCAGGCCCTGGGTGGTGCCACCCTGGATCTGGCCGATGACGGACAGCGGGTTGAGTGCCTTGCCGACGTCCTGGGCGCAGGCCAGTTCGATGACCTTGACCAGTCCGAGTTCGGTGTCCACCTCGACGACGGCGCGGTGAGCGGCGAAGCTGTACTGGACGTGGCCGTCGCCCTGCCCGGTGCGCAGGTCGAAGGGTTCCGTCGGGCGGTGCCGCCACTCGGCCTCGACCTCGACGCTCTCTCCTTCGAGCACGTCGGCGAGATCGGCGAGGACCTCGCCGCCGTCGGTGACGACCTTGCCGCCCTCCAGGAGGAGTTCGGCGGTGGCCCAGGCGGGGTGGTACGTACCGAACTTGCGGCGGCCGATCTCCAGGACCTTCTCGCGGACCAGCTCGCAGGAGTTCTTGACGGCGCCGCCGGTGACGTACGTCTGACGTGAGGCGGACGTCGAACCGGCGCTGCCCACCCGGGTGTCGGCCGGCTGGATGGTCACCTGCGCGACGCCCAGCTCGGTACGGGCGATCTGCGCGTGGACGGTGACGCCGCCCTGGCCGACCTCCGCCATCGCGGTGTGCACGGTGGCGACTGGCACACCGCCGGCGACCTCCATGCGGACCCTGGCGGTCGAGTAGTCGTCGAAGCCCTCGGAGAAGCCGACGTTCTTGAGACCGACGGCGTACCCGATCCCGCGGACGACGCTCTCGCCGTGCGTGGTGTTGGACAGACCGCCGGGCAGCTGCCGTACGTCGGGCTCCTCCCCCGCGGAGAGCCACTGCCGCTCGGGCGGAAGCGGCATCGCCTTGACGCGGCGCAGGAGTTCGGCGACCGGGGCCGGTGAGTCGACGCGCTGGCCGGTGGGCAGGAGCGAGCCCTGTTCCATCGCGTTGAGCTGCCGGAACGCGACCCGGTCCATGCCCACCTCGTCGGCGAGCTTGTCCATCTGTGCCTCGTACGCGAAGCACGCCTGGACCGCTCCGAAGCCGCGCATGGCGCCGCAGGGCGGGTTGTTGGTGTAGAGCGCGATCGCCTCGATGTCGACGTCGTCGACGACGTACGGGCCGACGCCGAGCGAGGAGGCGTTGCCGACGACCGCCGGGGAGGCCGACGCGTACGCGCCGCCGTCGAGGACGATCCGTGCCTTGACGTGGGTCAACTTGCCGTCCTTGGTCGCCCCGTGCTCGTAGGTGAGCTTGGCGGGGTGGCGGTGGACGTGCCCGAAGAAGGACTCGAAGCGGTTGTAGACGATCTTGACGGGCTTGCCGGTGCGCAGGGCCAGCAGACAGGCGTGGATCTGCATCGACAGGTCCTCGCGGCCGCCGAACGCGCCGCCGACCCCGGAGAGGGTCATCCGGACCTTGTCCTCGGGCAGGCCGAGGACCGGGGCGATCTGGCGCAGGTCGGAGTGCAGCCACTGGGTGGCGATGTACAGCTCGACGCCGCCGTCCTCGGAGGGCACGGCGAGGCCGGACTCGGGGCCGAGGAAGGCCTGGTCCTGCATGCCGAAGGTGTACTCGCCCCGGACGACGAAGTCGGCCTTCCTCGCAGCCTGTTCGGCGTCGCCGCGGACGATCGGCTGGCGGTGCACGATGTTCGGGTGCGGGACGTGGCCGATGTGGTGGTCGTCGCGGCCCTCGTGGACGAGAACCGCGTCGGGCGCGGTCGCGGACGCCTCGTCGGTGATGACCGGCAGCTCGCGGTACTCCACCTTGATCTTGGCGGCGGCGCGGCGTGCGGTCTCCGGGTGGTCGGCGGCGACGATGGCGACGGGCTCGCCGTGGTGACGTACCTTGCCGTGCGCGAGGACCGGGGTGTCCTGGATCTCCAGGCCGTAGTTGCGCACGTCGGTGGGCAGGTCGTCGTACGTCATGACGGCGTACACACCGGGCTGCGCGAGGGCCTCGGAGGTGTCGATGGACACGATCTCGGCGTGCGCGACCGTGGAGCGCAGGATCTGCCCCCACAGCATGTCCTCGTGCCACATGTCGGAGGAGTACGCGAACTCGCCGGTGACCTTGAGGGTGCCGTCCGGGCGGAGCGTGGACTCGCCGATGCCGCCCTTGGTCCCGGAGCCCTGTGTGATGTTCGTGGGTGTGCCGGTCGTTGCCATGGTCAGACCGCCTCGGACTGCCGGGCGGCCGCGAGGCGGACCGCGTCCATGATCTTCTCGTAGCCGGTGCAGCGGCACAGGTTGCCCGAGAGCGCCTCGCGGATGTCCGCGTCGGACGGGTTCGGGGTGCGCTCCAGCATCTCGTCCGCCGCGATCAGCAGACCCGGGGTGCAGAAGCCGCACTGGACGGCTCCGGCGTCGATGAACGCCTGCTGCACGGGGGAGAGTTCGGTGCCCTCACCGGTCTGCGAATCATGGCCCTTGGCGGCCCAGCGCTGGGCCGCGTCGAGCGAAATGCCGCTCGCCTCGGCGGCGTTGCACGTGCCTGTCGCGCAACCGGCTTGCTCCGCACGCTGCTTGGCGAAGTCGGCGAGCCCCTCGACGGTGACGACCTCGTGGCCCTCGACCTGACCCGCGGCGACCAGACAGGAACAGACGGGCACGCCGTCCAGGCGGACGGTGCAGGAGCCGCACTCGCCCTGCTCGCAGGCGTTCTTGGAGCCGGGCAGACCGAGCCGCTCGCGCAGGACGTACAGGAGGCTCTCGCCCTCCCAGACGTCGTCGGCCTCCTGCCTGCGGCCGTTGACGGTGAAATTGACACGCATTACGCGACTCCCTCCGTACGGGCGGCGGTGCCGCGGTAGGACTCCCAGGTCCACATCAGCGTGCGACGGGCCATGACACCGACCGCGTGGCGGCGGTAGCTCGCCGTACCGCGGACGTCGTCGATCGGGTTGCAGGCGGCGGAGCACAGCGCGGCGAACTGCTTCGCCACCGAGGGGGTGATGATCTTTCCGTTGTCCCAGAAGCCGCCCTCGTCGAGCGCCGCGTTCAGGAACTCCTCGGCGGTCTTCGCGCGGACCGGGGTGGGCGCGGCCGAGCCGATGCCGGTGCGGACCGTACGGGTCTCGGGGTGCAGGGCCAGTCCGAAGGCGCACACCGCGATGACCATCGCGTTGCGGGTGCCGACCTTGGAGTACTGCTGGGGTCCGTCGGCGTTCTTGACGTGGACGGCGCGGATCAGCTCGTCGGGCGCGAGCGCGTTGCGCTTCACGCCGGTGTAGAAGTCGTCGATCGGGATCAGCCGCGAACCGCGCACCGACTCGGCCTCGACCTCTGCGCCGGCCGCGAGGAGGGCGGGGTGGGCGTCGCCGGCCGGGGAGGCGGTGCCGAGGTTGCCGCCGACACCGCCGCGGTTGCGGATCTGCGGCGAGGCCACCGTGTGGGAGGCGAGGGCCAGCCCGGGAAGCTCACGGCGCAGGCTCTCCATGATCCGGGTGTACGGGACGGAGGCGCCCAGGCGCACGCTCTGCTCGCCGGCCTCCCACTCGCTCAGCTCTCCGATGCGGTTCAGGTCGAGGAGGTACTCGGGCCTGCGGTGATCGAAGTTGATCTCGACCATCACATCGGTGCCGCCCGCAATCGGCACAGCGGTGGGGTGCTCGGCCTTGGCGGCGAGCGCCTCCTCCCAACTGGCGGGGCGAAGGAAGTCCATGAGTGGCTCTCTTCATTCGTGTCGTGGGGCGTTCTGATCAAGCCAGATCGGGTGCGGCGTCCTCGGCTCGTTCATGAGGTCTCAACAGCGGAGTGGGGCCAGTACACAGTGACGTCCGGCACCAGGGTCAGTCACCGAAACCATGAAGGAGTTCGCTGGCCAGCGCGCGCATCTTGTAGATTCGTATGAACCGAGGTCATCAGCAACCTCTTCGTCTTCCTCCGGAAACGAAGATCCGGTCCTCTGGGAACAGAGGTACGGCCCTGCCGAACAGGGACACGGCCCTTGGGAGAAGGCCCGGGAGCCGGTCCCGCCGGTTCCCGGCACCCGCGGACAGCTCCGCGGAGCCCCGGGACGCCGACGGGCCTCACCACTGATCCATCGTAGATTTCGAGACAAAGAACGGCGGCGACGAAATGCGGCTGCGCGCACTGCTCGACACGGACGCGCTGGGCCTGCGGCTGCTCGGCGGCGAGGACGAGCTCGACCGCACCGTACGCGGTGTGATGACCACCGACCTCAAGGACCCGAGCCGCTACCTCTCGGGCGGCGAACTGGTCCTCACCGGACTCGCCTGGCGGCACGACGCCGAGGACTCCGAGCCGTTCGTCCGCATCCTCGCGAGCACCGGGGTCGCGGCCCTGGCCGCGGGCGAGGCGGAGCTCGGCGACATCCCCGACGACCTGGTCGTGGCCTGCGCCCGGCACCGCATGCCGCTGTTCGCCGTGAACGAGTCGGTCGCCTTCGCCACGATCACCGAGCACGTCGTGCGCCAGGTCTCCGGCGAGCGCGCCGGGGATCTGGCCGCCGTGGTCGAGCGGCACCGGCGCATGATGACCTCGGGCCCGGCGGGCGGCGGCCCCGACGTGGTCCTCGATCTTCTCGGCACCGACCTCGACCTGCGCGCCTGGGTCCTCTCGCCCGCCGGACGGCCCATCGCGGGCTCGAAGCTCGCGGGCGGCGCGCTGCCGGCCGGCACCCGCGCCGAGCTCGCCGCCGCCCATCTGGCGGCGGTCCGCACCGGGCGCCGGGGACCGCACCGGGTCACGGTGGGCCCGGCGATGTACTCGCTCTTCCCGGTCCGCTCCTCCGGGCGGGCCGCGGGCGCCTTCCGGGACGTCCGCGAGACGGTGCTCTCCGACTGGCTGCTCGCGGTCGAGGCGGACGCCGGGGACTGGCCCGAGGAGCGGCTCGACCTGCTCCAGGGCGTCACCCAGCTGATCGCGGTGGAGCGGGACCGGCGCGACGCGGCGCGCACGGTGCGCAGACGGCTCGCGCAGGAGGTCCTGGAGCTGGTCCAGACGGGGGCCGCGCCCGGCGAGATCGCGGCCCGGCTGCGGGTCGCGGCGCCGGTGCTGCTGCCGGGCCTGGGCGCGGCCCCGCACTGGCAGGTCGTGGTGGCGCGGGTCGAGTGGGACGGCGGCGAGATCGAGGGCGGCCCGGTCGCCCAAGCGCTGCTGGAGGAGATCCTCGTCGACCCGCTGTCGCCGGGACCCGAGACCTCCGACCGGATCGCCGTCGCCCACACCGGGGGCGAGGCGGTCGCGCTCGTCCCCCTTCCGGCGGTCCCCTCCGACGAGGACGGCTCCGAGCCCGGCCTGCACGCCGACGCCCTGCTGGCGGCCGTACGGGAGCCGCTGTCCGCCGGCCTGAACGACGACGGCCGGCTCACCATCGGCGTCAGCGCGGCCGTCCACTCGGCCGAGGGGCTGCGCGGCGCCCTGGAGGAGGCCCGGCACGCCCGCCGGGTCGCCGCGGCACGCCCCGGACGCGTCTGCGCGGCCGGGCACCAGGAGCTGGCCTCGCACGTCCTGCTGCTGCCGTTCGTCCCGGACGACGTGCGCCGCGCCTTCACCGCCCGGCTGCTGGACCCGCTGCGCGAGTACGACAGCAGGCACCGCGCGGAGCTGATTACGACCCTGGAGGCGTTCCTCGACTGCGACGGCTCCTGGACGCGCTGTGCGGCCCGTCTGCACCTCCACGTCAACACGCTGCGCTACCGCGTCGGGCGAATCGAGCAGTTGACGAGTCGTGATCTCTCCCGCCTGGAAGACAAGTTGGACTTCTTCCTGGCACTGCGGATGAGCTGACCCCAGGAGCCCCTGGCGGCACGGCACAGGATCAATGACTTTGTGAAATCCTTCACCTACCCTCTTGGCCGGGCCCGGTGATCCGTGCTGAGATGCCACCACTCAACAGCTCAATGGTGTGCTCGGGGAGGGCAACGTGGCGCATACCGCCATGTCTGGTACCGGAACGACTGCAGGGGACGATCCACTCCAGACCGCGGTATGGCGGCTGCGCTCGCGCGCCTGCTGGGCCGACGCGGCGGCGCTGATCCAGCCGTTGACGGCGGGGCCCGCTCTACAGAGAGCGTCGCTCCTGGTCGAGCGCTGTCTCTACACCGAACAGGGCTGGGCCGAGGCGGAGGACGCGCTGCGCACCGCCGAGGCGCTGGCCCAGAGCGACGAGGAGCGGGGCGCGGCCGCCTGCGAGCGGGGTCAACTCGCCTACGCCGCAACCCTGCTGAGGGTGCGCGACCGGGCCGACGAGGCGCGTGCGGCGCTAGGACGGGCCGCGGCACTGCTCGCGCCGGGTGTGCCGGGCAGGGCCCTGCTGGACTTCCGGCGCGGACTGCTCGCCGAGAACCTCGCCCACGCGCCGCAGGCGGCCCGCGCCGCGTACCGGAGGGCGCACGCGGGCGCGACCGCCCAGAACGACTCCCTGCTGCTGTCCTTCACCTGGCGGCATCTCGCCGGAATCGCCCTGCGCGAGGGGGAGTTGGCGGAGGCGCGGCACGGCTTCGCCGAATCCCTGCGGATCCGGGAGGAGTTGGGGTACCTCGTCGGTACGGCCCCGGCGCTGGCGTCCCTCGCCGACGCCGAGTCCGAGCCGGAGGCCTCGCGGCTGCGGGCGGAGGCGGGACGGCTGTTCCGGCTGCTGGGGGGCGTCCCCCTGTGGCTGGCGGACCAGTTGTCCCCGCCCGCGGCGACGGCCTGACCACGTACGGGCGGGCGGGCACTTCGCCCGCCCGCGGCGGTGGCACGGGGACCGGGGTTCTCAGGGCGCGCCGGTGAAGTGCTCCCGTACCAGCGCCTGGACGACCACCAGGTCCTCGGCGATCAACGCGTCCAGCAGCGCGGTGTGTTCGGCGGCGTCGGCCACCAGGTCGGCGCGCCCTCGGGAGACGGGGCCGCCGACGAGGGGCCACTGGGCCCGGCGGTGCAGATCGTCGGCGATGCGCACCAACTGCTCGTTGCCCGCGAGGGCGAGCACCGCACGGTGGAAGGACCGGTCGGACTCCGCGTAGGTCGCGCGGCAGCCCGAGGAGGCGGCCCGCACGGTGGCCTCGGCGAGCGGGCGCAGCTCGGCCCAGCGGGCGGCGGGCACGGTGCGCGCGAGCCGGAGCATCACCGGGACCTCGATCAGGCCCCGGATCTCGGCGAGTTCGGCCACTTCCCGGGTGCCTCGCTCGATGACGCGGAAGCCGCGGTTGGGGACGACCTGGACGGCGCCCTCGAGGGCGAGTTGCTGCATCGCCTCCCGGACGGGCGTGGCCGACACCCCGAAGCGCTCGCCTAGCGCGGGCGCCGAGTACACCTCACCGGGGGCGAGTTCACCGGCGACGAGCGCGGTGCGCAGGGCGTCGAGAATCTGCCCCCGCACGGAGGCGCGCTGCACGACGGGGCGGGCGGCCTCCGCGCGGACAGCGGGGCGGCCCTCGTCGATGGGCCCTGGCCGGACGCTCCCGGGGCGTACACGCGGACGCGCCTCCTCGGCCCGCACGGGCCGGGCACTCTCCGGACGCGCCTCGTCGGCGTGTACGGGCCTGACGTTCCCGGGGTTCCCGGCGGGGCGGGTGCCGTCCGTACGTACGGCGGGACGGGTGTCCTCGGTGCGCGGGTGCGGGATCGGCACCTCGCTGTGCGTGTGCTCGCCACGGGCCGAGGCCAGGATCAGGGGGGTGCCGATGCCCGGCTCGGAACCCGGGCCGGCGCCGAAACCGTCGCCCACGACGCTCGCGCGCGCTCCCCCGACCCGTCCCGCGTCCACGGGTCCCGGCTGCTGCGGAACCCGGAAGGTGCCCGCGAGGGCGTCCGGGGCCCACGACCCGGAGCCGTGCGCGCTGCGCGGACCGGTCTGCTCCACGGTTCCTCCTCCGGGTCGGTGGTACGGGGGATTCCCCTGGGGTGAAGGCGGCGGTTGTTACCCGTCCGTCAAGCACGATAGGCGCACACGGGCTCAGTTCAAACACCCGGGAGGCGGGGTAAGGTAAGGCTTACCTGCTAACGATCGTGAAGCGATGGTTCCGCATGTCGACTCCCACCCTGTCCGCCGAAGACGTCGCGGCCGCCGGAGCCGCCGCAGCCGCGACGGCCGCGACGCCGACCACGGACGGCCCGTCCGGTCCGGACGCGCCGTCCGCCGCCGTGTCGCCCGTCGCGGACGCCTACGCGCGGCTCGGCGAGGTCTTCCCCGGCCTGGGTGTCACCGAGCTGGGAGCGGGAGATGCGGCCCCGCGGGGCGCGGGCTGGGCCGCCGCCGCCCGGCTCGCCGAGGGCGGGCCGGACCTCGACGCCCTTCTCGCCTGGGACGAGGCCCAGGTGGTCCGGGACTACGGCGCGCGGGCACGGCCCGACGTCGTGGCCGGCTTCGGACTGCACCGGTACGCCTGGCCGGCCTGCCTGCTGATCACCGTGCCGTGGTTCCTTCGGCGCCGGGTGCCGCACCTCCCTGTGGAGGACGTCACATTCCATCGCGAGCTCGGCAGGATGGCCGTCCGGATCACCACGTTCGCCTGTCTGCCGGACGACCCGGCTGCCGCTCTGCCCGGCGCGCGGGTCGTACCGGACGAGGAGGCGCTGCGCGCGGAGGTGCGGGCGGCGGTGGCCGGGCACCTGGAGCCCGTCCTCGGCGGATTCGGGCCGCGGATGCGACGGCGCGGCCGGGCCCTGTGGGGCATGGCGACGGACGAGGTGGTCGAGGGCCTCTGGTACGTCGCCCATCTGTTCGGCGAGGAGGAGCGCGCGCTGCGCGAGCTCGAACTGCTGCTGCCGGGCTCGACCCGGCCGTACGCCGGTTCGGCGGCCTTCCGCGAACTGACCGGTCCCGACGGGGAGTCCCTGCCCACCCGCGACCGGGTGAGCTGCTGCCTCTTCTACACCCTGCGCCCAGCCGACACCTGCGTCACCTGCCCGCGCACCTGCGACGCGGCCCGCGTCACCAAGTTGACTGCCGCCGCCGCGAGTTGAGACGCCTGGGGCGCGCGCACGGCCGCACACGCCCCAGGGCGTGTGCGGCCGCACACGCGCGCCCCTGAACCGGAACCGGCCGCGACCCCTCGAAGCACTCACGAAGGCTCACGGGGCACCCCTTGAGCGCCGGGGGGCCCGCCCATGAGCCGTCCACGGAACCATCCACAGATCACAGGTGCTTCACGAATTCCTCACTTGTCACGGGAACTCTCCGCGGAACCATCCGTATGGGTAGTCTTATTCGTACTCAACTCCCGTCCCTCGTGCGGCAGTTCGAGCAGAATGCCGCCCTGTGCAGTTCCTTGCACCACCTTGGCGGCCTCTTGCCCCGAAACCCCCTGAGGGCCGACGTGATTGGTCCACTATGGCGGGCATTACGCCCTATCCCAATGCAAGGGACCCCAGATGAGACTGACCGACATATCGCTGAACTGGCTGCTTCCAGGCGCCGTTCTGCTCCTGGGCCTGCTGGCGGCGGTGGCGGTGCTCGCACGCGGCAAGCGGTCCGGGGACAGCACGAGCAGCGACGACTCGTGGGAGCGCACCGAGGAGCGCCGCAGGCGTAAGGAGGCCGTCTACGGCACGGCGTCCTATGTCCTGCTGTTCTGCTGTGCCGCCGTCGCGGCGGCACTCTCCTTCCACGGCCTGGTCGGCTTCGGCCAGCAGAACCTCGGCCTCTCCGGCGGCTGGGAGTACCTGGTCCCGTTCGGTCTGGACGGCGCGGCGATGTTCTGCTCCGTCCTCGCGGTGCGCGAGGCCAGCCACGGTGACGCGGCGCTCGGCTCCCGCATACTCGTGTGGACCTTCGCGGGTGCCGCCGCCTGGTTCAACTGGGTGCACGCGCCCCGGGGCGTGGCCCACGCCGGCGCTCCGCAGTTCTTCGCGGGCATGTCCCTGTCGGCCGCCGTCCTGTTCGACCGGGCCCTGAAGCAGACCCGCCGGGCCGCCCTGCGTGAGCAGGGTCTGGTGCCGCGTCCGCTGCCGCAGATCCGTATCGTCCGCTGGCTGCGCGCGCCCCGTGAGACGTACAGCGCCTGGTCGCTGATGCTCCTGGAGAACGTCCGGTCCCTGGACGAGGCCGTGGACGAGGTGCGCGAGGACCGGCGTCAGAAGGAGCAGACCCGGCTGCGCCGCCGCAACGAGGAGCGGGTCGAGCGAGCGCATCTGAAGGCGCTCAGCCGTGGTCACCGCGGCTTCCCCGGACGCGGCGCCGCCGGGGAACTGGAGACCACGACCGTGGAGCGCGCCCCGGCCGGGGCCTCCACGGAGCCTGCCATATCCACCGCGGAGCAGCTGCCCGTACGATCGCGGCCCTCCCTCACCCCCGTCCGCAAGAGCACCGAGCCGATCACCGTCGACCTCACCACGGAGGACGAAACGATGGCCCTGCCCCGGCTCGACTCGCTGGAGCGCAAGCTGAAGGACCTTGAGCGGCAGTTCGGCTGAGCCACACGCGGCCTGCCGCGGGCGCGGCGCCGGCCCGTCCGCGGCTGCGGACGGGCCCGGACACGACAGCGGCGGCGCGGTGTTCCTACACCGCGTCGCCGTTCAGTTCGAACCAGACCGCCTTGCCCACCCCGTGGGACCGTACGCCCCACGCGTCGGCCAGGGACTGGACGAGGACGAGGCCCCTGCCGTGCGTACCGTCGTCGGCGTTCGGTACGCGCAGTCTGGGCCTGCGCCCTACGAAGTCCCGGACCTCCACGCGCAGTCCGCCCGGTCCGATGGTCGCCGTCAGGACGGCGTCGTCATCCGTGTGGATGAGCGCGTTGGTGACGAGCTCACTGGTCAAGAGCTCCGCCGTCTCGGCCCTGCCCGGTTTCCCCCAGTGCCGTAAGTGCTCCCTCAGCGCCTTGCGCGCCTCGGGCACCGCCCTCAGATCCGCCTTGCCCAGCCGGCGCCGGAGCTGCGCGCCGGCCGGTCGGTCCGTCGCCCCCTCGGACGCTTCCTCCACTGGATCGGTGGAGAAGGCCCCCTTGGTCATGGGACCACCTCCTGGTGCGTGCCGTTTCATGACCCCCGCCTGCGTGCCGATGTCGGGTCCCCTCTGCTCGAACACGTTCACGGGATCCATGCCCTCTTCGGGAACGTGACAGTCATGTCGAATCATCAACCGCCTGCCGTACGGTCACGGGTGCGCGACGGCCGCACGGGGAAGTGAAGGGTTCGACAGAGCCGTCCCAGCACAGAGGAGCCGCCGTGCACGACGACCGTTCGCTGGTGGAGGCCCGGCTGGAGCGCGCGCTGCGGCAGTTCCTGCGCCCCGCGCAGTACGGGGAGCGGGTGCCGCTCACTCTCTCCGTGTGGCACGTGCCGGGCGAGCCGGTGCCCGTCGGGCAGGCTCTCCAGGCCTCCTACGAGCCCTTCACGACGGGCACGGTCTGGGGAAAACCCTGGTCGACGAGCTGGTTCCGCATCGAGGGCCGGGTGCCCGGGGAATGGGCGGGCCGCCCGGTCGAGGTGGTGATCGACCCCGGGTTCACCGGGGACGGCCCCGGGTTCCAGGCGGAGGGGCTGCTGTACGACGCGGCCGGCGTCCCCCTCAAGGGCATCCACCCGCGCAACCGCCATCTGACGGTCGGGGCGCCGGCGAGGGGAGGCGAGGCGGTCCGCCTGCTGCTGGAGGCGGCGGCGAACCCCGCCGTCCTGCACGGCTTCGAGCCCACGCGCCTCGGAGACGTGCTGACCGCAGGCGATGGGCCGATCTACCGATTCGCGTCTGCCGATCTCGCCGTACTCGACGAGGAGGTGTGGCGTCTCGTCCTCGACATCGAGGTCCTCTCGGAGCTGATGTACGAGCTGGATCCGCAGCGGCCGCGGCGGCACGAGATCCTGCGCGCGCTGGAGAACATGCTCGACGCCCTCGATCTGCACGACGTGTCCGGCACGGCCCAGGCGGCACGGGCCGAGCTGACGGAGGCGCTGTCCCGGCCCGCGTCGGCCAGCGCGCACCGCGTCTCGGCGACCGGGCACGCGCACATCGACTCGGCGTGGCTGTGGCCGCTGCGCGAGACGGTCCGCAAGGCCTCCCGCACCTTCGCCAACGTCACCGCGCTGGCCCTCGACTATCCGGAGCTGGTCTTCGCCTGTTCCCAGGCCCAGCAGTACGCCTGGGTCAAGGAGCACCAGCCGCACATCTGGGAGCGCATCAAGAAGGCGGTGGAGCAGGGCAATTGGGCTCCGGTGGGTTCGATGTGGGTGGAGTCCGACGCCAACATGCCGGGCGGTGAGGCGCTGGCCCGGCAGATCGTGCACGGCAAGCGGTTCTTCCGGGAGGAACTGGGCGTCGAGACCGAGGAGATCTGGCTGCCGGACTCCTTCGGCTACACGGCCGCGTTCCCGCAACTGGCGAAACTGGCGGGCGTCCGCTGGTTCCTCACCCAGAAGCTGAGCTGGAACCAGAGCAACAGGATGCCCCACCACACCTTCTGGTGGGAGGGCATCGACGGCACCCGGGTCTTCACTCACTTCCCGCCCGTGGACACCTACAACTCGCAGTTCCACGGCCGCGAACTCGCCCACGCGGAACGCAACTTCGCGGAGAAGGGCCGGGCCACCCGTTCGCTGGTCCCGTTCGGCTGGGGCGACGGCGGGGGCGGCCCGACCCGCGAGATGCTGGAGAAGGCAAGGCGCTTGCGGTCCCTGGAGGGATCACCGCGCGTCGAGGTCGAGAAACCGTCGGCGTTCTTCGCCGCCGCCGAGGAGGAGTACGCGGCCCAGGCGCCGGTCTGGTCGGGCGAGCTGTATCTGGAGCTGCACCGGGCCACCTACACCACGCAGGCCAAGACCAAGCAGGGCAACCGGCACTCCGAACACGCCCTGCGCGAGGCCGAGTTGTGGTGCGCCACGGCCGCCGTGCGCGAACCGTCGTACAGCTACCCGTACGACGCCCTCGACCGGCTCTGGAAGACGGTGCTGCTGCACCAGTTCCACGACATCCTGCCCGGCTCCTCGATCGCCTGGGTGCACCGGGAGGCCCGCGACACGTACGCGCGGGTGCTCGCGGAGCTGGCGGACCTCACGGCGGAGGCGCTACGGGCTCTCGGATCCGGCTCCCCGGCGGTCCTGAACGCCTCGCCCTACGAGCGGACCGAAGTGGTCGGGGAGGGACTGGTGACGGTACCGGCGCTGGGCGGCGCCGCCGTGCCCGCCGAGGGGCTGCCGGGCCCCACCGTTCGGGCCGAACGGGCCGACGGCGCGATCGTGTTGGAGAACGACCGGCTGCGGGTGCGGATCGACGGCGACGGGCTGTTGACCTCCGTACGGGATCTCGCGCACGGCCGGGAGGTGCTGTGCGGTCCGGGCAATCTGCTCCAGCTCCACCCCGACCATCCCAACGCCTGGGACGCCTGGGACATCGACCGGCACTACCGGCGCACCCACACGGACCTGACGGCCGCCGAGTCGGTGGAGCTGGTGGAGAACGGACCCCTGCGGGCGACCGTGCGGGTCACACGGGCCTTCGGCTCCTCCCGGATCACCCAGGAGATCCGGCTGACGGCCGCGAGCCGCCGGGTGGACATCGTGACGGACGTCGACTGGCGGGAGTCGGAGAAGGTCCTCAAGGCCGCCTTCCCCCTCGACGTCCAGGCCGAACGGTCCGCCGCCGAGATCCAGTTCGGGCACGTCCACCGGCCCACCCACGCCAACACCGGCTGGGACGCGGCCCGTTTCGAGATCTGCGCCCACCGCTGGCTGCGGGTCGCGGAGGAGTCGTACGGCGTCGCGGTGCTCAACGACTCGACGTACGGCCACGACGTGACCCGTACCCCGCATGCCGACGGCCTCGGCACCACCGTGCGGCTGACCCTGCTGCGCGCCCCGCGCAGCCCGGACCCGGAGACCGATCTCGGCACACACCGGTTCACGTACGCGCTGCTGCCGGGGGCGGGCGTGGGAGACGCCGTGGCGGAGGGGCTCGCGCTCAATCTGCCGCTGCGGCAGGCCTCGGTACCGGCTCCCGAACCGCTGGTGAGCGTCGACGACCCGGCCGTCACCGTCGAGTCCGTCAAGCTCGCGGAGGACCGCGGCGGCGATGTGGTGGTGCGGCTGTACGAGTCCCGGGGCGGCCGGGCCCGCGCGAGGGTGACCGCCGGTTTCCCGGTCTCCCGGGCCGAGGTGACCGACCTGCTGGAACGGCCGCTGCACGAGGCCCCGCCGGAGATCGAGCTGCGGCCGTTCCAGATCCTCACCCTGCGACTGCGGCCCGCCCGCCAGGGCCTGTGAGCCGGGGCCGGAGCAGGGCCCGCTGTGCACGTGCCCGACGACGATCGCGGTGCGGCGGGTCTGCTCGCGGGCGGTCGCGTCGCCGTTCGTGCGTGTGCTTCCCGAACGGCACCCCGTCCGCAACGGTGGAACCGTCCCAGGCCGTCCGGCCTCTCCTTAGGGGAGTGCCTGGGATGCCGTCCGGGGACGGAAAGCGGGGGACACGATGGCGCACCAGGACGATGCCGAGGAATTCGCGGCGCTGCTGAGGAAGTTGAAGGGCCGCTCCGACCGCAGCTACGCCGCGCTCGCCCGTCGCCTGAACATGAACGCCTCGACGCTGCACCGGTATTGCGCGGGGGAAGCGGTGCCGCTCGGGTTCGCGCCCGTGGAGCGGTTCGCCGCGATGTGCGGGGCGAGCCCGGCCGAACGGGTCGAACTCCACCGGCGGTGGATCCTCGCGGTGGCGGCCCGGCAACGGCCCCGGACGCCCCACGCCGCAGAGCCCGCCGAGCCCACCCCGCCCGGCTCTTCAGCCGGGGAGTCCGCGTCTCCGACCCCCGCGCCCACGGCGTCGTCCAGCCCCTCGAAGCCACCGGTTCCGGAACCGGATCCGGCGTCGCCCGGCTCCTCGCCGACGACCACCCAGGAAACCCAGGCCACCCGGACGAACGAGGAGACCGGAGAGACGGCGGCGGGGACCGCAGGGACAGTGGCGGAGACCGGAGAGACGGTGGCAAAGGCCCTGTCGCCGCGGACCGGACCGGACACGGCCGAAGCCCCGCCGCCGGGTACCGCCCTCGCGTCCGCTCCCGCGGAGTGTGCCCCGGAAGGCTCCGCCACCTCGCCCCCCGAGCCGGCCGGAGTGCCGCGCACCCTCTGGTACAGGCGCCGTGTCACGGTCGTCGCGGCGGTCGTGACCGCGCTGCTCGCCACCTTGGGCAGCCTGTCCGCCCTGCCGTCCGGGCACTCCGCGAAGGACGCCGGCCGGCGGGTGGCCGACGCGCCGGCCGCGAAGGCGGCAGGCGCGCGGCGCGGATCGGCGACACCGTCCGCGTCCCCCTCCGCCGCACACGGCCGGCCGTCAAGCTCCCCGACCCCGAGCGCGTCCGGCAGTCGCGACAGCTCGCCGAGCGCGTCCACGAGCCCCTCCCCCACCGGCGTCTCGGCCGGGCCCCCGCTCACCTGGACCGTGAACTCCCATCGCTGGGCGGTCGGTTGCGGTCACGTCTACGTCATCGACAAGGCGCCCGAGCAGGTACCGCCGCCCCCGGCGCCGCAGGACGCCTCCCCGTGGGCGCGGACGCAGAACGCGGTGCACGGCGAGGAGACGCTCGTGGACATCACCGTGCAGGGGCGGTCCGACGCGGCCGTCGTCCTGGAGGCGCTGCGGGTGCGCGTCGTCGGACGCTCGGCCCCACTGAAGGGCACGGCCTACTCCACGGGTGGGGGCTGCGGCGGCGCCATGGCCCCCGGCGCCTTCACCGTCGACCTGGACATAAACCGGCCCATTGCCCAGCCGGTCTCGGGCGAGGGCGGCGACGGGGAGCGCCTTCCGGCCCGGCGTATGCCCTACCGGGTGTCCGTGAAGGATCCCGAGGTGCTGATGATCGACGCCCAGACCGTCACCTGCGACTGCCGCTGGTACCTGGAGCTCGAATGGTCCTCGCGGGGCCGCACCGGCACGGCACGCATCGACGACGACGGTCAGCCGTTCCGTACGAGCAGCATCAAGGGGCTGCCGCACTACTGGTACGGACAGAACGGCTGGACCCCGGTCTCCCACTGAACGAGGCCCGCGGCACACCCCACGAGGCTCTACAGGCGGGGCACGTTGCGCAGGTTCGAGCGCGCCATCTGCACCATCCGGCCGACGCCGCCGTCCAGCACGATCTTCGACGCCGAGAGCGCGAAGCCCGTCACCATGTCCGCGCTGATCTTCGGCGGGATGGAGAGCGCGTTCGGGTCGGTGACGACGTCGACGAGGGCCGGTCCCTTGTGCCGGAAGGCGTCCTTGAGGGCACCTGCGAGGTGCTTGGGCTTCTCGACCCTGATGCCGAACGCCCCGCAGGCACGGGCCACCGCCGCGAAGTCGGGGTTCTTGTTGGTGGTGCCGTAGGAGGGCAGCCCGGCGACCAGCATCTCCAACTCGACCATGCTCAGGGAGGAGTTGTTGAAGAGAACGACCTTCACCGGCAGGTCGTACTGCACGAGGGTGAGGAAGTCGCCCATCAGCATGGAGAATCCGCCGTCGCCCGACATCGACACGACCTGGCGCTCCCGGTCGGTGAACTGGGCGCCGATCGCCATCGGCAGCGCGTTCGCCATCGACCCGTGCGAGAACGAACCGATCACCCGGCGGCTGCCGTTGGGCGAGATGTAGCGCGCCGCCCAGACGTTGCACATTCCGGTGTCGACCGTGAACACCGCGTCGTCGTCGGCGAGTTCGTCGAGCACCGAGGCGACGTACTCGGGATGGATCGGGACGTGCCTGTCGACCTTGCGGGTGTACGCCTTGACGACCCCTTCGAGGGCGTCCGCGTGTTTCTTCAGCATTTTGTCGAGAAATCGCCTGTTCCCCTTGGGCCGCACCCGCGGGATCAGACAGCGCAGCGTCTCCTTCACATCACCCCACACCGCCAGGTCCAGCTTCGTCCGGCGCCCCAGATTCTCCGGCCGCACGTCGACCTGGACGATCTCGACATCGTCGGGGAGGAAGGCGTTGTACGGGAAGTCGGTGCCCAGCAGGATCAGCAGGTCGCACTCGTGGGTCGCCTCGTAGGCCGCGCCGTAACCGAGGAGCCCGCTCATGCCGACGTCGAAGGGATTGTCGTACTGAATCCATTCCTTGCCGCGCAGCGCGTGCCCCACCGGGGACTTGATCTTCTCGGCGAACTGCATGACCTCGGCGTGCGCGCCCGCCGTGCCGCTCCCGCAGAACAGGGTGACCTTCTCCGCCGCGTCGATCATCGCGACGAGCCTGTCGATCTCGGCGTCGCCCGGCCGCACGGTGGGCCGGGAGGTCACGAGGGCGGTCTCGACGGTCTTGTCCGGGGCGGGCGCGGAGGCGATGTCGCCGGGCAGCGAGACGACGCTGACACCGGACTGGCCGACCGCGTGCTGGATGGCGGTCTGGAGCAGCCGGGGCATCTGCTGGGGATTGGAGATGAGTTCGCTGTAATGACTGCACTCGCGGAAGAGCTGGTCGGGATGGGTCTCCTGGAAGTAGCCGAGGCCGATCTCGCTGGAGGGGATCTGCGAGGCGAGGGCCAGGACCGGGGCCATGGAGCGGTGTGCGTCGTACAGGCCGTTGATGAGGTGGAGGTTGCCAGGTCCGCAGGATCCGGCGCAGGCCGCGAGCGTGCCGGTGACCTGGGCCTCGGCGCTCGCGGCGAACGCGGCGGTCTCCTCGTGGCGTACCTGGATCCAGTCGATGGCCGCGTTGCGCCGGATCGCGTCGACGACCGGGTTGAGGCTGTCGCCGACGACTCCGTACAGCCGTTTGACGCCTGCGCGGACCAGGATGTCGACGAACTGCTCGGCGACGTTCTGCTTGGCCATGCTGCACGCACCTCTTCGTGGTCCTCGAAGCCCTCGGGTTCTCCGGGTCCCCCTGTTCCCCGGCCCGTCCCTCGGTTCCATGAAGTCACAGCGCGCGCGGTTACGCCTCCTACGCCTCCCACACGGCGGCGGCCGTCCGGTCGTCGGCGTACCCCTTGACCCGCACCGACGCGTCCGCGAGGAAGGCGGCCAGACCGGGCGGCTCCCCCGCCGACCACCGGCTGGTCAGATGGTCGGACAGCTCGGGTTCGCCGCGCAGGGGCTCCGCGAGGCCGCCCGTGCACAGCAGGAGCGTGTCACCCGGGCGGGCGACGGAGGCCCGGAACCGGAAGGGCGCGTGCGGCGGCCGGGGGGCGGGTTCGTACGGGCTCGGTGGCGTCGTGATGCCCAGGTCCATGGTGAGCCGGTCGCCCTCCGGGGTCTCGTGGGGCGGCGATCCGAAGCCGACGACGGCCTCCCCGGCCGTGTCGGCGACGCGCGGTTCGATGTCCTGCCACTCGCCGTCCCGCAGCCGGAACAGGCCGCCCGCGCCGACGCCGAAGAAGACCCGCGTACGGCACTGGGGATCGGCGGTCAGCAGCAGACAGCGCAGTCCCGCGGTGTACTCCTCGGGTTCGACGCCCTGCTCCGCCGCGCTCGCCCGCAGCCTGCCGAGGCTGCGGTCGGTGAGCCGGTGCAGTCCCGACTTCAGCTCGCCGCGCCGGGCGGCCCTGATGTCGTCGGCGAGTCGCTCGTGGCTGCGCCCGACGGCCTGCCCGATCCACCGGCACGCCTCCGCCGCGGCCAGGTGCGCGCCCGAGGTGGCGCGCGCGCCGGTCGCCATCGCGACCAGGACGAGGGCCTGTTCGCCCGTTCCGAACCGGGCCGTCAGCAGCGCGTCCCGGCGCGGTTCGCCCCGGTAGCGCGCGGAGTCCCCGCGTACGGACACCGCCCGCAGAGTGCTCGTCCCGTACCGAGCGCCGTCCAGAACGGTGTCCGCGACCAGGTCACCGAGCTCGTCGGGCTCGGCGGCCGGCAGCGCGGTCGGTTCGGGGTCGTAGGTGGGCGGGCCGGAGCCGACGTGGCCGGCGGGGGGCGGCGGCTCGATCACGGAGAGGACCGTCTCCCGTGGCCCGTCCACGGGCAGGTCCGCGAGGGCCGGCTGGGTCGGTGGTGTACGGAAGCCTCCGGTGGTGCTCGGCAGCGCGTCCGCGGCGGGGCCGTGGGGCGCCGCGGGAGTGGATACGGCGGGAGCCGCGCCCGGCGGTTCGGGGGGCGGCGTGCCCGGTACGGCCGGAGCCGTGCCCGGTACGGCTGGCGGCGTGCCCGGTACGGCCGGAGCCGTGCCCGGTACGGCTGGCGGCGTGCCCGGTACGGAAGGAGGCGTGCCCGGCGGTACCGCGGGAGCCGCCGCGGGTTTCGGTGGCACGTCCGACGGCGCCCTCGACGCCGGCACCCGGCCGGCGGAAGGTGCCGCGGACGGGTCGCTCCGGGTCTCCCGGGACATGTGCGGGCCGGGTTCCTGTGCGGTGAACCCCGGCGGCCTCGGGCCGGGTGGCAGGGCCGCGGGAGCGGCCGGGGCGGGACCGGAGGGCGGGAGGTCCCAGACCGGCGGCTCCCAGGGGGTGGGCTCCCACGGGGTGGGCTCCCAGGACGCGGGTTCCGAGGGGGGCGTCTCGCGGCCGGGCGGGCCCATGTCCGCGCCAGCCCCCGGAACCGGGCCCCGCTCCCAGCGGCCCGGCCGGGACGCCTGCTCGTCCGGGGGCGTCGCGTCGGCCGGGTTCGCGCCGGCCTGGGCGGCGGAGTCCGTGGCGCCGTGACGCGGCCCCGGTCCGGCGGGAGGCGGCATCGGCGGCGGCGGCCTTCCCGGCTCGGGGGACGCGGGCTCCGGCACGGTGGGAGGCCGCTCGGGGGACGCGGGCTCGACGGTGGGAGGACGATCGGGGCGCGGCGGACCGTCGGGCCCGCGTGCGCCGGGCCGCCGGACGGAACCGGGCCAGGGGACGGACGCCGGGTCCGCCCCGGACCTCGGATCCGAGGCGGACCCCGCGTCCGACGACACGGGCCGCCGCTCGGGCGCGGGCGGAGCATCCGGTGCGGGGTTCCGCGCCGACGTGGGCGGCGCATCCGCCACGGGCCGCCGCTCCGGTGCGGGCCGGGTATCGGACGAGGGCGTCCGTGCCGACGCGGTCCTGGCGTCGGACAGGGGCCTGCGCCCGAGTGTGGGCCGGGCGTCCGGTCCTGGTTCCTGACCCGGGTCGAGTCCGTCGCCGAGCGTCCCCGACGCCGACGCGAACCGGTCGTCGAGGGATTCGGCCACGGCCGCGGGCCCCGTGTCCTCGGTGGAGTCGTCGTACAACTGCCGCCACCAGTCGTCCTCGTGACCGGTGGGCTTCTCCCCCTGCTGGCTCATGCTCCCGATTGTCCACCGAGACGGCCGGTTGAAAACGGGGCATCCGGAAAAACCGGCCAAGGTGCGCGCCGTCGAACGGCCTGTCGAGTGAACCGTCGAACACGAATGCGCACCGGAACGCCCGAACACCTGACCGCCGGGCGGCCCCACCCCCCACGGGAGAACCGCCCGGCGGCGTCTGGACGACCGGGGCCCACGCAGGACCCGGAGCACCCCCGGATCACGGCCCCGACGACCAAGTCGCCGTCCACGTCAGCCGGTTCGGCGGGTCCGCCACGACACCCCATGGATTCGGTCGTGTTCCCCAAGTCCGCGCCTTCCAGCACTGGTTCACCCGCGCCCACGACCCTGGCGAGTCCCGGTCCGCGGGCCGGCACGGCAGGCTCTCCGCAGGCCGGACCCGACCGGGGCGTCGCGGAAGCCGGTTGACGGCTCGGTGACGTGAGCTTGTCAGAGGGGCGGGGGGTACGGGGATGATATGCCGGGCGGGTTTGCGCCGTGGCCGGTTTCCGCCACGACTCGGCCGGCCGGACGGAACGCATCCACGGGAGGGGCATCGCCGCATGCTGGGAGCGATAGGTCTGGACGAGACCCACGAATCGGCGTATCGCGCGCTGGTGTCCGTGGGCGCCGCCGAGGTGCCCGATCTCGCGCGGAGGCTCACGCTGGGTGAGTACGAGACGGAGCGCGCCCTGCGCCGGCTGGAGCTGCACGGTCTGGCCGCGCAGTCCTCCGCGAGGCCGGGGCGCTGGGTCGCCGCGCCGCCCGGAGTCGCCCTCGGCGCACTGCTCACCCAGCAGCGCCATGAGCTGGAGAAGGCCGAGCTGGCGGCGGCCCTGCTGGCGGAGGAGTACCGGGGCGCGGCGGGCGAGCCGGCCGTGCACGACCTGGTCGAGGTGGTGATCGGCGCCGCGGCGGTCTCGCAGCGCTTCCTCCAGCTCCAGCTGGGTGCCTCCGACGAGGTGTGCGCGCTGGTCACCGGTACCCCGATGGTGGTCTCCGGCACGGACAACGACGCCGAGGAGCAGGCCGCGGGCCGGGGTGTCGGCTATCGCGTGGTCGTCGAGCGTGCCGTCCTCGCCCAGCCCACCGGGATCACCGAGCTGTCCGCCGCGCTCGGCCGCGACGAGCAGGTGCGGGTCGTGGACCGGGTGCCGACGAAACTGGTGATCGCCGACCGGGCGCTCGCCATGGTGCCGCTCACCTCGCACACGGCGGAGCCTGCCGCGCTGGTCGTGCACGCGAGCGGACTCCTGGAGCTGCTGTCGGGGCTGTTCCAGTCGGTGTGGCGGGACGCGCTGCCGCTGCGGCTGGGCAGCCGTGGCGTGCTGGAGCAGGAGCCGGACGGCCCCGACACCACCGATCTGGAGATCCTCTCCCTGCTCCTTGCCGGGCTGACCGACGCGAGCGTCGCCAAACAGCTCGACCTGGGCCTCAGGACGGTGCAGCGCCGGGTCAAGCGCCTGATGGAGCTGACCGGCGTGACGACCCGGCTGCAACTGGGCTGGCACGCGTACGAGCGCGACTGGGTGGCCCGGAGCTGACCTCGGGCTGACCTGCGTTTTCCGCTCCACTCGGGCAGGCTGGGCAGATGGGAGTGTGGGAACTCCTGCTGGTCGGCGTGGTGATTCTGCTCGGCCTGGTCGGAGTACTGGTGCCCGGTCTGCCGGGTTCGTGGCTCGTCTGGGCCGCGGTGCTGTGGTGGGCGCTGAGCTACCCGCAGACGCTGTCCTGGGCCGTCCTGGTCGCCTCGACCGCGGTCCTGCTGCTCGCTCAGGCCATCCGCTGGATGCTGCCGCCACGACGGCTGCGCGAGAGCGGCGCCACCACCCGAATGGCGGTGTACGCGGGTGCCGGGTCGTTCCTCGGCTTCTTCCTTGTCCCGGTGGTCGGCGGCGTCGCCGGTTTCATCGGCGGGATCTATCTCGGCGAGCGGCTGCGCCTCGGCGGCCACGGCCCGGCGAAGGCCTCGGTGCGGACCGCGATGCGGGCGGGCGGCTGGAGCGTCCTGACGGAACTCTTCGCCTGCCTGTTGATCATGGGTGCCTGGCTGGGAGCGGTGGTCTGGGGCTAGAGGGTGTCAGCAGGGAGCGCAGGTCGATCGTGTCGGCCAGCGCGCGCATGCCGGCGTCGTTGAAGTGCAGGTGGTCCCCGGGATCGTAGGCGGGGAGGATCCGGCTCGGGAGGGCCGGGTCGCGCACCGCGGCGTCGAGGTCCGCGACCTCGTCGAAGATCCGGTGCGTGCGGATGGCGGCGTTGACGGCCTGCCGTACGGCTTCCCGGGCCGGGGTGTACGCCCCGTGACCGCCGTACGGGGTGATCGTGGCGCCGACGGCCCTGATGCCGTGGGCGTGGGCGCGGCGCACGACGAGCCGGTAGGCGTCCTCCAGGGCATGCGGGTCCGTCTGTTCCGGGGTTCCCTTGATGTCGTTGATGCCCTCCAGCACGATCACCGTGCGGACGCCCGCACGGGAGAGGACGTCGGCGTCCAGCCGGGTCAGCGCGCTCGGGCCCTGGCCGTCCAGCAGGAGGCGGTTCCCGGAGATCCCCGCGTTGAGGACACCGGGCCGGCGGTACGCGGGCAGCTCGCGCAGCCGGGCGGCGAGCCGGTCGGGCCAGCGGCGGTTGGCGCCGGACGAGGAGCCGGTGCCGTCGGTGATCGAGTCACCGAGTGCGACGACGCTGCCGGCGGCCGAGTGGCCGAGCACATCGACGCCGGTCACGTAGTACCAGCTGCCGGCGGTGACGGTGTAGGCGGCGCCGCTCTCCTCGGCCGTCCGGTCGCCCACGGGAGCGATGAAGTTGGCCTGGAGCGCGGAGCGGTGGTAGGTCGCCGGGCCCGAATCGGCCGGTGTGTGCACCGAGACCAGCAGGTTGGCGTCGGCGGGGACGGACAGCGCGACAAGGTCGCTGACCACGTCCCGGCCGACGGGGACGGTGACCGACCCGGCCCCGGCGAAAGTGACCGTGCGCATGGAGCCGACGACCGCCCGGGGGCTCGCCGGTTCGCCCGGACGCTGCAACGCCATTGTCAAGGAGCCGAGTTGCAGCGGTTTCGTACCGAGCCGGTTGGAGAGACGGACGCGTGCGGCCCGGCCGCCGACGCTGGTGTGGACCACATTGCGGATCGTGCCGCCGGGCACCGCGGGCACGGTACCGGAGGCCGCGGCCTCCCAGGTCCCCGTCCAGGTCCCCGTCCACGTTCCCGTCCGGGGCCGGGCCGGTTTCGGATCGCTGCGGCCCGGCGCTGACCGCGCTTCCGCGATCGCGCCCGCCGAGGTGAGGACCAGGGCGGTCGCCAGAGGGACGACAAGACGCCGGAACATGATCGCGCGGGACATGGGGCGATCGATTCCCCACCCACGCACCCTCGCATCACATCATCACACCGTCGGACGCGCCCGAACGGGACCGGAACCCGATGCGCCGAGGGGCCGGGGCATGTTTGGCTGCTGTCATGACCGAATTCAGTGAGGCCGAGCGCGCGTACTTGAGGTCGCAGCGGTTGGGACGACTGGCCACCGTCGACCCCCTCGGGCAGCCCCAGGCCAACCCCGTCGGCTTCTTCCCCCAGGAGGACGGGACGATCCTGATCGGCGGCTACTCGATGGGCACCACGAAGAAATGGCGCAACCTCCGGAAGAACCCGAAGGTTGCTCTCGTCGTCGACGACATCGTCAGCCTCGACCCGTGGAAGGTCCGGGGCATCGACATCCGCGGAGAGGCGGAACTCCTCACCGGAGCACATGACTTGGGGCCCCACTTCAGCGAGGAACTGATCCGGATCCATCCGAGGCGGATCCACAGCTGGGGTCTCGACGACTGAACGCCCGCACGGGCAGACCGGGTTGACGGAACGCCCACCCGATTCGGCACACGGGTGGCCGAATTCGACGGGCAGGTCTCGAAGCTACAGCTCTCCCGCCGCCCTCAGATGCCGGACGGCGTACGAGCGCCAAGGCCGCCAGGTGTCCGGGGCGTCCACGCCGGGCGGTGCCACGTCCGGGTCGCCGAGGGCCCTGGTGAGGATGACGGCGGTGACGTCCTCGCCCGTTCCGGGCAGCGCGAGCAGCGCCGCCCGGGCCTCTTCGCGGTCCGCGCCCGGGTCGAGTCGCAGGGTGCCGTCGGCGAGGGCGGTGGCCAGCTCGCCGAGCGGGCCACCGGGCTCCGCCTCCGCGAGCACGGCGGCCTCGGGGAAGAGATGGGTGAGCGTCTCGCACTCCGCGTCCAGCGTCTTCCCGTACCGCAGCACCAGTCGCTCGGCCTCCGCCGCCCCGACCAGCGCGCGCACCGCGAGCTCGTCCGGATCGGCGGCGCCCGGCGATCGCAGGCCAGGACGCGCCGCGACCAGCGGACGGAGCCTCGCGTCCGCTCCCAGCCGCTCGTCGACGGCGTAGGGATCGGCGTCGAGGTCGAGGAGCCGCCGCAGCCGCTGTACGGCGGTGGTGAGGTCACGGAGATCGGTCAGGTGCAGCCGGGCGTCGAGCCAGCCGCCGGGGTGGGCGGCGTCGCCGGGGCCCGGTGCTCGTGCAGTCCGGCCCGTCCCGCCGGCACGGGGGCGGCCCGTGGCGGTGCCCGGCCGCTCCTGGACGGCCACGATTCCCGTGCCGTACGGCAGCCGGAGCGTGCGACGGTACGTGCGACGTCCGCGGTCGCCCTCGACGGACTCGATACCCGGGACGGCCTCGGCGGCCAGCAGGTCGAAGACGGGGGTCGACTGGTACGGACCCCGGTACGCGAGCCGGAGCGGGACACCGGCCGCGGGGGCGGCCGCGCTCCGGGCGGCGGGGCCGGTGCGCGGCGCCGCGGCACGCAACTCGCTCGGCGTCGACGCGTAGACCGTACGGATCGTGTCGTTGAACTGGCGCACGCTGGCGAAGCCCGCCGCGAACGCGATCTGGGTGACGGGGAGTTCGGTGGTCTGGAGGAGTATCCGCGCGGTGTGCGCCCGCTGGGCCCTGGCGAGCGCGACCGGCCCCGCGCCGACCTCCGCCGTGAGCTGCCGCTGGACCTGGCGGGCACTGTACCCGAGCCGTGCGGCCAGGCCGCCGACGCCCTCGCGGTCCACCACGCCGTCGCCGATCAGGCGCATCGCGCGGCCCACGACATCGGCCCGTACGTTCCAGGCCGCCGAGCCCGGCACCGCGTCCGGACGGCATCTGCGGCAGGCCCGGAAACCCGAACCCTGCGCGGCGGCGGCCGTCGCGTAGAACCGCACGTTGTGCCGCTTCGGCGTCACCGCGGGGCAGCTGGGCCGGCAGTAGATCCCCGTCGTCCGCACGGCGAAGAAGAACTCCCCGTCGAACCGGGCGTCCCGGCTCCGCACGGCCTCGTACCTGGTGTCCTCGTCGTTCACCCCTCCAGTGTGGCCCCGCCCCCACACCAGAGCTGGCGGAAATCGGACACAGCACCCGCGGATCGAGGGGGCGAGGTGCCGGGGTCGCGCTGGTGCGGGCGTCGCCGGGGCTCCGGGACCGGGCTGGAACGCGAGTCCGTGGTCCCGGCGGAACGGGCCGGGCGGTGCCGGTCCCGGGGGCCTGTGTGGAGCCGGTGTCCTGGTGGACCGGGGTGGAGCGGGTGAGCCCGAGGTGGAGCCGGTGTCCGGCTGGGCCGGAATCCCGGTGGCCCGGGTCGAGCCGGAATCCCGGTGGGCCCGGGTGGAGGGGCGGGGCATCCTCGCCCCTCCGTTTCGGCGTCGGCTACCAGTTGCCGCGCTTGGCCTCCATGGCGGCGCGGCCCTCCGCCCCCTTGCGCTTCCAGTCACGGCGGATCTCGGCACGCACCCGCGCGTCCGTCTTGGCGACGATCCGCTGGTTCTCGCGGAGCAGCTTGCGGTAGCTCTCCAGCCGTCGCTCCGGCAGCTCGCCGGAGTCGAGGGCCGCCAGCACCGCGCACCCGGGCTCGGCGACATGGGCGCAGTCCTGGAAGCGGCAGTCGGCGGCGAACTCCTCGATCTCGGCGAACACCTGCCCGACGCCGCTCGCGGCGTCCCAGAGTCCGACTCCGCGCAGCCCGGGCGTGTCGATCAGGACACCCCCGCCCGGCAGCACGAGCAGGTTGCGGGTCGTCGTCGTGTGACGTCCCTTGCCGTCCATGTCGCGCGTCGCCTGTACGTCCATGACGTCCTCGCCCAGCAACGCGTTGGCCAGGGTCGACTTGCCCGCGCCGGACTGCCCGAGCAGCACGGCCGTACCGCCGGCGAGCACGGCTTCCAGGTTCTCGAGCCCCGCGCCGGTCGAGGAGCTGACGGCGAGCACGGGGACCCCGGGCGCGGAGGTCTCCACGTCCTGGACGAGGTGCCCGAGAGTCGCCGCCTCGGGAACGAGGTCGGCCTTGGTGAGGACGACCACGGGCTGCGCGCCGGACTCCCAGGCCAGCGCGAGGAAGCGCTCGACACGGCCCAGGTCGAGTTCGACGGCGAGCGAGACGGCCACGACGGCGTGGTCGACGTTGGCCGCGAGGATCTGCCCCTCGGACCGCTTGGACGAGGTGGAACGCACGAAGGCCGTACGACGTGGCAGACAGGCCTTCACGTAACGCGGGTGGCCGGCCGGTTCGACGGCGACCCAGTCACCGGTGCACACGACGCGCATCGGGTCGTGCGGGGTGACGAAGGCGGTGTCGGCGCGGATGACGCCGTCGGCGGTGGCGACGTCGCACTGGCCGCGGTCGACGCGGATCACCCGTCCGGCGACGAGCCCCTCGGCGTCGTAGGGAACGAACTCGTCCGCCCAGGTGTCGTCCCAGCCGTACGGAACGAGCGGGGACAGCCCCAGGGAGGTGGACGGGGTCGGGAAAGCGGAGCTGGAAGTCAAGGGAGACCCTTCACAAGGGCGGCCCCGGCGACGCGCACTGCGGCGCGAAGAAAGAGGAAGGTCAGCCGGCGGCCACGAAGGTGGACTTGATGAACTTCTGAATGCGGGCAGCGCCCACCGCAATGACAGCCATCGGTCACACCTCCTGGAACTCGCTCGAAGCCGACGCCTCGAGGTCGACACGCGAACTGTATCCGGACCCTCCTCGGGCCCGTCAATCGAATTAACACCCGGCCCGGGGACTGGATCCCGAGGACGGGTTCGGCGAGGACGGGTTCGGCGAGGCCTGCGAGCCGGCAGGCCCGGTCGCCGGCAGGCCGACGGCTCAGTGGGCGGTCGTGCAGCGTCCGCCGTTGAGGGTGAAGGTGTCCGGGGGCGTGTTCCCGTCGTGCCAGGTGCCGAGGAAGCCGACGGTGAAGGAACCGCCCGCGGCGACGGACTTGTTGTAGTCGGCGGCGGTCGCGGTCACCCGTGAGCCGTCCTGCGCGACCGTGCCGTCCCACATCTGGGTGACCCGCTGGCCGTCGTCGAAGGTCCAGCCGACCTGCCAGGAGCCGAGGGCCTTGACGGACGTGACGGTGACACTGGCCTGGAAGCCGTCCGTCCACTGGTCGACGACGGCGTACTTCACCTCGCAGTACGCGGGGCCCTTCGTGGCGCCGGACGGTTTCGTCGAGCCTTTGGAACCCGGGGGCGCACTGGTGGCGTGGGCCGGGGACGAGGACGCGCCCTGGGGTTCGGGGTCGGACTTCGAGCCCGTATCCACGCCGGCGTCCACGGGTTCGGGCGAGACGAGCGAGCCCTCGGCCCGTGTCGTCGCCGACGGGGACGACACGCCCGGGTCGGCCACCGGCCGGCGGTCGGCCGTGTCTCCGCGCGCCGAGGCGGCCCCGTCGTTCCCTGCGCCGAAGGGCATCAGGGAGACGGTGAGGGCGAGGCCGGAGACGATCACTGCGGCGACGAGCACTCCGGTGCGGCCGATCCGGGGCGCGGCCTCCTTGAACTCGGCGATCCCGGTGTCCGCGGCCGCGTCCGTACGTCCACCGGCGAGCCCCGCCTCGGCGGCGCGGCGCCTGCGCTCCAGATAGGCGAGGCCGCCCCAGCCGATCACGCCGCCCGCGAGCGCGGCGGGCAGTCCGCCGCCGTGCAGCCGCAGACAGGCCGCGGCCTCCGCGCACTCCACGCACCGGGCGAGGTGCTGCGAGAGGTCCTCGGGCGTCTCGGCGCCCGGCGAGCGGGTGACCGCGTCGAGGAGCCGGGCGTAGCTGCGGCAGTTGGCGTCCATCGGTGTGTCGAGGTGGTTGCGGTGACACCGGTCCCTGAACAGGGCCCGCACCTGGCCGAGTTCCTCGGCGGCGGCCACCGGGTCGAGGCCGAGCCGCCGGGCCACCGCGGGCAGCGGGAGTGCCTCCACCTCGACCAGCCACAGCAGGGCCGCGTCGGGCTCCTGGAGATCCTTCAGACCGCGCAGCGCGATCGGGCGGTGCAGCGGGGGCCCGGTATAACGGTCGGCCTTCTCGGAGTTGAGCCACAGTCTGAGGTCCGGGTCCAGCCGGTGGCCCTGACCGTGCGCCTCCCAGGCGGCGGCGGTGGTCCGAACCGCGTTCAGCAGCAGGGGGATCCGGGGCAGCCGGGGGTTTCTGCGCCCGGTGGTCTTCGCGCGGGCCGTGACCGAGCGCGCCTCATGGATGCCATGGGTGAACGCCTCGGTCGCCAACTGGGTGGCCGCCGCGGAGCCGGATGTGCACAGATCGGCAAACGACAGGACGGCGTCCCAGCATTCCGAGAACAGCGCGGCCTCGGCGGCGTCCTGGGGGGTCGGCAGGTCTGGCATTGGGGGGCTCCTGCATCCACTGCTTCCATGTGCGACGTCACACAACGCCCCACAACGCCCAACTCACCTTGTTTCAAAGGGAGTTGGCGGCCGTCTCAGCGACGGGCCAGAGCCTTTCACGCTTCCGACACAACTGACAAGCGACGTAGTCACATCATGCGGTCACGCGATCACAGGACGGACCCGACGGCTCCGGAGGCCCGGCGCCGACTCCAGGCGCCCCGAGTGTCGTACGGAACGAGGGCCGGAGGGGAACGATCGCCTCAACTTTCACAAGAACCGCCCCTGCGAACGCGTACGGCCCGGACGTACGGATGACGTCCGGGCCGCGCGGAGGCGCCGAAGTGGCTGCGGTGGTACGGGTGTCAACCCTGGGAGACCGGCTCCTGCGCGGGCAGCTCGGGCTCCTGCGCGGGCAGGCTGTCCATGAAGGAGCTCACGGAGAAGACCGCGCGGCCCGGACCGGGCTCTCCGTATCCGGGCGGCGACTTGAGCCCGAAGTCGTCCATCGTGGCGCGGTAGGCCTCCAGCAGACGGATGTGGTACTCCAGCGGCGCGCCGTTCGGATTGGCCTTGCCCAGCGGGGTGGTCGGCTCGGGACACCAGGTGGTGAAGCGGGGCGTGATGCCGTGCGACATGAAGAAGCGCAGCCCCTCGGTCGTCGACGCGATGGCCTCGTCGACGCTGGTGAAGCCGAAGGGCTCGGCCATCTCCACGCCCGCGACGAAGTTGGGGATCACGTTGCGCGCGCCGAAGATCTCGGCGGAGTCCAGGATGCGCTTGTGCCACTCGTCGCGGCCGACGTAGCGCTCCTTGCCGGGGCAGTACAGCTCGAACAGCCGGCGGTCCCACACCTCGTAGTTGGGGTGGTAGATCTGCACGCCGTAGTCCTTGAACCGCTGTACGTCGTCGCGCGGCAGTGCCTGGGCCACCACCTTGCCGATCCAGCGCCCGGGGAACCTCTCCTCGATGGCCTTCGCGTAGTGGCCGTAGAAGTCGGCCTCGTCGCGTCCGGCGACCGTCTTGGTGATCGCGCCACCCGTGAGGGTGTACGCCGTCGACGCCTTCGCGGTGTCGTAACGGTCGATGATCTCCAGGGCCTCGAGGACCTCCTCGACGTCCTTCACACCGGTGTAGGGACGGCCCGCCGCCTTGTGCTGGCGCCAGTTGTGGTTGATGTCGCAGTACTGGCACTCCTCCTTGGCGCCGAAGTACTGGCAGACCCGGAAGACGGTCAGGTAGATGAGATAGCCCCACTGGATCGTCGGGGCCACCTCCATCACGGACTTTCCGTTCGAGAGGGTGTGCCGGTAGTACTCGGGCATCGGCGGCACCCCGACGTCGGAGATCCGCTTCCCGTCCAGGTAGAGCCCGAGGACGCCCTCGCCGTCGGCGGCGACGCGGTACGGCGAGGAGGGATTGACGCGCACGGAGACGACGGTGCGCCGCAGGTCGTACGGGCCGCCGGTGAGGATGATCTCCTCGGGCGGCCGCCGGAGCGCGGCCTCGCCCAGCTCGGGCAGGGTGCCGTGGTCGAAGGAGAAGATGAAGTACGACTTCGGCTTGACCTCGCCGTTCTCGTTGTCGCTGAGGGCGGAAGCGTCGAAGGCCACGCCCCCGCGGAGCAGGTCCTCCTTGATGACGGCTTCCCGCGGCACATGCGGGAACCGCTCCATCAGATCCTCGACCAGCGCCGTGCGGCTGCCCATTCCGTTCTCCTCGCTCCCGACCCGCTTCGTCTGTCGTGTTCGACTCCTCACGGTATGCCCCCGCTCCGACATCGGCCCTGCCGGGTCCCCTCGCGCCGCGCGACCCGGCGCGGCACCGGATCTCGCTTGCCCGGCCGGGGGCGCCGCTGCGAGAGTCCTGGTCATGCCTGCCTTCATCACGTACGACGGGACCGAGCTGGCGTTCGACACCCTCGGGGACGGCCCGCCCGTGGTGTGTCTGCCGGGCGGACCGATGCAGGACTGCCGGTACCTCGGGAACCTGGGCGGGCTGTCCGCGCACCGGCGGCTGATCATGATGGATCCGCGCGGGACCGGCCGGTCCGCGATCCCGGCGGACCCCGACTCGTACCGCTGCGACCGGCTCGTCGACGACGTCGAGGCCCTGCGCGAGCACCTCGGCCTCGACCGGATGGACCTGCTCGCGCACTCCGGCGGGACGAATCTGGCGGTCCTCTACGCGCAGCGCCACCCGGAGCGCGTCGCGCGGCTCGCGCTGATCACGCCGAGCGTCTACGCCGTCGGGATCGAGATCACCGGCGAGGCCAGACGGGCGACGGCGCTGCTGCGCCGGGACGAGCCGTGGTTCCCGGAGGCGTTCGCGGCGCTGGAGAGGATCGCCGCCGGGAACGGGGACGCCGACGCGTTCCTGGCCATCGCCCCCTTCTGGTACGGCCGTTGGGACGAGGCCGCGCGGGCGCACCGGGACGCGGAGGACGCGCGGAAGAACCACCAGGCCGCCGCCCGCTATTCCGACGGCGCCTTCGCCCCGGACGCCACCCGGGCGGCTCTGGCCCGTCTGGCGTCCCCGGTGCTGGTGCTCGCCGGGGAGGCCGATCTGAATTCCCCGCCCCAGGCGATGGCCCGGGTCGCCGCCCTGTTCCCGCACGCCGAGCTGGTCGTTCAGCCCGGGGCCGGGCACTTCCCGTGGCTCGACGATCCGGAACGGTTCGTGACGGCGACGACGGCGTTCCTGGACCGGCCCGCCGGCTGACGGCCGGCCAGTGCGCGGCAAGACGTCAGGCAGTCCGTGAGGCGCGAGACGTCAGACCGTCCGCGAGGCGTCAGGCGGTCCGTTCCAGGTCCTCCCGGTCGATCCGGAATTCCGGGGCCCTCCCGGACAGCACACGCTCGGTCTCCGCCAGCACGGTCAGGCCGAGGCGCGCGACCTCGTTGCCCTGTGAGCCGGCCAGGTGAGGTGTGACGAAGGCGTTCGGGAGGTCGTACAGCGGGGAGTCGACGGGCAGGGGCTCGGGGTCGGTGACGTCGAGGATCGCGCCGACGCGCCCGGCGCGCAGGGCCCCGACGAGGGCGTCGTGGTCGACCAGGGATCCGCGCGCGGTGTTGATCAGGACCGCTCCGGCGGGCATCAGGGCGAGCTCGCGGCGGCCGATCAGATGCCGGGTCTCCGGGGTCTGCGGGGCGTGGACCGTGACGATGTCGCTGTCGGCGAGCAGCTCGTCGAGCGGCAGCGGGCGAACGCCGAGCGCGGCCGCCCCGGCCTCGTCGACGTACGGGTCGGCGAGGCTCACCGACAGGTCGAAGGGCCGCAGCAGTTCGATGAGGCGCCTGCCGATGCGGGAGGCGCCCACGATGCCGACGCGGCGGCCGAAGTTGCCGATGCCGGGGAGGATCTCTCCGTAGGGGAAGGCCCGTTCGGCGCGCAGGCGTTCCCGGTGGGCGAAGACGTTCTTGCCCGCGAGCAGGATCATGGCCAGCGTGTACTCGGCGACGGGCAGCGCGTTCGCGGCGGCGGCCGAGGAGACGAGGATGCCGCGCTCCCACACCGCCGGTGTCGCGAAGCCCTTCACGGAACCTGCGGCGTGCAGGACGGCCCGCAGCTTGGGAGCGGCGTCGAGCGTGTCCGCGTCGAGCACCGGGCACCCCCAGCCGGTGATCAGGATCTCGGTGTCGGCGAGACGGGCCCGTACCCGTGGATCGGTGAAGTCGCCCGCCACCGCCGAGGGGTCGATGTCCACCAGCTCGCGCAGCCGGGCAAGGGTGTCCGCAGGGAAGATCCGTGTCACGTTCTCGGCGGTCATGGCGAACATCGCCACAGGACGCTCGGGCAAGGAGGTGGCCTTCCGGTTCGGTGACGCCGACGACAGCAACCGCTCTCTACGCTAGTGCCACAGCAGGCGACGGCACCAGATCGCGCCACGTGAGAGGGTCGACGGACCGGTCTGCCACCGCGGCGGACCGGCACGGTACGTTCGCGGGGTGGTCGTCGCACGGGCCACGGACAGCGACTTCCCGGGGAGGGACGACAGGGATGACCCTGACCAACTGGGCCGGCAACATCACGTACGCGGCCAAGGAGCTGCACCGGCCCTCCTCGCTCGGCGCGCTGCGCGCTCTGGTCGCGGACGCCTCCCGCGTCCGGGTGCTGGGCAGCGGGCACTCGTTCAACGAGATCGCCGAACCGGGCGCCGACGGCGTCCTGCTGTCGCTCGCCGCCCTGCCGCCCTCGGTGGACGTCGACACGGCGGCCCGTACGGTACGGGTCTCGGGCGGCGTCCGGTACGCCGAGCTCGCCCGCCGGGTGCACGAGCACGGACTCGCGCTGCACAACATGGCCTCGCTCCCGCACATCTCCGTGGCGGGATCGGTCGCCACCGGCACCCACGGGTCCGGGGTCGCCAACGGGTCGCTCGCCGCCGCCGTGCGTGAGATCGAGCTGATCACGGCGGACGGATCCTCTCTGGTGATCGGCCGCGGCGAGGAGCGGTTCGCCGGTGCCGTGACCGCGCTCGGTGCCCTCGGCGTGGTCACCGCGCTCACCCTCGACCTGGAACCGGACTTCGAGGTGAGCCAGCATGTGTACACCGAACTCCCTCTGGCGGAACTCGACTTCGAGTCGGTGGTGGCGTCCGCGTACAGCGTGAGCCTGTTCACCGACTGGCGGCGTCCCGGCTTCCGGCAGGTGTGGCTCAAGCGGCGTACGGACCGGCCTGCGCCCGACTTCCCGTGGGCGGCGCCCGCTACCGGGGCGATGCATCCGGTGCCGGGCATGCCCGCCCGCAACTGCACCGAGCAGTTGGGGATCCCGGGACCCTGGCACGAGCGACTGCCGCACTTCCGGGCCGAGTTCACGCCGAGCAGCGGGGCCGAGCTCCAGTCGGAGTATCTGCTGGCGCGCTCGGACGCGATGGCGGCACTGCACGCCCTGGACGCGATCCGGGAGACGATCGCGCCGGTGCTTCAGATCTGCGAGGTGCGGACGGTGGCCGCCGACGACCAGTGGCTGAGTCCGGCGTACGGCCGGGACACCGTGGCGCTGCACTTCACCTGGGTCGAGGACACGGAGGCCGTACTGCCGGTGGTGGGGCGCGTCGAGCGGGCGCTGGAGCCGTTCGGGCCGCGGCCGCACTGGGGCAAGGTGTTCACCGTGCCCCCGGCGGTGTTGCGCGAACGGTCGCCGCGGCTCGACGAGTTCAGGGCGCTGGTCGGCGAACTCGACCCGGCAGGCACGTTCACCAACGCCTTCGTGCGGGACTTTCTCCACCCCCGTCCCTGACCTTCGCGCACTCCCGCCCCGGCCTTCGTACACCCCATTTCCTAACCCCTTGTCGAATGTCCCCGGCGGGCCATAGCCTTGCTCGGCGCAGGGGCCGGCGCGCCCGGCGGCCGGCGCGGGGAGCGAGGGGAGTCCCATGAAGCGCGGCACATCACGCGACATCCGCACCGCCAACCGGTACGAGGTACTGCGCCAGATCATCGCCGAATCACCCACCTCTCGGCAGGAGCTGGCGGCGGCGACGGGACTCAGTCTGGCCACGGTCGCCACGCTCGTCGGTGAACTGCTGGACCTCGGGATGCTCACCGAGGTCGGGTTCGAGGACTCGGCGGGCGGCCGTCCGCGGGGCCTGGTGGCGGTCAACGCCGCCGGGGGCGCCCTGATCGGTGTCGACATCGCGGAGACGTACGTCCGTGTCGAGCTGTTCGACCTGGCCCTGAACGTGCTCGCCCGCGCCGACGAGGACATGCGCCCCGGTGAGAGCCGCCCGGAGCAGGTGGTCGGCCATGTCGCGGCCGCGGTCGGCTCGGTGGTCGCACAGGCCGGGGTGGAGGGCGCGCGGGTCCTGGGCGTGGGCGTCAGCGTCCCCGGGCAGGTCGACCGCGACACCGGGATCGCCGAGTACGCGCCCAACTGGGACTGGCACGACGTGCCGTTGCTCGATCTGCTCGCGGAACACATCACCTATCCCCTGCACCTCGACAACCCGCTGCGCGCCTGCGCCGTCGCCGAGCTGTGGTTCGGCGCGGCCCGCGGACGCGGCGACGCCGTCGTGGTCAACCTGGGTACGGGCGTGGGCGCCGGTCTCGCGCTCGGCGGCGGGCTGCACCGGGGCGTCAGCAACAGCGCCGGCGAGTGGGGTCACACCACCCTCGTGCTGGACGGCCGGCTGTGCCACTGCGGCAACCACGGCTGTGTGGAGACCTATGTCGGGGCGCCCGGAATCATGCTGAATCTGCGGGAGTCGAGCCCGAGCAGCGCCCTCCTGCACCCGGAGGACCAGACCGCCACCATCGACGCCCTCGCGGCGGGCGTGGCCGCGCAGGACCCGGTGGCCCTCAAGGTCGTGCGCGACACGGCCCGTTACCTCGGCGCGGGGATCTCCGACCTGGTGAACCTCCTCAACCCCGAAGTGGTCGTGCTCAGCAGCTGGGTCGCGGCCACGCTCGGGGAACCGCTGCTGCGCGAGGTGCGCGAGGCCGTCGCCCGGCACGCGCTGCGGCGCCCGCTCGCGGCCACGGAGATCGTCCTCTCCCCCATTCCGACCGACCCGGTCTGCCTGGGCGCCGCCACCTTCGCCCTCGAAGGCGCGCTCCAGTCGGTCGGCCGGCGGCCGGTCAAGCGGACCGCTCCCGCCAGGAGCCGCACGGCACCTCCGGCGTGAACCGCGGAATCGGCGACGACGGCACGGTCCATCCCAAGAGCCTCCACATGCACGGGAGTTGATGGGACGGGGTGTGCCAGCCGGTGGAACCCGGCCCCGGGTGTCCGGTATCCCGAACCCCCGGCAACGCTTCGCGCCGACTTCGTCCAACCCCTTGCCGAAGCCTTAGCGGAAGGTTAACGTCCGGCACCGCACGGCGAATTCGACCCGCGGCCGCACGCGGCCGGCATGTTCAGCGCACTCGAACCGCCCACAAGACAAGGACGTCACCATGTCGGCATTGAGCAGCAACTGGGACCGTCGATCCGTACTGCGGGCCGCCGCCGGCCTCGCCGCTCTCGGCCCGTTAGCGGCCTGCGGGAGCAACAACGGACGCTCCGGGGGCGGGAGTTCGGGCAAGGAGCTGGTCCAGTACTTCCATGCCTACGGGGAGGCGGGGACCGAGCAGGCCGTGAAGCGGTACGCGGGCGCCTACGACAAGGCCCGGGTGACCACACAGTGGATCACCGGCAGCGACTTCGAGAGCAAGCTGTTCGCCTCTCTGCTCACTCGGAACGCGCCCGACGTCTTCGAGTTCCACCCGCAGATCCAGCTCGTCAAGAGCGGCCAGGTGGCGGACCTGAGCGACATCGTCGGCCCGGTCAAGGACGACTTCAACCCGGCCGACATCGCCTCGCACACGGTCGACGGGAAGATCTACGGCGTCCGCATGATCGACGACCCGCAGTTCTTCTTCTACCGTCCCTCCCTGCTGGAGAAGGCCGGCGTCAAGGTTCCGACCACTCTCGACGAACTCGGCGAGGCCGCGGCGAAGCTGACGACCGGCAAGGTCAAGGGCCTGTTCATCGGCAACGACCTGCACGCGGTGATCAACCCCATGATCTGGTCGGCGGGAGCCGACACCCTCGACGCGAAGAACCAGATCGCGTACCACACCGAAGGGGTAAAGGAAGGCCTGAAGAAGATGCGCAAGCTCTTCACCAGCGGCCATCTGCTCCTCGACGCCCCGGCCGACTACTGGGACCCCTCGGCGCTCAACCAGGGCCTGTGCGCGATGCAGTTCTGCGGGATGTGGGCGATGCCGCAGATGCAGAAGACGCTCGGCGACGACATCGGGGTCTTCCCCTTCCCGAAGGTGACCGACTCGGGCAAGCCGTCCGTCTACAACGGCGGCTGGTCGATGTTCGTCAACGCCAAGGGCAGGAACGTCGACCTGGCCAAGGAGTACGTCAAGTGGCTCTGGATCGACCAGAAGAAGTACCAGGAGGACTGGTCGCTGTCGTACGGCTTCCACATCCCGCCGCGCTCCTCGCTCGCCGCCTCCGCCACCAAGCTCAAGTCGGGCCTGCCGGCCGAGGGAGTCAGGCTCTTCGGCGAATACGGCCACTTCGACAACATCGGCTGGACCCAGTCCATGATCACCGCCCTGGAGGACGTCTTCGCCAACTCCGTCCGCAAGGACGGGGACCCGGAGGCCGCGCTCGACAAGGCCGACGCGACCGTCGAACGCGAGCTCAAGAAACTCTTCGGATAGACCGGCGGACGGGCCCCGACATGTCGATCACCACCCCACGCGGGCTCACGCGCCCCGCCCCGGCAAAGGCCCCGCCGGCCCGGCCGCGGCGGGGGCTGCGCGGCGGCAGCACCCTCAACTTCTGGCTCTTCACCGGCCCCTTCCTCATCGGCCTTCTCGTCTTCGTGTACGTGCCGATCGGCTGGAGCCTGTGGCTGAGCTTCTTCGAGGCACGCTTCACCGTCACCCCCGACAAGTTCGTCGGCTTCGACAACTACCGGCAGATGCTGGAGAACGGCGACTTCACCGGCTCGCTGCTGACGTTCACCGTCTTCGCCGCCTTCATCGTGCCGCTGACCTGGGCACTCTCCCTCGGCCTCGCGCTGCTGGTGAACCGGCTGCGGTTCATGCGCGCGTTCCTGCGGTCGGTGTTCTTCCTGCCGACCGCGTGCAGTTACGTCGCCGCCTCGCTGATCTGGAAGATGTCCATCTTCAGCGGGGTCCGCTTCGGCCTGATGAACACCGTCCTCGGCTGGTTTGGGATCGAGAACATCGCGTGGCTGGCCGACCCCGATCCGCCCTGGTACTGGCTGGTCATCGTGACCGCACGCCTCTGGCTCCAGGCCGGCTTCTACATGATCCTCTTCCTGGCCGCCCTCCAGAACATCCCTCCGGAGCTCTACGAGGCGGCCGCGATCGACGGCGCCGGGCCCGGCTGGCAGTCCTTCCGCCACATCACGCTGCCGCAGCTGCGCGCGACCTCGACAGCCGTGATCCTGCTGCTCCTCGTGGCCGCCTACCAGGCCTTCGACGAGTTCTTCAACCTGCTCTCGAAGACCACCTGGGGCCGCCCGCCGCTCGTCGAGCTGTACTACACGGCGCTCGGCCAGGAGCAGGACTACGGCGCGGGCAGCGCGGGCGCGGTCATCCTCACCCTGCTGATCTGCATGGTGACCCTGCTCCAGGGCAGGTTCCTGGGATTCGGACGCGGGGAGGACGCCCGATGACGGCCGTCACGCGGAGCCGCAAGACCCACACCGCCCCGCCACGGAAACGCGGGCGGAGCGGCCGCGGTGGTGTCCTCGGCGGCAGCGGCCTGTACGTGGCCACCGGGGTCGCCGCGCTGCTGTTCCTCGTCCCCTTCTATCTGCTCGTGCGCAACGCCCTGTCGACCGACGCCGAAATCACCGGCGAGAACTGGCAGTTCTTCCCCACCGACCTCAAGTGGGGCAACGTCGCGGAGCTGTTCGACGACCCCACCGTCCCCTTCGCCCGCTCCCTGTGGAACTCCGCCGTCGTCGGCGTGCTGCACACCCTGGGCACCCTGCTGGTCTGCTCCCTCGCCGGCTACGGCCTCGCACGGATCCCGTACCGGCACGCCGACAAGGTCTTCTACGCGGTGCTGGTCACCCTGATGGTCCCCGCCGCGGTGACCTTCGTGCCGAGCTTCGTGCTCGTGTCCTCGCTCGGCTGGGTGGACAGTCTTCGCGGCCTCATCATTCCGGGGCTTTTCAGCGGTTTCACGTGCTTCCTCTTCCGGCAGTACTTCTTGGGGTTCCCGAAGGAGCTGGAGGAGGCGGCGCGCATGGACGGCCTCGGTCACTGGGGCGCCTATTGGCGCATCGTCGTACCCAACTCCCTCAACTTCTTCGCCGCCATCGGGACCATCACGTTCATCAGCGGCTGGAACGCCTTCCTGTGGCCGCTGGTCATCGGCCAGGACCCCGACGCCTGGACCGTTCAAGTGGCGCTGTCCTCGTACATGACGAACCAGACCGTCAACTTCCATCTGATCTTCATGGCCACGGCCATTTCCATCCTGCCCCTGGTGTTCGTGTTCCTCTTCCTCCAGCGCTGGCTGGTCCAGGGAATCGCACAGACCGGCATCAAGGGCTGAACTAGGAGACGCATGTCTTTCCGCACCTCTCCCGGACAACCGGCCTCTCCCCCGTCCACCACCGGCTACGTCGAGGACGTCTCCCCCGGCAGCGGCGCTCTCGCTCCCCGCGCCTGGTACGCGACCTCGGACGCCAGGTCCTGTTCCCTGAACGGCGGTTGGGACTTCAGGCTCTCCCCCACCGCCGACGCCGAGGACGACTCCTTCGCCACCGAGGACTACGACGCCACGGGCTGGGCCGAGGTCCAGGTACCCGGTCACTGGGTGCTCCAGGGCCATGGCGCGCCGGCCTACACCAACCACCTCTACCCGTTCCCGGTCGACCCGCCGCGCGTACCGACCGAGAACCCGACCGGCGACCACCTGCGCCGCTTCGACCTGCCGTCCGACTGGGCCGCGGACGGCGGTACGGTCCTGCGCTTCGACGGGGTCGAGTCCTGTGCCCGGGTCTGGCTGAACGGCACGGACCTCGGCGAGTTCAAGGGCTCGCGGCTGCCGCACGAGTTCGCCGTGGGCCATCTGCTGAAGCCCGGCGCCAATGTGCTCGCGGTCCGGGTGCACCAGTGGTCGGCGGGCTCCTATCTGGAGGACCAGGACCAGTGGTGGCTGCCGGGCATCTTCCGCGACGTCACCCTGCTGCACCGCCCGCAGGGCAGCGCACTCGACTTCTTCGTCCACGCCTCGTACGACCATCACCAAGGCCTCGGCACCCTGCGTGTCGACTCCGATGTCGACGGCAGGGTCCTCGTGCCCGCGCTGGACATCGATGTCGGGACCGGGACACCCGTCACCGTCCCGGTGCTGCCCTGGACGGCCGAGACGCCCCGGCTGTACGACGGCGAGCTGGTCACCGGGGGCGAGCGCGTCCCGCTGCGCATCGGCTTCCGCACGGTCGAACTCCGGGACGGCCTGATCGAGGTCAACGGCAGGGCCGTCCTGTTCAAGGGCGTCAACCGGCACGAATGGCATCCGGAGAAGGGCCGCGCCCTGGACCCGGAGACCATGCTCGCGGACGTACTGCTGATGAAGCGGCACAACATCAACGCCGTGCGCACCTCGCACTACCCGCCCCACCCCGCCTTCCTCGACCTGTGCGACACCTACGGGCTCTGGGTCGTCGACGAATGCGACCTGGAGACCCACGGTTTCACCGAACAGGCCTGGCGCGACAACCCCGTCGACGACCCCCGCTGGACCCCCGCGCTGCTCGACCGGGCCGCGCGCATGGTCGAGCGGGACAAGAACCATCCGTCGGTCGTCCTGTGGTCGCTCGGCAACGAGGCCGGCACCGGGCGCGGTCTGACCGCGATGGCCGAGTGGATCCGAGCCCGGGACGGTTCACGGCTCATCCACTACGAGGGCGACCACGACTGCCGTGACACGGACGTCTATTCGCGGATGTACGCCGATCACGCCGAGGTCGAGCGGATCGGCCGGCACCAGGACGGCGGAGGACTGAGGCGGCGCCGACTGCCTTTCATCCTCTGCGAATACGGGCACGCCATGGGCAACGGCCCCGGCGGCATCGACGACTACCAGCATCTGTTCACCTCCCACGACCGGCTCCAGGGCGGCTTCATCTGGGAGTGGATCGACCACGGCGTCAAGGACGAGCGCCACGGGTTCGCGTACGGAGGGGACTTCGGCGAGGAACTGCACGACGGGAACTTCGTCTGCGACGGACTTCTCTTCCCGGACCGGACGCCGTCTCCCGGACTCCTCGGGTACAAGAAGGTGATCGAGCCCGTCCGCATCGACGGCGGGGACTCCGCCACCCTGCACGGTGAACGCCGGGGACCCGGCGCGGGCTGGGACGGCACCGTGCGCGTCACCAACGGGTACGACTTCGCGGACCTTTCCCATCTGGCCTTCGAGTGGTCGTACCAAGTGGACGGCGAGACCGTCGAGTCGGGGCCCCTCTCGGTACCCGCGACGGCACCGGGCGAGTCGGCCGACGTCAAACTGCCGGCGCCGCCCGCCGACCCGCGGGGGGCCGAGGCATGGTGGACGGTCCGGGCGGTGCTCGCCGAGGAGACGGCGTGGGGGCCGCGCGGCCATGTCGTCGCCTGGACTCAAGTTCAGTCGGTCCGGGCCGAGTTGCCGGCATTCGTGCCGTCGACGGCTCCCGTCCCGGGCGGACGGGTGATCACCCTCGGCCCCGGCACCTTCGACGCCCGCACCGGAGTGCTGCTGTCCATCGGCGGCACCGAGGTCACCGGCCCACGCCTGGACGTCTGGCGCGCCCCGACCGACAACGACAACGGCGCGCACTGGCAGCCGGACGCCCGTCACGGCCCGCTGTGGCGGGCGCTGGGCCTGCACCGGATGCGGCACCGCCTGGACGCGGTGGAGGCGGACGGGAACTCCCTGACCGTACGCACCCGGGTGGCGCCCGCGGCCCGGGACGTGGGCCTGCGCACGGTGTACCGCTGGACCTCCGACGGCACACGGCTGCGGCTGACCGTGTCCGTGACGCCGGAGGGCCGGTGGGCACTGCCCCTGCCCCGACTCGGTGTCCGGCTCGGGCTCGCGGGCTCCGCGGACCGGGCGACCTGGCTCGGCGGCGGCCCCGGAGAGGGATATCCGGACACCAAGGCAGCCTGCGCGCAGGGTCGTTGGGAGTCGACGGTCGACGCGATGCAGACGCCCTACGTGCGCCCGCAGGAGAACGGCGCCCGGCCCGACGTCCGATGGGCCGAGATCGGCGGACTGCGGATCGAGGGCGACCCTGCCTTCTGGTTCACCGCGCGCCGCTGGACGACCGAGGAGCTGGACGCGGCGGAGCATCCGACGGATCTGCGCCCCGGTGACACGGTCTGGGTCAACCTCGATCACGGCCAGCAGGGCATCGGTTCGCAGTCGTGCGGTCCCGGCGCCCTTCCGCGCTACCAACTGAGGGCCGCCCCGGCCGAGTTCTCGTTCGTGTTCTCCGAGATCCCGGACTGAGGCCCGCGTCCCGGGTGCGGCCGGACGGCTCTCCCCAGCCGTCCGGCCGTACCCGTCAGTGATCGGCGCAGCAGGGTGTCGGGTTGGGCACCTCGAAGGGCACCAGGGTGCCCCCGGCGGCCGGCATCGCCGCGAGGACGAGACGGCCGTCGCGCCACTCCGGTCGTACGTGCTCACGCGTGACCAGCTTCGCCTCCGGGGAGGCACCCTCGGGCGAGCCGAGCACGGCGACCCGGTCCACCGCGCTGACCTCCAGCAGCCTCGCGACGGTCAGGACACCGGTCAGGGCGCCGGCCCCCGGGTACAGGACGGCTCGGCCGCCCGTGCGCGCCAGGTGTTCGGCGGCGGCGTGGGCGGCTCCGGCCACGAGCTCGTCGGGCCCGTGCCGGTCCTCGCCGAAGGCGACACCCAGAGGGGCGCCGGTTTCGGACGAGGCGTCGTCCGTGAGCCACTGCCGGGCCGCACGGGCCGCCCGCTCCGACGGCAGGGCGAAGGACAGCGCCGTGTGCGGCCGCCGCCCGTCCCGAACGTGGTGCGTGCAGCCCACCGCTTCCGCGCCCAGGCCGAGTTCAGCGGCGACCGCGCGCAGCAGATGGTCGGCCTCGCGCAGGGCTCCCGTATGACCGGTGTCGACTCCGACGACGTACCGCTCGCTCACGAAGGCAGGACCCACACCGGGTTGGAGTAGAACCACAGGTCCTTCCACGGGTCGGCGTCACCGAGGACGTCCACCGCCGGGCCCTGCGGGTCGACCGCCGCGCCCCTGAGGCCGACGGCGGAACGGTTGCCGTCGGTGCCGCGCAGACGGACGTACACCGGACGGTCGACGGCGCCGAGGTCGTAGGTGAGGCGGACCGTGCCGGACGACTTGTTCACCTCGTAGGTCTTGGCGACCCGCGCGGTGGGGGCGGTGAGCGTGTCCCGGTCGGAGGCCGCGCCCGTCACATCACCCTGGATGACGTCGACACGCGCCAGCTTGGGCACGAAACCTGCCCAGTTGGGGCCTCCGGCCAGCCCGAGGTCCACGGTCAGCGTGACCCGGGTGCCCTTGCGTACGTGCAGCGCGCCGCCGAGGGTGGCCCAGCGGCCGCCACCGGAGACCCGCGCGTCGAGACCGCTGACGAGCTGCCCGTGGTCGACCCACACGCGGCCGGCGCGGATGCCGTCCATCACGGCGGCGTAGGAGAATCCGTCCGAGCCGACGTGCGTACGGCTGTACTGGCCGGGCCAGTAGTCGCCCTGCGTGGTGTCGATCCTGCCGCCGTAGACCGGGTCGGTGTGCCGGCCGTTGGCGGTGAAGTCGCTGTCCGGGCCGCCCCGTACGGCGGTGTCCGTGTAGACCTGGTGGGAGTCGGAGTTGGCGGTGATCCACCAGGGCTTGCCCTCGGCGAGCAGGCTGTCCCACAGGCCGCCGACGGTGGCGGTCATCCAGTCGAAGCCGCCCCAGGTGCGGTAGCTCTCCAGCGGGTACCCGGCGAAGGAGTTGGCGCTCGGGCTGTTGTCGTACAGACCGCGCGCGACGCCCATGCCGTACGTCTTCTCGATGCCGCCGCCCTGGTGGCCCGGCGCGCCCTCGAAGCCGACGGCGATCTGGTGGGACGCGGGGGTCGCGTCGCGCCAGGCGCGGATCTCGTGCGGGGAGTCGAGGCCCTTGCGGGCGGGGTGGTTGGCCAGCATCAGGACGTCCTTGACGCGGCGCCGCTGAACCTGCTCGGCAAGGAAACTGAGGCCCGCGATGGCGAGTGCCTCGTTGGCCGGCGTCGAGTCGGAGGCATTCTTGACGCTGCCGTCGTAGTCGGTCTCGAACTGCTTGAGGACCGCGACCTCGTTGCGGCCCGGGTGGACGAAGACGGTGCCGTGCTCGGCGGCGGGGATGTTCCATTCGAGGCCCTGGAAGACGAGGGTGTCCTCGTAGGTGTCCCGGGCCTCCTGGATGTCCGGGTTGACCTTGTCCACACCGATCTTGGCGTGGGTTTCGCTGCCGTGGTCGGTGATGACCATCCAGTCCAGGCCGTGCGCCGCGCCCTGCCTGACCTGGTCGCCGACGCGGTACTTGCCGTCGCTGCTGTACTGGGTGTGGATGTGGTGGTCTCCGGCCAGCCACAGGAAGCCGTTCTTTCTCCGGCCGCCCGTGGAGGCGTACGCGGGGGTGGCGGCCCCCTGCGCGAGGACACCGCCGGCGGCCAGGCCGGCGCCGAGCAGTCCCGCGCGGCGCAGCAGCGACCGTCGCGACTGCTGCTCGGGGGTGAGCGCCTCGTCGGGTACGGAGGTGTCGAAGGCGGCCGGCAGCGGGGCGCCCGTGTCCTCGTGAGCGTGATGGTGGTGATGCTGGTGCCCGTGCTCGCCGTGTCCGTGCGTGTGCCCCATGACCGCCTCCTGAGTCCAGCCCCGCCCCTGCGGGCGCGTCATGAGGAGATTCGGGCCGGAGCATGAACGGCGGGCGGCCCCCTCGTGTTCGCGGAGCGACCTGAATCGGTCAACTGGCTATATCTGTGGGCGCGTTGCCGTGGAGCGTGTCCGTTGCGTCATGAATTCCACGGAGTCGGCGGTCGTGCGGTACTAGGCTTCTGCCTGGGTTCCCCAGGGAATGTTCTGTGGCGCAAAGGTGGTTCTCATGGCTCGTGCCGGACTCACGACCGAGCGGGTCGTGCTGGCGGCGGCCGATCTCGCGGACGAGATCGGCTTCGAGAACGTCACCGTGGCCGCGCTCGCCCGGCGGTTCGGGGTGAAGGACGCGAGCATGTATGCGCATGTTCGGAACATCCGCGAACTGCGCGAGCGCGTCGCGCTGCTCGCGTCCGGCGAGATGATCGACAGGATCGCCACCGCGGTGGCCGGGCGGGCCGGCAAGGACGCGCTCGTCGCCTTCGCCGACGCCTATCGCGCGTACGCGCTGGAGCGGCCGGGCCGCTACCGGGCCACCCACACGCAGCCCGACCCGGCCCTGCTCGCGGAGCGGGCCGAGTACCGCCGCACGGCGGAGGTCACGGCCGAGGTCACCTACGGGATGCTCCGCGCCTACGGGCTGTCCGAGCCCGACCTGACCGACGCCGTACGTCTGTTGCGCAGCACGTTCCACGGCTACTGCGCCCTGGAGGCCATCGGCGGCTTCGGCGCACCCCGCGCCGTGGAGACATCATGGCGCCACGCCCTGGACGCGCTGCACGTGACCCTGGAGAACTGGCCACGCGCCGCGGACGGCCGGCACGGCTGAACCACGCCTCTCACGGCGCGCCGACGGCTCCGAGGGGGGCGTGGCCGGGTTGCTCGGAGCCGGTGGACCACCGAAGTGTGTCCCCGGTCAGAGCAGCCCGAGATCGCCCAGTTCCTTGTGCAGGTCCGCGCGTGGGCCGGCGGTGTTCGGGTTCGGGGTGCGGTGGGCGGGTGCTCCCGTGGCGGGGCCGGGGCCCGGGAGGGGGCCTGGGCGACGGTCCCGGAAGATCCAGGCGCCGGCCAGGCCGCCGATCAGGCCCCCGAGGTGGCCGAGCCAGCTCACTCCGGGCGTCCCGGGTACCGCCACGGTGAGCATGTAGGCGAAGGAGGCCGCCATGACGACACCGATCAGCGTGTCGATCAGATGCCGGTCGAAGATCCCGCGGACCACGACATAGCCGAAGTAGCCGAAGATCAGCCCGCTGGCGCCCACCGTGTCCACATCGCCACGTTCGAAGAACCACACGACGAGCCCGCTGGTCACCGCCACCAGCAGGCTCAGTCCGAGGAAGCGGACCACGCCTCGGTAGGCGGCGAGGAACCCGAAGACGAACAGCGGCCCGGAATTGCTCTCGATGTGCGCCCAACTCCAGTGCAGGAAGGGCGCGCTGATGATGTCGGGCAGCGTCGTGACGTCGCCGGACACCACGCCGTAGTCCCGCGAGAGCGCGTAATGGTCGGTGAAGTTGGCCAGTTGCACCAGCCAGACGATCGCGACGAAGCCGAACATCACGAAGAACGCCTTCCGCGCCTCCGTGATCATCCGCTCCGCGTCCATCGGACCGACGCCGGCTCTGCCGCCCAGACCGCCCCAGTTCCTGTCCGGACCGCCCATGACACACCCCCTGCCCCGGCGGACCCGTTTCCGCCTCACCCCGAACTGTAAGGACTGCCGGTGAAGTCGCCGCCGCCCGGATGGACGATCCCGCCGGTGCCGTCGAACCGGAAGCCCGCCGTTCCTCCCGCGGTCCAGGTCACCGTCAGTCCGTACGCGCCCGGCCCCGCGTCCTCGGACGCCGTCACCCGCACGGACACCAGGTCCGCGAGCGGAAGGGGGTCCCGGTCGGCGGTGAGGCGGACGAGGGCGACGAACAGGGAAGGAGCCTCCCCGGTGACGCCCTCCCCCGTTCCCGACAGACCGTACCCGGGCAGGAGTTCGGAATGTACGCCGTCGCGCACGGCCCAGCCCGTGACCCGTACGAGCGTCCCCGGGGCCGCACCCGACACCAGATGGGCCCGCACCTCCACGGCACCCCGGGCGACCACGAGGGAGGTGACCTCGACGCCCTCCGAGACGGTGTGCCGGGACGCCGCCCAGCCCTCCCCGACGCCCAGCGGGACGATCCCCGTACGGCTCGCGTCGGCACCGACGATCACGCTGTTGTCGTACGAGGGCGAGGGCGAGGGCGCCGTCACCGTCGAGTAGGCGAGCCGCGTGTAGTACGGGTCGTAGCGGACGTCCTCGCTGCCGTGGTTGTGGAGGCGGACCAGACCGTCCGAACGCGTCGACTGGAGCAGCCAGTTGGGCGGGCCGACCGGGGTGACGGCGTCGGCGCGTTCCGCCGGCCCCGGTTCCTCCGTGGCCGTCCAGACCTCGTGTTCCGCGGGCAGCAGCAGAGCCACGAAGGCCTTGCTCGCCCAGTACGGCGAGGCCGGTCCCGAATAGTGCTGGAGGAACGCCTCGTCGGGGCCGTGCCAGCCGAGGGTGAGCAGGCCGTTGCCGTCCACCGCGCCCCGGTCGAGGAAGTAGCGCAGGGCGCTCGAGGCGAGGCGGCGCGTCTCGCCCGGGGACAGGGGTGTGCGGCCGGTGAGAGCGCCGAGCCACAGCGGGGCCGTGGCCGCGAAGCGGTAGGTGAGCGAGCGGCCCTGGAGCATCGGCGCCCCGTCGCCGCCGAACAGACGGGCGTAGTCGCCGAGATGGGCCTCCAGGCGGCCCGCGTACAGGTCGAGGAGCCGGTCGTCGTCCGCCAGCCACGCGTGCAGCACCGGGTAGAGGTGCATGGCCCAGCCGTTGTAGTAGTCGAACTTGCGCCCGTCACCGTCGGTGTACCAGCCGTCGCCGAGGTACCACTGCTCGATGCGTTCCAGGCCCCGGTCGACCGCGGCGCGTGACGCCCCGGGCTCGTAGCCGACCTCCTGGAGGAATCCGCCGACCGTCACGGGGAACAACTCCCAGTTGCAGGGCCAGGGTTCGGCCGTCAGCGCGTCGCCGAGCCACTCGGCGGCCCGTTGCCGTACGCCGTCGTCCAGGCGGTCCCACAGCAGGGGCCGGGTCAGCCGCAGCGCGAGCGCGATCGACGCGGCCTCGACGAGCGGCTGACCGCGGTCCTCGACTCGGGGCCAGACTCCGGCCGTTCCGGCGGCCAGGCCTCGCGCGTACCGTTCCAGGACCTTCTCGTCACGGCGGAAGCCGGCCAGCAGCAGCGTACGGGCGTAGCCCTCCAGACCGTCGGAGAGCCTGCCCGAGGTGCTCGTGTGCTTCCCGGGGAAGTGGTAGAGGGCCTGGTCGTCGGTGGCGTACGGGGCGACCGCGGCGAGCAGGGAATCGGCGGCCGCCTCCCAGTGGGCGCGGGTCCGGCCGGTGTACGGGCTCAGGGCACGGTCCTCGGGCGGTTGTGCGGGCATCACGTGAGGCTCCCTGTGTGGGCTCCGCCGGCGTCTCGGCACGCCGGGCGTGTGGAGCGGCGGGCATGGGGGGCGGCGGGTGTCTCGGCGCGCCGGGTGTCCGGGGTGGATACCTGGGGCGCCCCGGTTCCGGTCGGGACGCCCCAGGGACTCATCCCACCCTCACCAGCGCCTTCGGCACCAGCGGCAGGGCGAGGAGTTCGTCGCGGACGGACCGCGTACACCGCCGGGGGCGGCACGACGGCGAGACCTCGCATGGACGGTACCCCTGCCGGACAAGCGCTTACCAGAGCGCGGCCGAATTTCACATGATGGCCCATGCCCGCCGCACGAAAGCCATTTCACTTCGAGACGTCGACTGCCACTCCGCGAGACACCCGCGCCCCTCCAGAAGGAGGCATCCCCATGTCCGTATCCCCGAACAGGCCGGTCCGACGCCGGCCAGTACAGCGTGCCGGGGATCGACGTGGTGAGCGGATCCGGGACGACGTCGTTCCTCGGCGACGGCACGTCGATCGACGCCCCGCACCTGCCGGCCCGACCCGGGGGGACCGCACCCTACACACCTCGCCGGGGAAGGAATCACATTTCCCCCATTCCCTCTGAAGCGCGACTTCGAGGTGCCACATTGGACTCTCCCGGGTGAGGGCCCGGGTTGTCGACGGGGAGGGAACCGTGAGCGATCCGCGGCGCGACGCCGTGCTGGTGTTCACCGACGAGGCGGACCCCGAGGGCGCGGAGGACTCCATGTCCCTCCTGGCGGAGGAGCTGTCCCTGCTGGATCTGTCCCACGTACGACAGCCGACGGACGGTCCGGCTCCCGACGGCACCCGGGCCGGGCAGGCGGTGATCTGTACGACGCTCCTCGTCGGCACGACGAGCGCGGCGACGCTGCGGGCACTCGTCGCGCTGGTCCAGGACTGGCTCGCGCGCCGCAACTCGGGCTCGATCGACATGACGATCGACGGTGAGGAACTGCGTCTGACGTCGGTCTCCCGCGCGGACCAGCGGCGCGCCGTCGAACTGTTCGTCGCCAGGCACGCCGCTCGAGAGGCCGACCTGCCCGATGCGTAAAGCAGCGCTTCTCGTCGTCAACCAGCACTATGCGGACGGGCATTTCGACGAACTGCCGGGCGCCGCCGCGGACGCCGAGCACCTCGCCGCCGTGCTCGGCGACCCGGCCGTCGGCGAGTTCGAGGTCACCGTCGTCGAGAACGGCACGGCACCGGAGATCCGCAAGGCGATCCAGTCCTTCTTCGCCCACGCGCAGAGCCAGGACCTGCTCCTGCTCCACCTCTCCTGCCACGGACGCAAGGACCCGCGAGGCCGGTTGTACTTCGTCGCCTCGGACACGGAGGAGGCCTATCTGGACGCGACCGCGGTCTCCTCCCAGTTCGTCGCGGACCAACTGGAGCAGAGTCTCTGCCGACGGGCCGTCGTCCTGCTGGACTGCTGCTACAGCGGAGCGTTCGCGAAGGGGCTGAGAACCCGCGGCGCCGCGCCCACCGTCGACGTCAAGGAGCCCTTCTCGGGGCGGGGCCGGGTCGTCATCACGTCCTCGACCGCCCTCCAGTACAGCCACGAGAGCGAGCTGAGCAGCAGGGACCGGGCCGAGCCGTCCATCTTCACCGCCGCCGTGGTGGAAGGACTGCGGGACGGCACGGCCGACCTGGACGGGGACGGCTATGTGTCGGTCGAGGAGCTGTACTCCTTCGTCCACGACCGCGTACGCAGCCGGCTGCCGAGCCAGACGCCGACCCGGAGCGTCAACAACTCCGAGGGCACCCTCTATCTGACGCGCAACCCCGGCGTCGGCCGGCTGACGGCGCCCGAGGACCCGGGGCTTCCCGAAACGCTCCGCGCCGCGATCCTCACCGGGGCCACCTGGCAGCGGCTCGGCGCCCTGCACGAGGTGGAACGGCTGCTCGGCAGTTGGCGCGGCCCGGTCCGCGAGGCCGCCCTGGAAGCGCTGACCGTGCTGGTCCACGACCGGGACCCGCTGGTCGGCTCCCAGGCCGAAAGCCTCTGGCACAGCCGTGGCCTGGGCGAGCTGCCTTCCAGCGCCCGGGACACGGTCCGGGTCGCCCAGCCGCTCGCGACCGGGTCGAAGATCCTCGGCATCGATTTCGGGACGACCAACTCCGCGGTGGCCGTCTTCCTGGACGGCGAGGTGCGGGTCATCGCGAACCGGTACGGAGACGTCACCACGCCGAGCGTCGTGGCGTTCGCCGAGGACGGGACGCTGCTGGTGGGGAAGGCCGCCAAGGAGCAGGCCTCCCGCGTTCCGGGCGGCGGCATCCACCGGGTCAAGCTGGAACTGGGGACAGGATGGACCTACCGGCACGGGGTCCGCCGCTTCTCCGCCGAGGAGGTCGCCTCCTGGATCCTCGCCGACCTGCGCGGGAGCGCGGAAGCCCGGCTGGGCGAGACGGTGACGCGGGCGATCCTCACCGTGCCGGCCCACTTCACCTACGTCCAGCGCGCGGCACTGGCGGACGCGGCGGCCCTCGCCGGCATCGAAGCGGTCCGGATGCTGAACGAGCCGACCGCCGCGGCGCTTTCGTACGGCCTCGGCCGTGACGAAGAGAACATCATGGTGTTCGATCTGGGCGGGGGCACCTTGGACGTGTCCCTGGTCGGCATCAGTGACGGGGTCGTCGAGACGCTGGTCACCGGCGGCGACAGCAAGCTCGGGGGAAGCGACTGGGACCGCCGTGTCGTCGATCATCTCGTCCGTGAACTCGCCCTGCGCCAGGGCGTCCGGCTCACCGACCGGGCCGCCCTCCAGCGGGTGGCCGAGGCTGCGGAAGCCGCGAAGATCGAGCTGTCGTCGGCCACGGCCACCGCCGTCACCCTGCCGTACATCGCGAACTCCCCTTCAGGGCCTGTGCACTTGGACGTCACGCTGACACGCGGGCAGCTGGAGGGGTTCACGAAGGATCTGCTGGAGTGCTGCGGGCAGCCGGTGCGGCGTGCGCTGAAGCCCGCCTGGAACTTCGAAGGGGTCGAGGACGTCGACCACTTCATCCTGGTCGGCGGTGCCACCCGGATGCCGGCGATCGCCGGGCTCGTCAAGGAGCTGGCGGGCGGCCGGGAACCGATCCGGACCATCATCCCCGAAGGGGTGGTCATCGGCGCCGCGCTCCAGAGCGCCGTGCTGACCGGCCAGTTGCACGACGTACTGCTCCTGGACGTGACCTCGCTCCCTCTCGGCGTCGAGACGAAGGACGGCGTCCTGGCCCGGATCGTCGACGGGGACACGACGATCCCGTCGCGGCGCAGCGACATCTTCTCCACTGTCGAGGACGGGCAGTCCCATGCCCAGATCAACGTCTACCAGGGCGACCGTGAGCTCGCCGCGTACAACACGAAGCTCGGAGTGCTCGAACTGCCGCTGCGGCGGGCCCCACGTGGTGTTCCCCGGATCGAGGTGACCTTCGACATCGACGCCAACAACGTGGCGCGCGCCGCGGCCAAGGACCTCGGCACGGGTGAGGAGGTGTCCGTGCTGCTGGACCGGCACAGCGCAGCCCACGCCCGGGCCCAGGAATCCGACCCCCGGAAGGCATTGGCCCAGATCCCCACGGACCCGCCGGAGGCCGGTTCCTGACCGCGAACCCGGCCTTGGGTCAAGTGCCGTGTGTCCACTGCTGGTTGGCGCCGCCGTTGCAGGTGTACGTGATGAGCGGCGCGGAGTTGGCGGTGGAGGCGCCGGACACGTCCAGGCACTCGCCGGACGCCCTGGACTTGAGAAGCACATAGCTGCCGGATGCCGTCACCGACCACTGCTGGGTGGCGGCGCCGGCGCAGTCCTCCTGGGTGACGCCGGTGGCGTTCTCGGTCAGGCACAGGGAACTGCCCCGGCCCATCAGCTCGTAGTAGCCGCCGAGGGCCTTGAACCAGAACTTCTGGTTCGCTCCGCCGTTGCAGGTGTACTGGGCGAGCGCGATCCCCTGCCACAGCGACTGGTTGGGGACGTCCGCGCACTTGCCGGAGTGACGGGCGGTCAAGGTCTCGTAGGCGGCGGTCGTCGTACCGATGGTCCCGGTGACCGTGTCGACGCTGATCTCCGGGGACCAGGACAGGGACATCGTGGTGGCCGTCGGGAAGACGAGCGGCAGCCAGACGTACCGGGAGTCGTCGACCGTGCCGCCGAACGAATCGCCCCAGCGGTCGCCCATGTAGAGATAGGAGGTCCCCGAAGTCCCCTGTACGGGAAGGACGTACGCGGTCTGCGAGCCGTACGCCGTGGAGTCGCCGACGTTCGCCATCGCGGTCCAGGGGCCGGCGAGCGAGGTGGCGGTGGCGTACTGCTGCTGGTTGGGGCTCCAGCCGGTCGCCGCCGAGGTCAGCATGAAGTAGACGCCGCCCCGCTTGAACAGCGCGGGCGCCTCGCGGTGTCCGCCGTGCCAGGGGTCGGCGACCAGGGCCGCGATGCCCGTGTAGTCGGCGGTGAGCCGGTAGATCTGGAGGTCGTAGTTCTCACGGGCGGCGGAGACCATGTAGCCGGTTCCGTCGGTGTCGACGAAGGTCGTGATGTCACGGGACATGTACTGGCCGAGCGGCTGGAAGCTGCCTTGATAGGTGTAGGCGCCGTCCACGGTGTCCGAGACGGCGACGGCGGCACGCGCCTCGCTGTAGTCGACCCCGTTCTCCTTGTGCATCCACATGACGAACTTGCCGGTGGACGCGTTGTACATGACCTTGGGCCGCTCGATGTAGGCCGTGCCCAGCTCCGCGGCGCTCGACTGCGTCAGGACGTGGTTGCGGAACTCCCAGGTCTTCAGGTCGGTGGAACGGTAGGCGTCGACGTATCTGAAGGTGTTGTCGGCGTTGCGGTTCTCCCCGAACCAGTAGTAGTAGCTGCCCACTTTGACGACCCCGCCTCCGTGGGCGTGCACGGCGTCGCCCGAAGTGGCTGTGAACTGGGTGCCGTTGGTGATGGTCTGGGCCGCCGCCCGGGCGGGCGCGGCGGCGAGGAGTCCCCCGGCGACGGCCAGACAGAGAGCGGCCAGGAGGGCGTACACGCGTCTCAGCGGGTGCCCTTCGGCGGAACGGGCTCGGGGAGCGGGCAGGGCTGGCAGGACTCGAGGGGTGAGGCGGGCTCGGGAGGCGAGAAGGGCTCGGGAGGTGGGGATGGTGCGGCTCGTGCGGCTCATGGGTGACCGTCCGTCCGGTATGCCGAACTTCATCTGCGATTACGAACGTTGCCGCCGAAAAAGTAAGCGCGTACTACGGCGAGGTCAACGGGTCGGACGTGGCCGGTCCTCCGTCATGTGCCGGTCAGCTGTGCAGGCCCCAGTGCCCCCGGTGGACGACCTCCTCCACCCCCCGCCGGCGTTCCGCGATTCGCGCACCCTGCGGGGGGACGTCGTCCGACCGGTAGCCGACGGTGATGCCGCCGATGGGCGCGTACTCCTCGGGGACGCCGAACTCGGCCCGGAAGGGCTCCAGTTGCTCGGGCATGATTCCGAAGAAGCAGGCGTCGAGCCCTTCGTCGACCGCGCTGAGCAGCATCATGAGGGCGGCCATCCCCGTGTCGATGTACCAGTACGGGGCCGGCCAGCGGGCCTCGGCGCGGTCCTCCCAGCCCTTGTCGGGTTCGGCGTACCGTTCCAGATAGACCGCCTTGTGGGCGAGCGGCACGACGACCAGCGGGGCGTCCCGCATGGTCGGCGTCTGCTCGGCACGGGTGGGGACGAACGGCCAGAAGCGTGCGCGGTCGGCGGGGTCGGTGAGCGCCAGGAACGCCCAGCCCTGGGAGAAGCCGGCCGACGGGGCCCGTAGCGCGGAGGCGAGGATTCTCTCCACCGCCTCGGGGGCCAGCGGTTTGTCGGAGTAGTGACGGATCATGCGGCGGCGACGGACCACTTCGGAGAACTCCATGTCACCCGATCCTGCCAGGGTCCGGGCCGGTTGCGACGGGGCGCCGTCCGGATCAAGCCTCGCGCGGGGGCGCCGACGCACGACCGCCCGGCGGGCCGGCAGCGGGGCGGCAGCGGACCGACAGCGGGGCGCGAACCGACACCGGCGAGCGGGACCAGAGGGGTCAGCGGGGTCAGCGGCCGGAGCGTTGTCGTGGATCTCGGGTCCGCGAACGGCCGCGTCTCAGCCACCGGGACGACCGCCCACCAGGTGGACAGCGCCGGGGTGCGGCACCCCTGATCGGCTAGCGTCGTGGCATGGCCAGCGACAACGCCCTCACCCTCGCCGCCGCACTGTCCTCCGGCACGCTCGTGCTCGACGGGGGCATGTCCAACCAGCTCGAAGCGGCCGGACACGACCTCGCCGACTCGCTGTGGTCGGCACGGCTGCTCGCGGACCGGCCCGAGGCGATCGTCGAGGCCCACCTCGCCTATTACGAGGCGGGCGCGGACGTGGCGATCACCTCCAGCTACCAGGCGACGTTCGACGGCTTCGCCCGCCGTGGCATCCCCCGCGAACGGGTCGCCGAACTGCTCGGCCTCAGCGTCGAGGCGGCCCGCGAGGCGGCCCGGCGCGCGCACGCGAAGGGCGTGGCGCGGCCGCTGTGGGTCGCCGCGTCGGTGGGCCCGTACGGGGCGATGCTCGCGGACGGCTCCGAGTACCGGGGGAGGTACGGGCTGAGCGTCGCGGAACTGGAGCGGTTCCACCTCCCGCGCCTGGAGGTGCTGGCCGCCGCCGGGCCCGATGTGCTGGCTCTGGAAACCGTCCCGGACACGGACGAGGCCCGGGCGCTGCTCCGGGGGATACGCGGGCTCGGCGTGCCCGCGTGGCTGTCGTACAGCGTCGCCGGTGGGCGTACGCGGGCCGGGCAGTCGTTGGAGGAGGCCTTCGCCCTGGCCGCCGAGGCGGACGAGGTCATCGCGGTCGGGGTCAACTGCTGCGCCCCCGAGGACGTCGACGCGGCCGTCGCCACCGCCGCACTCGTGACCGGAAAGCCGGTCGTGGTCTACCCGAACAGCGGCGAGGCATGGGACGCCGAGGCCCGCGCCTGGACCGGCGACTCCACGTTCACGGCCGCCCAGGTCGGCGACTGGGAACGGGCCGGAGCCCGGCTGATCGGCGGCTGCTGCCGGGTGGGCCCGGAGGCGATCACGGGAATCACGTCGGCCCTGCGAGCCGCGTAACGCTGCACCAGCCTCGCTCCGGCCGGCCACCGGGACTCGTACAACGCCGGTCGGGACCGGCCCCTGCCCGGACACCGCAGGCTCGGACTCCCCCGGGCAGCCCCGCGAGAACCCACGCCCCCGCGCGACACCCCGCGCCCGTAAACCCACCCGCCTCAGAGGCACCCGGGCACCCCGCGCGGCGCCCCAAGCCCGTACACCCACCCCGACCTCAGAGGCACCCCGGCGTACCCGCATCCCCGCGCGACACCCCGAGCCCGTACACCCACCCCGGCTCAGAGGCACCCCGGCGTAGCCGCGACCCCGCGCGACACCCCGACCCCGTACCCCCAGCTGAGAGGCACCCCGGCGCACCCGTGACCGGAGGCGGGCTCACCGTCGGCCGGCGCCGCCCAGGCGGCGGAAGCGTCGTACGGCCGACAGCGGCGTCGTGATCCGCACGGGCACGTCGACGGCGGGAGTCCCGGACGCGGACCCGCCCTCCGGCAAACCCTCCCCCGGGCCCTCCCCCGGCGCTCCATCCGCCGCCCCGGGCAGGCCCTCGGCCGCCCCGAGCGCCCCCTCCTTCACCTCGGGCGGGCCCTCCGCAGGCTGGTCGGCGGTCTTCGCGGCGGGACGGCTGGAGGGATCGGCGGCCGGACGGCTGGAAGGACCGGCCGGATCGGCGGTTGCCTCGGTGGTGGGTGGTCCGGCGGCCGCGAGTGTCGGGATCGTGACGGCCCCGACCGTGGAGCCGCCGGTGTGCCTGCGGGTGGGGCCGGTCGCGGGCCCGGTCGCCGCTCTGGCCGAATCGGCTTCCCACAGGGCGAGTTCACGGTCGCGCGGCCCGTGCGCGGTGTACGGGTCGCCGGCGCCGAAGACCCGGACCGGGTGCGAGGCGTCCCACGCGGCCCACCCCGGGTCACCGTCGACCGCGAACCGCACCCACGCGCCGTGCATGGCCTCCGCCAGCTCCTGCGGGGCGCCCTCGCCCGCGAGCTTCGCCGACTCCGGTGCTCCGGTGGTGTCGAAGACGAAGCCCAGTTCCAGCGCGTGACAGGCGCCGAGTCCGGGCACATTGGAGGGCCAGGCGAACTCGTAGACGTGCGCCGGGGCCCGGCCCTCGCCGGGGACGTCCGCGTCGAGGGAGGCGGTGGGCGTGCCGCTGCGCGCGTCGGCGAGGCGGTGCAGCGGCACCCGCAGGAGATGGTCGGTGATCATCTGGCCGACGAGATCGGCGGTGCCGGCCTCCGGATGGAGGGCTCGGTAGCCGCGGGGCACCTCGTGACCGCAGCGGCAGCGGGCCATCGCGCCGGCCAGGGCGACCGGTCCGAGCCGGTCGACGCGCTCCATGAGCCCGCCGGGCACGAGCCACAGCCGGTACTCGTCACGGGTCCAGCCGAGCAGGAGGCCGACGTCCGCCGCGGCGCCCTCGACCAGGGCCTCCAGCGGGTCGCGGGGCACGAGGTCGCCGTCGACGACGATGCCGAACGCGGGGCCGCCGAGCACCGGGCTGCTGAGCCTGCCCACCTCGGCCTGGGTGCGCAGCAACAGGTCGCGGTCCACGGCGGCGAAAGCCTCCGCCGTCGCGGGGATCTTCAGCCGGGTGGCCATCCTGCGCACCATGCGGCGCACCTTGTCGCGATCGCTCGCCTCGGGCGGCCCGCTCTGGAGCGCCGCCCGCCGGAAAAGGCCCCGGGAGCGCGGGCTCGCGAGCAGCGCGCCGATACTGATGGCTCCGGCGGACTCGCCGAAGACGGTCACCCGGCCGGGATCCCCGCCGAACCGGGCGACGGACTCCCGCACCCACTCCAGCGCGGCGAGCTGGTCGCGCAGCCCCGGGTTGGCCGGCGCGTCCGGGAAGAGGCCGTAACCCTCCACGCCCAGGCGGTAGTTGACGGACACGAAGACCACGCCGTCGCGGGCGAAGGCACGCCCGTCGTACACGGGCACGGCCGAGGAGCCGCGGGTCAGGGCTCCGCCGTGGATCCACACCATGACGGGCAGGCGGGCGGCGGGGTCCGGCGCCGGGGTCCACACGTTGAGGTTGAGGCAGTCGTCACCGGGCACGACGGGGTCGGCGAGGAGCCGGGCGAACGCCTCGGAGTACGGCGGCTTCGGCGGTGTCGGTCCGAACGCGGCGGCGTCCCTGACCCCGTCCCAGGGCTCGGGCGGCTCCGGCGGGCGGAACCGGCGGGCGCCGAAGGGCGGGGCTGCGTAGGGGATGCCCCGGAAGACCGCGATCCCGTTCTCGTAACGGCCGCGCACCGCTCCGTAGGGGGTGGAGACCACCGGGTCCTTCGTCTCCGCCACCGGATCCACCGAGTCCACCGGGTCCACCGCCATCCGGGACCAGCTCCTCACCGTCGCGCGCTGTAAGGATCAGAGCACCACATCGCGTCCCGGTATTCCTGCGGACGTCCCCTGGACGGCCGATACCGCCGTACGACGCGGGCCGGCCGCCGGAATCCGGAGGGGCCCCTGCGGGATCCGGCGCCGGGTCGGCGGCTCAAGCCCGCCCGGGTCGGCGGCTCAGGCCCGCCGGGGTCGCGCGGCGGCTCGGCGGCCCAGGCCCCCGGTGTCCCGCGCCGGGTCAGTGCCCCCGGTCCGAGACGGCCGCGGAGGACTCCCGTGCCGCCCAGAGAATGCCGCCGAGCAGATGCCGGCGAAAGTCCGGGTCCTCGTAGGCCTGCGCGGCATGTCCGAGGGCGGTGTAGAAGACCCGGCCGGCGCCCTGCTCCCGGCACCACACGAGCGGGTGGTCGGCGCCCATTCCCCCGCCTTCGTAGGAGGTTTCGTCGGCGGAGGCGAGCACACGCACCGAATCGCGCGGGTTGGAGCGGAAGTCGTACCATTCGTCCGTGAACTCCCAGACCGGCGGCAGGAGCCGGGTCGCGGGATGTCCGTGGTCCTCGACGAGGACCCGGCCCGGCTGGAGGTCCGGGTGCCGGTCGAAGCGGGCGCCGAGCAGTTCGCCGTAGTGGGGCCAGTCGTACTCGGTGCAGGCGGCGGCGTGCACCCCGACGAAGCCCCCGCCGCCCTCGACGTGGGCGGCGAGCCGGTCACGGCCCCGCGGGGTCAGCACCTCGCCGCTCGTCGACAGGAAGACGACGGCCGCGTACGGGTCGAGGGGGGCCTCGAGGACCGCGGGGTCCTCTGTGGCCTCGACGTCGAAGCCGTGCGCGCGGCCGAGGGAGCGCACGGCGCCGACGGCGGCCGGGATGGAGTCGTGCCGGTAGCCGGTCGTACGCGTGTACACGAGAACGCGGAAGGTCATGCCCGGAGCCTAAAGGCCGTCCCGTAGTCCCCTGCGGGCGCGCGACGACAGCTACGGCTCCCCCAAGCTCTTCGAGCAGGGGGTACCCCCACGCCGCGTTGCCGGATCGCCCGAATACGCCCAGCATGAGGACGACCCTCCGCCTTGCGATGCACCGCATCCGACGCCGCGCGCTGATCCACCGGGGATTACGTGACAGCCCTTGGGGTCGCTTGCCGGGGGTGTCCGTTTCCTTCAAGACCGGCCGTCGGCGGCCCGCCTACGGTGGCCGTATGACTCCACGATTCGACGTGATCGGGCTGGCCGTTTCCGACATGGCCGCCTCCATCGCCTTCTACAGCCGTCTCGGGCTCGTCTTCCCCGAAGGCGCGCGGAACGAGCCGCACACCGAGGCCGGGCTGCCGGGCGGGCTGCGCCTCGCGCTGGACACTGAGGAGACCATCCGGTCGTTCCACACCGGGTGGCGGCCCCCGAGCGGCGGCGGCCGGGCGTCGCTCGCCTTCCGGTGCGAGAGCCCCGCCGAGGTCGACTCCGTCTACGAGGAACTCGTGGGCGCGGGCCACCACGGCGAGCTCAAGCCGTGGGACGCCTTCTGGGGCATGCGGTACGCCGTCGTGCACGACCCGGACGGCAACGGCGTCGACCTGTTCGCCCCGCTTCCGGAAGATCCGGCCTCAGCTCAGTAGTACGGCCCCTCACCGGTGGCCGACCAGTTCACCGAGCGTCGCTCCGGTCAGCTCCCTCACTTCCCGCGCCAGATGGGCCTGGTCCGCGAACCCGGCGCGCAGCGCGGTCTCCGCGAAGGGCACGCCGTCCCGGGCGAGGGCGAGCGCCCGCTGCAACCGCAGGATCCGGGCCAGGGTCTTCGGTCCGTACCCGAAGGCGGCGAGCGAGCGGCGGTGCAACTGGCGTGCTCCCAGGCCGAGCCGGTCGGCCGTCTCGGCGACCGGGCGGCCCGCGTCCAGGGCGGAAACCACGTCCCGGAGCAGCGGATCGGGGGCCGGGGCCTCGGCCGCCCGGAGCAGCGCGACCTCTTCGAGCGCGTCCACGGGGTCGGCGGCCGCGTCGATCCGCGCGGCGATACGGCGCACCTCGGCGGCCGGCCACAGGTCGGTCAGTTCCACGCGCCGGTCCCGGAGTTCGTTCGCCGGCACGCCCAGATAGCCGGGCGCCGTGCCGGGACGGAAGCGGACGCCCGCCCAGCCGCCGGAGACTCCGGCCGGGACGTGGGCCCTGGTGTCGGGCCCGGCGACGAGCAGCCGCCCCTCGGTCCACAGCAGATCCATGCAGCCGTCCGGGAGCACGGCACGGGAGGCGCTCTCCGGCGTGGCCCCGCCGTCCGGTGCGGGACCGGCCACGACGCGGCTCCAGAGCACCGCGCCCGGCAGCCGGGACGCCCGTTCCGCGTACATGTCCGCCAGGCTACGCCGGACGGGCCGGGTCGTCCTGGAGGAGCCGGAGCGCACGGTCCACTGCCGGGTCCGCCGGGCTGCGCCGCCGCCGGCCGGGCTCATCCCTCGGGCGGGTGCTCCTCGCCGTTCTTCGGGGCGTGGTGGGGGTGGTGGGGGTTCTTCACGTGGGTGCGCAGACGGGAGGAGACGTCCTCCGGGGGCAGGAAGCGCGACCAGCGTTCGGGGAACTCGGAGGGCATGTCGGGGTCGTCGGGATCGGCGTCGTACGAGCGGTGCGCGGCGGCACGGGCCACGTACTCGGCGGCCTGGGCCTCGCGCAGCCGCTCGCCGGCGGCGCGGGCGGCGGCGGTCGCGGCGGCCGGCCAGATCCGGTCGATGGCGGCGTTGACGGCGGCGCCGACCAGGACGGCGAAGGCGGCGACACCGATCCACAGCAGGACGGCCACGGGGGCGGCGAGCGAGCCGTAGATGGTGGGGCCCTCGATGGTGCTGGTCAGGTAGACGCGGAGCAGGAAGCTGCCGAGCACCCACATCGCGAGGGCCACCAGCGCACCCGGCACGTCCTCCACCCAGGGCGACCGTACGGGCACGGACACGTGGTACAGGGTCGTCAGGAAGGCGACGGACAGGATGATGACGACGGGCCAGTACAGGACCTGGACGACGGTGGTCGACCACGGGACGACGTTCACCACGGCGTCCGGGCCCGCCACCATCAGCGGGAGCGCGACGGAGCCGATCAGCAGCGCCACGATGAACAGCAGGAAGGACATCATCCGGGTCTTGACGATGCCCCGGGTGCCGTCGAGGCCGTACATCACGGTGATGGTGTCGACGAAGACGTTCACCGCGCGCGAGCCCGACCACAGGGCGAACAGAAAGCCGAGGGAGATGATGTCGGGCCGGCCGCCCTTCATCACGTCGTGCAGGATCGGCTCGGCGATCTGGTGGACGCCCTTCTGGGTCAGCACCGTGCGGGAGGCGTCCAGGATGTTGGACTCCAGGCTGGCGATGGTGTCCGCGCCGGTCCAGGCGTCCACGTATCCGAGCAGCCCGATCAGACTGAGCAGCAGCGGCGGTACGGACAGGAGCGTGAAGAAGGCGGCCTCGGCAGCCAGTCCGAGAATCCGGTACTCCATGCACGAGTTGACGGTGTCCTTGAGCAGCAGCCAGGCGGTCCTGCGCTTGGAAACGTTCCGGTAGAGCGCGCGAGCGCGGTGGAAGCGGCCCGAGCGAGGCCGTTCAGGTGTTTCTTTTGCCTGGTGCACGTCCTTACGGTAGCGGTATGGCAGCCAGCACCCACACCGTGACCAACCAGGCTCCGCCCCTCGTCGGATATGACGTATTCGCCGCCGACCGGGCCCTCACCGAGGCGGTCGACCGGCATCTCGATCCAGAGCTTCTTCAGGAGGCGCGCGAGGAACTGTCGTCGCTCGGCCGGACGACAGGTTCGGCCCAGGTGCAGGAATGGGGTGCGCTGGCCAACGAGAACCCGCCGAAACTGCGCACCCACGACCGCTACGGCAACCGGATCGACGAGGTCGACTTCCACCCGGCCTGGCACCGTCTCCTCGGCAAGGGCGTGTCCGCGGGGCTGACATCGGCGTGGACCCGCCCCGGCGGGCACCTCAGGCGCGCGGCGGGCTTCGTGATCTGGACGCAGGCCGAGGCGGGCAACGGCTGCCCCCTGTCGATGACCCACGCGGCGGTGCCCGCGCTGCGCACCGACCCGGAGCTCGCCGCCGAGTGGGTGCCGCGTCTGACGTCCTCGGTCTACGACCAGGAGCTGCGTCCCGCGTCCCGGAAGGCCGGCGTCCTCTTCGGGATGGGCATGACGGAGAAGCAGGGCGGCAGCGACGTACGCGCCAATACGACCGAGGCGCGGCCGCTCGCCGAGGACGGGACGTACGCGCTGACGGGACACAAGTGGTTCTGCTCGGCGCCGATGTCGGACGGTTTCCTCGTGCTGGCGCAGGCTCCGGGCGGACTGACCTGCTTCCTGGTGCCGCGCGTCCTGGAGGACGGCACGCGCAACGTGTTCCGTATCCAGCGGCTCAAGGACAAGCTCGGCAACAGGTCCAACGCGTCGAGCGAGGTCGAGTTCGACGGGACGTGGGCGCGCCGGGTGGGCGACGAGGGGCGCGGGGTGCGCACCATCATCGAGATGGTGGCGGCGACCCGGCTCGACTGTGTGCTCGGCTCGGCCTCGCTGATGCGCCAGGCGGTGGCGCAGGCGATCCACCACTCGACCTATCGCGAGGCGTTCGGCGGCCGTCTGATCGACAAACCGCTGATGCGCAACGTCCTGGCCGATCTGGCGCTGGAGTCGGAGGCGGCGACCACGCTGGCGATGCGGCTGGCGGCGGCGTACGACGACGGGAGCGAGCAGGAGCGGGCGTTCCTGCGGCTCGCGGTACCGGCCGCCAAGTACTGGGTGACCAAGCGGTGTACGCCGGTCGCGGTGGAGGCGCTGGAGTGCCTGGGCGGCAACGGCTACGTCGAGGAGTCGGGCATGCCGCGGCTGCTGCGGGAGTCGCCGCTCAACTCCATCTGGGAGGGCGCCGGCAACGTGCAGGCGCTGGACGTGCTGCGCGCTCTCCAGCGGGAGCCGGGGGCCCTGGACGCGTATCTGCGGGAGGTGGGCCGGGCCCGCGGCGCCGACCACCGGCTGGACGGGGCCATCAAGAACCTGCTGACCGAACTCGCCGACCTGGACGGCATCGAGGCCCGCGCCCGCCGGCTGGTCGAGCGGATCGCGCTGGTGCTCCAGGGGTCGCTGCTCGTCCGGTACGCGCCCCCGGAGGTGGCGGACGCGTTCTGCGCCTCACGCCTTGGCGGTGACTGGGGTGCGGGGTTCGGCACGCTGCCGCACACTCTGGATCTGGCCACGGTGGTGGAGCGGGCCCGGCCGGTGGTCTGAAGGGAGCGCTGACGCGGGGGTGGTGCCGCGCCGACACGGCACCACCCCCGCCGCTCGCCCCGTTCAGGAGCTCGGACACCGCACGGGCGGCGTCACTGTCAGTTTCGAGGAACCTTGTGACCGTTGGCGAGAGTTGCAGACCGTTGCATTCCTTTGTGCACCTTGCGCGAAGGTCCGGCGGGCGCGCCCGAGAGCAGGCACGATGTGGGATGACGGCGGTGTCGCGGCCCGTACGAGGTCCTTGTTTCGGGAGTGTTCTGTGAAGACCACATCGTTCAACCCAGCCCGTTTCGCACCGTCCGACGCGTCCGAGACGGCCGGGCACCTCCAGCAGACCTGGACCGCGTCGGTCAAGGGAGAGCGTGGCGCGTTCGCCCCACGTCCGGTGATCGGCCGGTCCTGGCAGAGAGCGAAACGTTTCGGCGTCAATCCCGAACAGGGAACGGACAGCATTCTGCTCCAGCCGGACGAACTCGAACACCGGCGGACATCAACCGCCCTCGCCGATGTGATGCCGACCCTTCACGGCGGCCTCGGGACGGTCGCCGACGCCTCCCTCCAGATCATGGTGGTCACCGACGCCGAGGGCCGGGTGCTGTGGCGCGAGGGGAACCCGGGCGTGCTGCGCCGGGCCGACGCCATCTGCCTGGAGGAGGGCGCCGCCTGGAGCGAGGACTCCACCGGCACCAACGCCATCGGAACCGCCCTCTCGGCGGACGTCCCCCTCCAGGTGCACTCCGCCGAGCACTTCGTGCGCGCCCTGCACGACTGGACGTGCGCCGCCGCGCCCGTCCACGACCCGCGCGACGGACGGCTGCTCGGGATCATCGACGTGAGCGGCCCGGACAGCACCTTTCATCCCGCCACCCTCGCCCTGGTCGACACGGTGTCCAGACTGGCCGAAAGCGAACTGCGGGCCGCGCATCTGTCGGCCATCGAGCGGCTGCGCGCGGTGGCCGCCCCCCTGCTGTGCCGGCTGGACGGTCCGGCGCTCGTGGTGGACTCCCACGGCTGGCTCGCCGCCGTCACCGGAATGCCGCCGGTGGACCGGGTCCCGCTGCCCGACTCCTTCGGCGCGGGCCACTGCTGGCTGCCCTCCCTCGGCACGTGTGTCGCCGAGCCGATGCCGGGAGGCTGGCTGCTGCGCGTCACCGGCGCCGACGACCTGGGGAGCGCCGGCCGGGTCGTCCTCGCCCTCGGCGAGCCCCGGCGCCCGCACATCACCGTCTCGGGCACGGCGGGCAGTTGGGCCCAGGACCTGAGTCCGCGGCACGCGGAACTCCTCTACGTCCTCGCCGTGCACCGGCAGGGGCGCAGCGCCGCCCAGCTCGCGGTCGACCTCTTCGGCGATCCCACCCGCACCGTCACGGTCCGCGCCGAACTCTCCCGCGTACGCCGCCGGCTCATCGGGCTCCTCGACCACCGGCCGTACCGCTTCCGCGAGGAGGTGGAGGTCGAGATCCTGCTGCCCGACGACCCCCGGGACCTGCTGCCGCACTCGACCGCGCCCGCGGTGCGCGGTGCCCGCTCGGCCGCCGAACGGGCACCGTCCTGACGACGACTGAGGGTGACGCGTGCGTATTTCGTGGGCGTCTTCCGCGGTCTTTGTCCTGGCCGGGGGGTCACTGCCGTAGCATCCATTTCACGGGCCACCCCACCCGTCTCTCCGTCAACGCCCTCGGCGGGGGAGGCAGTTGGCCTATCCGGGAGGACGAATGAAGCAGCGCGGCAGACATCGTCGTCGAAGAAGGGGTCAGGCGCTGCGCGCCACCCTGGCCGGAACCGCCCTCGCGCTCACCGCGGCCGCCACACTGATCAGCACCTCGCAGGCCACCGGTGCCAACAGCCCGGGCGACCTCACCGCGCTGCGCGCCGGCTCCGCCTCCCAGCTGCGCCTCCACGAGAACCTCACCTCCCGGGAAGCACTCGACACGCTCAGCGGGAGCATGGGCGGCAACGTGGGCGTCGACGGCGTCCTGCGCGACGCCGACCGCTCGATGCGGAACACCGCCGACTGCACGTCGGACGAGCGGGCCGCGCTGCCCGTCGAGCCGTCGGCCACCCGCGCGTACTGCTGGGACGACGCCGACGCCCGGACCTCGCAGTGGCGGCCGCGTTCCGTGACCACCTCCGGTGACGCCGACGACGACGGCGCGTGGGGCGCGCACCAGGTGATCCTGGCCGGCTGGACCCACCGCGACGGACAGGCGGCCGCGCCGGGCCGTGACGAGGGACTGGCCCGGATCGCCTTCGTCGACGCGACGGACCCCGACGCCCTGCGCTACCGCTGGGTCCTGCTGGTCGCTCCGCGCGCCGGTGGCAGGGACTTCTCGGCGGTCCGCACCGGCCTCGGCGGCATGGTCTGGTACCAGGACAAGCTGATCGTCACCGCGGATCACGGCGACGGCCTGCTCGTCTTCGACCTGCACCGGCTGCTGCGGGCCGACGTGGACAGCGGCGCCGTGGGCCGGGTGGGCCACGGCTACTCGGCCGCCGGCTACCGCTACGTACTCCCCGCCATCGGCTCGTACGACCCGGAGGGCGGCTCGTGCACCCGCGGCCGTGGCCACGAGGTCCCCTGTATCGGCTCGCTCTCCCTGGACCGTACGACCGCTCCCGACAGCCTGGTCGCGACGGAGGCCGCGAGCGACCGTCCTGAGCGCACCCGTGTCTGGCGGTACGCGTTCAGCACCGCGGCGTACCGCACCGGGCTGCTCGCCGACGCGCAGGGCCATGTGAACGCGGCCGAGGCCTACACGACCAAGGGAACCGGGATCTCCGGTGCCCTCTCGCACCGGTCCGCGGGCGCCCGCGAGGCCCAGTGGTACATCGGACGGCCGTCCGACAGCCGCGAGGGGCACGCGTCCCTGTGGCGCCAGAGCGCGCACGGCGCGGAGGCGGCCACCTGCACCGCCGACCAGTCGCACGCCTGCTGGGGACTCGGCACCGGGTCCTTCTCCTACTGGCAGCGGACCGGCGAACTGTGGACCCTCAGCGACACGGCGGACCGAAGAGCGCTCTACGCGCTGCCGCTGTCGTCGGTCGACGGCTCGCTCGGATAGGGCCTGTCTGACAATTCGCGTCGTCGCCCGAAGGGCGGCCCGGCGGCGTCAGGTGCGTGCTCTCGGCGTGCCGGCCCCAGGCCTGCGTACTGGATGTACTCGGGTCTGGGGCCGGTGCGGCGAGTGGGGGTGCCCCCTGCTCGAAGAGCTTGGGGGAGCGTGCATGGCGTCGCGGGGCAGACGGGAATTGTCAGACAGGCCCTAGCCGGGGCCGAGCCGTGGACGCCTTTGGAGAGGTGTCCGCCCCCGTGGTTCCCTGGCGGTCATGAGCAACATCAGTGTGACCACCTGGTCCCTCGAGCAGACGGCCCCGGCCGACCTGCTCCCCGCGAGCGCCCCCGACGGGGAGCTGCGCATCGTCCGCGCCGAGGTCTCGTCCCCCGAGTTCAGCCGCTTCCTGTACGCCTCGGTCGGCGGGGACATCCTCTGGACGGACCGGCTCGGCTGGACGTACGCGCGGTGGCAGGAGGTCCTCGACAGGCCGGGCACGGAGACCTGGGTCGCCTACGACCGGGGGACCCCGGCGGGCTACGTCGAGCTCGACGCCCAGGACGACGGGGTCGTGGAGATCGCCTACTTCGGACTCGTCCCCGCGTTCCGCGGCCGCCGGATCGGGGGACATCTCCTCTCGTTCGGGACCGCGCGCGCCTGGGACCTGGCCGAACGCTGGCCGGGGCGGGCCGGGACGAAGCGCGTCTGGCTGCACACCTGCAGCAAGGACGGCGAGCACGCGATGGACAACTACCTGCGCCGCGGCTTCCGGCTCTTCGACACCAAGGTCGAGGAGGAGGCGGAGGCCGTCACCCCGGGCCCGTGGCCGGGCGCGGGCACCGTCTGACCCGCTTTGTACCGTGGTGACCACGGCTCCCGGCCCTCCTCGCGGCACCGCGGGAGGGCCGGTCATGTGATCGACAGCACTCCTGTCTCACAATTCGGGACCCGGGTGTCCACATGATGGACGACGGTGGACTGCCCCGAGATCCCCGTGACACGCTTCCGTCATGTCTGGAACTGGAATTGCCTTGGTGAGTCGGCGGCACGTCGACCTCGGCCGCATGTCCAGCGCCATCTGTCCGGCGAGCTGATCAGCCCAGCAGCGCCGAGTCTTCCCCTTTTTGCGACCCTTGCGCAGTGCTGCGCCCATTCTTCCGTGTGCACCCGTATGCGCAGGTCAGAGCCGCAGTCAGACCTGCCCCGCAGTCTCGAAGGACGTAACAGCCATGGCCGCCACCCCCCAGGATCCCGTCGCCGCGCCCCGCCGCAAGGTGAGCCGTCACCGCGGCGAGGGCCAGTGGGCCGCTGGTCACTTCACCCCGCTCAACGGCAACGAGCAGTTCAAGAAGGACGACGACGGTCTCAATGTGCGGACACGCATTGAGACGATCTACTCGAAGCGGGGATTCGACTCGATCGACCCCAACGACCTGCGCGGCCGGATGCGCTGGTGGGGTCTCTACACCCAGCGCAAGCCCGGGATCGACGGCGGCAAGACCGCGATCCTGGAGCCGGAGGAGCTGGACGACAAGTACTTCATGCTGCGAGTGCGCATCGACGGTGGCCGGCTGACCACCGAGCAGCTGCGGGTCATCGGCGAGATCTCGCAGGAGTTCGCGCGCGGCACCGCCGACCTCACCGACCGCCAGAACGTCCAGTACCACTGGATCCGCATCGAGGACGTCCCGGAGATCTGGGAGCGCCTGGAGGCTGTCGGCCTGTCCACGACCGAGGCCTGCGGTGACACGCCCCGCACCATCCTCGGCTCGCCCGTCGCCGGCATCGCCGAGGACGAGATCATCGACGGCACCCCGGCCATCGAGGAGATCCACCGCCGGGTCGTCGGCAACAAGGACTTCTCCAACCTGCCGCGCAAGTTCAAGACCGCGATCTCCGGCTCGCCGCTGCTCGACGTGGCGCACGAGATCAACGACGTGGCCTTCGTCGGCGTGAACCACCCGGAGCACGGCCCCGGTTTCGACCTCTGGGTCGGCGGCGGCCTGTCCACCAACCCGAAGATCGGTCAGCGCCTCGGCACCTGGGTGCCGCTCGACGAGGTCGCGGACGTCCACATCGGCGTCCTGTCGATCTTCCGCGACTACGGCTACCGGCGGCTGCGCAACCGTGCCCGCCTGAAGTTCCTGGTCGCCGACTGGGGCGTGGAGAAGTTCCGCCAGGTCCTGGAGGACGAGTACCTGAAGCGCAAGCTGGTCGACGGTCCCGCCCCCGACCAGCCCGTCGCCCGCTGGCGCGACCACGTCGGGGTGCACCGGCAGCAGGACGGCCGGTTCTACGTCGGCTTCGCCCCGCGCGTCGGCCGCATCGACGGCGCCACCCTGACGAAGATCGCCGAGCTGGCCGAGGCGCACGGCTCGGGCCGGCTGCGCACCACCGTCGAGCAGAAGATGATCGTGCTCGACGTGGACGAGACCCGCGTCGACTCGCTCGTCGAGGGCCTGGAGTCGCTCGACCTCACCGTCCGCCCCTCCACCTTCCGGCGCGGCACGATGGCCTGCACCGGTATCGAGTACTGCAAGCTCGCGATCGTCGAGACCAAGGCGCGCGGCGCTTCCCTCATCGACGAACTCGAGCGCCGCATCCCCGAGTTCGACGAGCCCATCACCATCAACATCAACGGCTGCCCGAACGCCTGCGCCCGCATCCAGGTCGCGGACATCGGTCTCAAGGGCCAGCTGGTGCTCGACGACAACGGCGAGCAGGTCGAGGGCTTCCAGGTGCACCTGGGCGGCGCGCTCGGCCTGGAAGCCGGATTCGGCCGCAAGGTCCGCGGCCTGAAGGTCACTTCGGACGAGCTGCCCGACTACATCGAGCGTGTCCTCAAGCGTTTCCGGGCGGAGCGCGAGGACGACGAGCGCTTCGCCACATGGGCCACGCGCGCCTCCGAGGAGGCGCTGTCGTGAGCGAGCGTGCGGCGCCGTTCTACTGCCCCTACTGCGGAGACGAAGACCTGCGGCCCAGCGAACAGGGCCACGGCGCGTGGGAATGCGCGGCGTGCAACCGAGCCTTCCAGCTGAAGTTCCTGGGACTGCTGTCCCGGGGCGTCCAGCAGGAGAAGCGTGGAGGGGCAGAGATATGACGGCCATTCAGCAGCAGCGTACGGACGACGACTTGAGGACCCTGGCCGAGCAGGCGGGACGCGACCTGGAGGACGCGTCCGCCCTGGACATCCTGCGCTGGGCCGCGGACACCTTCGGCGCGGCGTTCTGTGTGACCTCCTCCATGGAGGACGCGGTCGTCGCCCATCTGGCCTCGCGCGCCCGGCCCGGTGTGGACGTGGTGTTCCTCGACACCGGCTATCACTTCCCGGAGACGATCGGCACCCGGGACGCGGTCGAGGCCGTGATGGACGTCCGTGTCATCACCCTGACCCCGCGTCAGAGCGTCGCCGAGCAGGACGCCGAGTACGGGCCGAAGCTGCACGACCGCGACCCGGACCTGTGCTGCAAGCTCCGCAAGGTCCAGCCGCTGGAGGAGGGCCTGACGCACTACCGTGCCTGGGCGACCGGACTGCGCCGCGACGAGTCCCCGACCCGGGCGAACACCCCGGTCGTCGGCTGGGACGAGAAGCGCCGCAAGGTCAAGGTCTCGCCGATCGCCCGCTGGACCCAGGACGACGTGGACGCGTACGTCGCGGAACACGGCGTACTGACCAACCCCCTGCTGATGGACGGCTACGCCTCCGTCGGCTGCGCCCCCTGCACCCGCCGGGTGCTGGAGGGCGAGGACGCGCGGGCCGGCCGCTGGGCGGGCCGCGCGAAGACCGAGTGCGGACTGCACGGATGACGACGAACACCGCGCCCCCCGCGGACCCCACGATCTCCCAGGAGCGGCAAGTGACGAGCGGAGCCACCGTCTGGCTCACCGGTCTGCCGAGTGCCGGCAAGACGACCATCGCCTACGAGCTGGCCGGCCGGCTCCGCGCGGAGGGCCACCGCGTCGAGGTGCTCGACGGCGACGAGATCCGCGAGTTCATCTCGGCCGGCCTCGGCTTCAGCCGCGAGGACCGGCACACCAACGTGCAGCGCATCGGCTTTCTCGCCGAACTGCTCGCCCGCAACGGCGTCAAGACGCTCGTCCCGGTCATCGCGCCCTACGCCGACAGCCGTGAGGCGGTGCGCGGTCGCCACAAGGAGAACGGCACCACGTACCTGGAGGTCCACGTGGCGACCCCGGTCGAGGTGTGCTCCGTACGCGATGTGAAGGGTCTGTACGCCAAGCAGGCCGCGGGCGAGCTGACAGGGCTCACCGGGGTCGACGACCCGTACGAGTCGCCCGAGTCGCCCGACCTGCGCATCGAGTCGCACACCCAGACCGTGCAGGAGTCCGCCGCCGCGCTGCACGCGCTGCTCACCGAGAAGGGTCTCGCATGACGACCGTCGCCAGTGTCTCCGAGGAGACCGAGAGCAGCCCGTACGCGCTGTCGCACCTGGACGCCCTGGAGTCCGAGGCCGTCCACATCTTCCGTGAGGTGGCGGGTGAGTTCGAGCGGCCGGTGATCCTCTTCTCCGGCGGCAAGGACTCCATCGTCATGCTGCACCTCGCGCTGAAGGCGTTCGCCCCGGCCGCGATCCCCTTCACGCTGCTGCACGTGGACACGGGGCACAACTTCCCCGAGGTCCTCGACTACCGCGACCGGACCGTGGAGCGCCACGGTCTGCGGCTGCACGTGGCCTCGGTGCAGGACTACATCGACCGCGGTGTGCTGCGCGAGCGTCCCGACGGCATCCGCAATCCGCTCCAGACCCTGCCGCTGACCGAGAAGATCCAGTCCGAGCGTTTCGACGCCGTGTTCGGCGGCGGACGGCGTGACGAGGAGAAGGCGCGCGCCAAGGAGCGGGTGTTCTCGCTGCGTGACGAGTTCTCGCAGTGGGACCCGCGCCGTCAGCGGCCCGAGCTGTGGAACCTGTACAACGGCCGTCACGCGCCCGGCGAGCACGTCCGCGTGTTCCCGCTGTCCAACTGGACCGAGCTCGACGTGTGGCAGTACATCGCCCGCGAGGGCATCGAGCTGCCCGAGATCTACTTCGCGCACGAGCGTGAGGTCTTCCAGCGGTCGAACATGTGGCTGACCGCCGGGGAATGGGGCGGCCCGAAGGACGGCGAGACCGCCGAGAAGCGGCTCGTCCGCTACCGCACGGTGGGTGACATGTCCTGCACCGGCGCCGTCGACTCCGACGCGACGACCCTGGACGCCGTCATCACCGAGATCGCCGCCTCCCGCCTCACCGAGCGCGGCGCGACCCGCGCCGACGACAAGATGTCCGAGGCCGCGATGGAAGACCGCAAGCGCGAGGGGTACTTCTAGACATGACCAGCACCACCGAACCCACCGAGCCCCTGTCGGTCGAACAGCTGTCGGCGACCACCCTGCTGCGTTTCGCGACTGCGGGCTCCGTCGACGACGGCAAGTCCACGCTCGTCGGACGACTGCTGCACGACTCGAAGTCGATTTTGACCGACCAGTTGGAGGCCGTCGAGCACGCCTCCCGCAGCCGCGGCCAGGAGACCCCCGACCTCGCGCTGCTGACCGACGGCCTGCGGGCCGAGCGCGAGCAGGGCATCACCATCGACGTCGCCTACCGCTACTTCGCCACCGCGCGCCGCCGTTTCATCCTCGCCGACACCCCCGGCCATGTGCAGTACACCCGCAACATGGTCACCGGCGCCTCGACCGCCGACCTCGCCGTCGTGCTGGTCGACGCCCGCAACGGCGTCATCGAGCAGACCCGCCGGCACGCCGCCGTCGCCGCCCTGCTGCGGGTCCCGCACGTGGTGCTCGCCGTCAACAAGATGGACCTCGTCGAGTACAAGGAGTCCGTCTTCGCGGCCATCGCCGAGGAGTTCACGGCGTACGCCTCCGAGCTGGGCGTCCCCGAGATCACCGCGATCCCGATCTCGGCGCTCGCCGGCGACAACGTGGTGGAGCCGTCCGCGAACATGGACTGGTACGGCGGCCCCACCGTGCTGGAGCACCTGGAGACCGTGCCGGTCAGCCACGACCTGGCCCACTGCCACGCCCGGCTGCCCGTGCAGTACGTGATCCGACCGCAGACCGCCGAGCACCCCGACTACCGCGGCTACGCCGGCCAGATCGCCGCCGGTTCGCTCCGCGTCGGCCAGCAGATCACCGTGCTGCCGTCCGGGCGCACCTCGACGATCTCCGGCATCGACCTGCTCGGCGAGCCGGTCGACATCGCCTGGACCCCGCAGTCGGTGACCGTCCTGCTGAAGGACGACATCGACATCTCCCGCGGTGACCTGCTCGTGCCGAGCAAGGACGCGCCCCCGACCACGCAGGACGTCGAGGCGACCGTCTGCCACGTCGCCGACGAACCGCTCACCGTCGGCCACCGGGTGCTGCTCAAGCACGGCACCCGCACGGTCAAGGCGATCGTCAAGGACATCCCGTCCCGGCTGACGCTGGACGACCTCTCGCTGCACCCGCACCCGGGCCGGCTGGTCGCCAACGACATCGGCCGCGTCAAGATCCGTACCGCGGAGCCGCTCCCGCTCGACTCGTACGCCGACTCGCGGCGCACCGGCGCGTTCATCCTGATCGACCCGGCCGACGGCACGACGCTGACCGCGGGCATGGTCGGCGAGTCCTTCGCCGCGCCGCAGCCGGTCGTGGACGAGTCCGACGAAGACGGCTGGGACTTCTGACATGAATCCTGTCGACATCTACTCCACGTTCGCGAAGGAGGGCGGCCGCGTCGGCAGCGGCGCCCTCGGCAGCGGGCAGGGCGGAGTGGCGCGATGTGCGCGATGACGTACGCGCACTGCCTGCGCGCCCCGTCCCCCCACCGCCTGCACAAACGAAGACATGCCGACCTCCCGGCCACGACCTGAGAAAGGCGTGACCGCCGGGCCACCGAGAGGAAACCCTCCCGTGCCTGCCATCCGCTCCACGCGCACCAAGCTGCTGGGCCGCGGCATAGCCCTCGTCACCGCTCTCCCCCTGCTCGCGCTCGCCGCGTGCAGCTACGGCTCCGACGCCAAGGACGACAACGCCGCGGCCAAGGTCGCCGCCGGGTCGAAGAAGATCGACGGACTCGACTCCGTCAAGATCGGCTACTTCGGCAACCTGACGCACGCCACCGCGCTGGTCGGCAACCAGAAGGGCTTCTTCCAGAAGGAGCTCGGCGCCACCAAGGCGCAGTACCAGATCTTCAACGCGGGCCCGTCCGAGATCGAGGCGCTCAACTCGGGCTCGATCGACATCGGCTGGATCGGCCCCTCGCCCTCGATCAACGGCTTCACGAAGTCCGGGGGCAAGAACCTGCGGATCATCGGCGGTTCGGCCTCGGGCGGCGTCAAGCTCGTGGTGAACCCCAAGAAGATCAAGTCCCTGAAGGACGTCAAGGGCAAGAAGATCGCGACGCCGCAGCTCGGCAACACGCAGGACGTCGCGTTCCTCAACTGGGCCGCGGAGCAGGGCTGGAAGGTCGACGCCCAGAGCGGCAAGGGTGACGTCTCGGTCGTCCGCACCGACAACAAGATCACCCCGGACGCCTACAAGTCCGGTTCCGTCGACGGCGCCTGGGTGCCGGAGCCGACCGCGTCCAAGCTGGTCGCCGAGGGCGGCAAGGTGCTGCTCGACGAGTCGGACCTGTGGCCCGACAAGAAGTTCGTGATCACGAACATCATCGTGTCGCAGAAGTTCCTCAAGGAGCACCCGAAGGTCGTCGAGGCGGTCCTGAAGGGCTCCGTGACGACCAACAAGTGGATCAACGCCAACCCGGACGACGCCGAGGCAGCCGCGAACAAGCAGCTGGAGGCCGACTCGGGCAAGGCGCTTCCGACGAACGTGCTCGACCCGGCCTGGAAGTCCATCCAGATCACCAACGACCCGCTGGCCTCGACGCTGAACACCGAGGCGGACCACGCGGTCAAGGCCGGTCTCCTGGACAAGCCGAACCTGACCGGCATCTATGACCTCGCGCTCCTGAACAAGATCCTCGCCGCCGCGGGCGAGAGCAAGGTCGACGACGCCGGTCTCGGCGTCAAGTAAGCCCGGATCCCGATGAGTTCCCAGGAGGTGACGACCATGGCAACGACGCTCGCCAAGGCCGCCGACGGCGCCGACACGACGGAGTACGCCGCCCGCATCGAGCACGTCTCGAAGTCCTTCGCCGGACCGGCGGGACCCCAGCTCGTCCTCGACGACATCACCCTCGATGTCGCGCCGGGCGAGTTCGTCACCCTCCTGGGGGCCTCGGGGTGCGGCAAGTCCACACTGCTGAACCTGGCCGCGGGCCTGGACAAGCCCTCGGCCGGCACCATCACGACCAACGGGCGCCCGGCTCTGATGTTCCAGGAGCACGCCCTGTTCCCGTGGCTGACCGCGGGCAAGAACATCGAACTCGCCCTGAGGCTCAGGGGAGTTCCGAAGGCCGAGCGACGCGAGCGGGCCGAGGGACTGCTCGAACTGGTCCGGCTGAAGGGCGCGTACGGCAAGCGGGTGCACGAGCTGTCAGGCGGTATGCGCCAGCGCGTGGCGATGGCCCGGGCGCTCGCGCAGGACAGCCAGATCCTGCTGATGGACGAGCCGTTCGCGGCGCTGGACGCCATCACCCGGGACGTGCTGCACGACGAACTGACCCGCATCTGGCGCGAGACGGGCCTGTCCGTCCTGTTCGTGACGCACAACGTCCGGGAGGCGGTACGGCTCGCGCAGCGCGTGGTCCTGCTGTCCTCCCGCCCCGGGCGCATCGCCCGCGAGTGGACGGTGGACATTCCGCAGCCGCGCCGCATCGAGGACGCCCCCGTGGCGGAACTGTCCATCGAGATCACCGAAGAACTGCGTGGGGAGATCCGCCGTCATGGCCAGCACTGAGACGAAGTCCGACGCGGCCGTCAGGGGCAACGACGGTCTGGGCGGGCTGGAGGCGGGCCTCGACGCGCTGGAGTCCTCCGTCGCGGGCCGCAGTTCCTTCGGCACGACGTTCCGGCAGAAGATACTGCCGCCGCTGGTCGCGTTCGTGATCGTCCTGGCGGCCTGGCAGGCGCTGATCACTTTCAAGATCGTCGACGATCCGACCAAGCTGCCCTCGCCGTCCGACGTGTGGGCCGAGGTCAAGAACGCCTGGCTCCAGGGCACCCTGCTCGACTACGTCTGGACCAGTGTCTCGCGCGGTCTGCTCGGCTTCCTGTTCGCCTTGGTGATCGGGACCCCGCTGGGCCTGCTGGTGGCCCGGGTCAAGTTCGTGCGCGCCGCGATCGGCCCGATGCTTTCGGGTCTTCAGTCCCTGCCGTCGGTGGCGTGGGTGCCGCCGGCCGTGATCTGGCTCGGCCTGAACAACTCGATGATGTACGCGGTGATCCTGCTCGGCGCGGTCCCCTCGATCGCCAACGGCCTGGTGTCGGGCGTGGACCAGGTGCCGCCGCTGTTCCTGCGGGCGGGCCGCACGATGGGCGCGACGGGTCTGCGCGGGACCTGGCACATCGTGATGCCGGCCGCGCTGCCCGGCTATCTGGCCGGTCTGAAGCAGGGCTGGGCGTTCTCCTGGCGCTCGCTGATGGCCGCGGAGATCATCGCCTCCTCCCCCGACCTCGGCGTGGGCCTCGGCCAGCTGCTGGAGAACGGCCGCAACGCCAGCTCCATGCCGATGGTCTTCCTCGCCATCTTCCTCATCCTGTTCGTCGGCATCGCCATCGACCTGATCGTCTTCAGCCCGGTGGAGCGGTGGGTGCTGCGCAGCCGCGGACTCCTGGTGAAGGGCTGACCCCGTCATGAGCAGGCCCGAGCGCCCCGTCCTCGTCGTCATCGCCCACGGCAGCCGCGATCCGCGGCACGCCGCGACGGTGCACGCCCTGGTGCGAAGGGTGCGCGCCCAGCGCCCGGGCCTGCGCGTGGAGACCGGCTTCCTCGACTTCAACATCCCTTCCGTACCAGGGGTGCTGGCGTCGCTGGACGCGGAGGGCGTCCGCGACGTGGTGGCCCTGCCGCTGCTGCTGACCCGAGCCTTCCACGCCAAGTCGGACATCCCGGCGGTGCTGCGGGATGCGCCGTCACGGCTGCGCGTGCGGCAGGCGGAGGTGCTCGGCCCGTCCCCGCTGCTGACGGCCGCGCTCGAACGCCGGCTGTACGAGGCCGGGCTCGCGCCCGCCGACAGGTCCCGGACCGGGGTCGTACTGGCCTCGGCGGGATCCAGCGACCCGGAGGCGATCGCGGTGATCGCAGAAATCGCGCGGGAGTGGCGGCACACCGGTTGGTGCGCCGTGCGGCCCGCGTTCGCCTCCGCATCCCTTCCCCGCACCGAGGACGCCGTCCGCGAACTGCGCGCCCTCGGCTGCGAGCGCGTCGCGGTCGCCCCGTACGTCCTGGCCCCCGGTTTCCTGCCGGACCGCATCGCCCGGGGAGCCGCCGGGGCGGACGTGCTCGCCGACGTCCTCGGTCCCGCGCCGGAGGTGGCACGGGTCCTGCTGGAGCGCTACGACGAGGCCCGGATGCCGTCCCTGGCGGCGCTCGGCGCCTGACTCCCCTGTTCCCGGAGCGGGATCAGTCGAAGGAGAGCCCACCGGTGCGCGTCCTCTTGAGCTCGAAGAAATCGGGGTGCGCGGCGAGGACCCGGAAGCTGTCGAAGAGTTCGGCGGCCTTCTCCCCGCGCGGGATGGCCCGCAGCACCGGGCCGAACCACACCGTTCCATCGACATGAATGGTCGGAGTCCCCACATAGGCACCGGAGTCCGGTTCGGTACCGGCGTCATGGCTGCGGCGGACCGCCTCGTCGTACGAGGAGTCGTGAGCGGCTTCGGCGAGATCGGCGGGGAGCCCGAGCTCGGCCAGCGACTCGGCGACCACCGTGCCGAAGTCCTGCTCCCGGCGCTGGTGGATGCGGGTGCCGAAGGCGGTGTAGAGCTCGCGCAGCACCTTCTCGCCGTGCTGCTCGGCCGCGGCCACCGCGACCCGTACCGGACCGATGGACTTGTCCACCAGTTCGCGGTACCAGTCGGGCAGCTCGTTTCCCGTGTTGTGCAGGTAGAGGCTCATCGCGTGGAACCGGAGGTCGAGCGGCCGTCTCCGTTCGACCTCCAGGATCCAGCGGGAGGTGATCCAGGCGAAGGGGCAGGCGGGGTCGAACCAGAAGTCGACCCGGGTGGGCGAGTTGGTTGTCATACCGTCGAGGCTAACCACTGGGTGGCGCAGAATCCTGGCCCAATTGCTCTCCGCGATCGTGGGCCAATTCTCCGTCCGCCGGTCCGCTCCCGTCGGTGGCGACCCCGCCCGCTCGCGGGCTGCTACACCGTCGCGCGGCGCGGATCACGACCGCTGTGGGCGAGGGCGCGTTCGAAGGCGGGCGCGTCCTCGGGAACGTCCACCGGGTCGGCGAAGCCCTCGTAGCGGCGGTAGAGCTCGGCGTGGGTGTCGACCACGTCGAGGACGAACCGGGCGGCGCCGTCCGAGACGCGGAACGTCCCTCCCGTGGCCGCGGCGACGTCCCAGCCGTGCACCGCCATCTCCTTGACGATCATCGCGGCGATGTCCGCCGCCGGCATCTTCGCCTCCCCGAGCTCGACCTCGCCGTCCCACACGGCGGGGTCCTCCCAGGCCGCGACCGCGCGGTCGAGCTGCCCGGCGTAGGCCTCGGCCCAGCCGGGTTCGGCCGTGAAGTCGCGCGCGGTCAGCTCCTCGGGGAGCGGCTCGCGCAGGGCCCGGTGCTCCAGGCCGTGCGAGGTGTAGAGGACCCAGTGGTTGACCAGGGTGCGGACGTCCCAGTCCGTGCAGTGCGAGGGCCGGGGCAGCTGGTCCCGCGTGACACCGCGGGCCACCCGGGCGGCCTCGGCGGCGCATTCGACCATGTGCGGATACACGTTCTCGTACGCATCGTTCATGGCTTCCACGCTACGGGCCCGGCGCACCCGGCTCTTGAACAAACGCGACAGCTTCGGCGGGGTCGTACGGCGTGCCCTGGTGGAAGTAGAGGAGCCAGTCTTCCCCGATGAGCCGCCACAGCGAACTCCGGTGCGCCCGGCGGCCGTTGTTGTCGGTGTCGAAGGTCAGATGGACCAGGTCGGGGGCGAGCTGCACCCCCTTGACCCGTGACGTCGTGGTGCGGCTGCCGTCCTCGGTCCCGCCGGCCAGCAGGGCGACCATCGAGGCACGGTCCCAGATGCGGCCGGACGCACCGAACTCGTAGAAGTCGGGGTGCATGAGCGCGGCGACGACGTCGGCCGAGCGGCGTACCGCCGGGTCGAGCAGGCGCAGTTCGCCCTCGATGGCGGCCTCGACGGCGGCATTGCGCTCAAGCACCGGTCAGCTCCTCCAGTTTGACGACGGTGTTCCAGTTCCGTGTGGTGGCGAGGACACCCTTGAGCAGTCTGGGTCTGCCCAGGGCCTCCGCCAGCTTGGACCGGCCGAGGCCGTCGGGCGCGTAGAGGTACAGGACGCGGTCCCCGAGGCGGAACTCCTCGGGCAGGAAGGCCCCGGGCTCGACGGAGGCGAAGCGCCCGGCGTCGACGGGGTGCGAGAAGTACGTGATGTGCAGCTGCTTGGCCTCCAGCTCGGCGGCCGGGAACGGGCAGGCCTCCCGGGCGGCCCGCAGATAGGCGTGATCGCGGACGAGGACGCCGACACCGAAGCCGAAGTGCTTCTCGATGGCCGCCGAGAGCTCCTCGGCGAGCGACTCCTCGTCCCCGGCGCCGCTGCTGAACACCGCGTTCCCGCTCTGGAGATAAGTGCGGACGCCGCCGTATCCGAGCCCTTCCATCAGGGTGCGCAGCTCGGCCATCGGCACCTTCTTCGCGCCGCCCACGTTGATGCCGCGCAGGAGCGCCGCGTACGTCGTCGTCATCCGCACACCATAGGCCGGGTGCCGTGCCCCAGGGGGTGGGCGCGACCGTTGCGGCGCGCGGAGCCGCCGGCCGGTCCCGCGAGCCGGGCCGACCCCTGAGCGCCGTCCCCGAGAAGTGCCGTTACGTGTAAGGGCCTTCTGTCCTCCCCAGTGCGGAGAGCCTGGGGTCCGAGGGGAGGAGCCCGAGGTCCTCCGGTTCACCGGACAGTACGAGGAGACGCGCTTACCCGGCCCATACCTTCGATAGGGAAGGTGGCGGCAGGGGGCTGTCACCGTGCTCAAGGGGGCAGGCCCGTCATGGGGAACGCAGACACACGGGTGCGCGGCATCGCCGCGCGAGCAGGCGGCTGGAGCGCCCGCCACCGATGGGCGGCCGTCGGAATCTGGGTGCTGTTCGTCGTCCTGGCGATGGGCCTCGGCTCCGCGGCGGGCCGCGTCGACGTCAAGGAGAGCGACCAGCTCAAGGGCGAGACGCACACCGCCGCCAAGATCATCGAGGATGCCGGGATCAAGGAGCCGGCCAGCGAGACGGTGCTGATCCAGGCGAAGGACGCGGGCACCAAGGCCACGGACGCCGAGTTCAGGAGCGCGGTCTCGGCGGTCGTCGAGGCGGTCGGCGCGACCGGCAGGGTCACCGGCGTGACCTCCCCGTACGACACGAAGACGATCTCGAAGGACGGGCGCAGCGCGCTGGTCCAGTTCGACATGCGCGGCGACGCGGACACGGCGGGCGACCGCGTCGAACCCGTGCTGAACGCCGTCAAGGGCGTGCAGAAGGACCACGCCGGGCTGCGGATCGAGGAGATCGGCGGCGCGAGCATGAAGAAGCAGTACGACGACGCGTTCGGCGACGACTTCCAGAAGGCCGAGCTCTCCGCCGTGCCCGTGGCGCTGGGCATCCTGCTGATCGCGTTCGGCGCGCTGGTGGCGGCACTGCTTCCGGTGGCGCTCGCGGTCACCGCGATCATGGCGACGATGGGCCTGATGGGCATCGTCAGCCATCTGATGCCGATGAGCGACACGGCCAACTCCGTGATGCTGCTGGTGGGTCTGGCCGTCGGCGTCGACTACTGCCTGTTCTACCTGCGGCGTGAGCGCGAGGAGCGCGAGGCGGGCCGTGACGCCGGTACGGCGCTGCGGATCGCCGCCGCGACCAGTGGCCGCGCCATCATCGTCTCCGGGGTCACGGTGTGCGTGGCGATGGCGGGCATGCTGTTCACCGGGCTCGCCGAGTTCGAGGCGATGGGCCTGGCCTCCCTGATGGTCGTCGCCGTCGCCATGGTCGGCTCGGTCACCGTGCTGCCCGCGCTGCTCTCGCTGCTCGGCGAGCGTGTCGAGAAGGGCCGCGTCCCGTTCCTGCACCGGGCCGGGCGGGCTTCCGCGAGCGCCGGCCGGAGCAAGCGCCGGCCGGCCGCGGAGGGCAGCCGGTTCTGGGGCGCCGTGCTGCGCGTGGTGCTCGCCAGGCCCGCGTTCTCCCTGGTCGTCGCGACGGGAGTGCTGCTCGCCATCGCGGCTCCGGCCCTCGGCATGAAGACCCAGCAGCTCACCCTGGACAAGGAGTTCGGGCACTCGCTGTCGATCGTCGGCACGTACAACCGGGTCAACGAGGCCTTCCCCGGCGGCTCCGAGCCGGCCGAGGTGGTCGTGAAGGCGCGGGACATCAACGCCCCCGATGTGAAGGCCGCGCTCGCCGACTTCCGTGCTGAGGCGGTCAGTTCGGGTGCCTCGCGCGGTCCGGTCGACATCAAGGTGCACGCCGAGGACAACGTCGCCTTCGTCTTCGTCCCGCTGGTCGGCGGCTCCGACCAGGGCAAGGCGGAGAAGAGCCTGGGACTGCTGCGTGACACGGTGCGGCCCCGGACGCTCGGCAAGGTCGACGGTCTCCAGGCGCCGATCACCGGGCAGGTCGCGGGTTCGCACGACTTCAACGATCAGCTGATCGGCTCGGTGGCCCCGGTGTTCGCCTTCGTGGTCGTGTTCGCCTTCGTCCTGATGCTGCTCTCCTTCCGCTCCCTGACGATCGCGGTCACCTCGATCGCGCTCAACCTCCTCTCGGTGGCGGCCGCCTACGGCATCCTGGTCGCGGTCTTCCAGCACGGCTGGGGCGCGTCCCTGGTGGGCGCGGCGGGCGTCGGCGCCATCGTCGCCTGGCTGCCGCTGTTCCTGTTCGTGATCCTCTTCGGGCTCTCGATGGACTACCACGTGTTCGTGGTGTCCCGGATCCGTGAGGCACGGCTGCGGGGCCGCAGCACCAAGGACGCGATCCGGCACGGGGTGGTCACCACGGCCGGTGTCGTCACCAGCGCCGCCGTCATCATGGTCGCCGTCTTCGCGATCTTCGGAACGCTGTCCATGCAGTCCATGAAGCAGATGGGTGTGGGCCTGGCGGCCGCGGTGCTCATCGACGCGACGATCATCCGGGGCGTCCTGCTCCCCGCGGTGATGGCACTGCTCGGCGAGCGCAACTGGTACCTGCCGAAGTGGCTGAACCGCATGCCCGACCTCACCCACGACGAGGCCCCCGAGGCCGCGGCCCCGCCGGTACCGCGGGGCGAGCGCGCCGGGGTGTAGCCGGCCTCGTCCGTCCAGGGCCTGCCTGCCTCCTCCTCCCGGAGGGGCCGGCAGGCCCTTCGCCCGTGCGACCTGTGGGAATGGGACACTGGCCGACGGACGGTCGGCACCCGGAGCCGTCGCCGGCGAGGCCGCGCGGGCGGCACACGAGGACACGGAGTCGAGCGATGGACGAGGCACGGGCGCGGGACGTACTGGCCGCGGCGAAGGTGCTGCCGGGGCCGGCGCGGGACGCGTCGCTCCTCGCCCTCGGCGAGAACGCGGTGTTCGGTGCCGGTGACCTGGTCGTCAAGGTGGGGCGCGACGCCGAACTCCACGACCGGGCGCGCCGGGAGCTGGCCGTCGCCGCCTGGCTCGCCGAGTCGGACGTCCCCGCCGTGCGGGCCGCCGAACCGGAGGCGCTGCTGGTCGACGGACACCCCGTGACGGTGTGGCACCGGCTGCCCGATGCCGTCCGTCCCGCCGAGCCCCGCGATCTGGCCGGACTGCTGCGGGTCGTGCACGCACTGGCCACCCCGTCCTTCGCGCTGCCGCCCCGCGAACTCCTCGGCGGTGTGGAACGCTGGCTGCGTCTGGCCGGCGACGCGATCGCCCCCGGGGACGCGGCTTATCTGCGTGAGCGGCGCGACGGCTTCGCCGCGGCTGCCGCGGCGCTCACCCCGCGGCTGGCGCCGGGCCCGATCCACGGCGACGCGCTTCCCCGCAACGTCCATGTCGGCCCGGACGGCCCGGTCCTGGTCGACCTGGAGACCTTCTCGGCGGACCTGCGTGAGCACGATCTGGTGGTCATGGCCCTGTCCCGCGACCGCTACGGGCTTCCAGCCGAGGCCTACGACTCGTTCACCGGGACGTACGGCTGGGACGTCCGGGAGTGGGAGGGCTGTTCGGTGCTCCGGGGGGCCCGCGAGACCGCGAGCTGCGCCTGGGTCGCCCAGCACGCGCCGACGAACCCCAAGGCCCTGGCCGAGTTCGAACGCCGGGTCGCCTCACTGCGGGACGGCGACGAGACGGTGCGCTGGTACCCGTTCTGACCTGGCCGGTCCGACGCCGGGGGTCCGTCCGGGGTCACGCGAGAAGCGCGCCCGCCCGGGGTCGCCCGACCGGCGCGCCCCCGGTCCCGCGGCCGGGTCAGACTCGTTCGTCCGCCAGGTCCCGCAGCGGCCAGGTCCCGTCCACCACCGCGTCCGTCTCGCCCTTGCGGCGCAGGAAGGACTGGAAATCCGCCGCCCACTGCGCGTACCACTCGATCTGTCGGTGGTGCAGCTCGACGGGTCCGAGGGCGGCGACCTTGGGGTGGCGGCCGGCTATCGCGCAGGCGAGCCGGGCAGCGGCGAGGGCGTCGGCCGAGGCGTCGTGGGCGGAGTCGAGGACCACTCCGTACTCGGTGCAGACCGCCTCCAGGTTGCGCTTCCCCCGGCGGTACCGGTCGACGGAACGGTCGATCGTGTACGGGTCGATGACGGGAGCGGGGTCGATGCCGCCCAGCCGCTCGCCCAGCGACGGCAGTCCGTGGCGCCGCAGCTCCGCGGAGAGCAGTGTGAGGTCGAAGGCCGCGTTGTACGCCACGACCGGGACGCCGGTGCGCCAGTAGGTGATGAGGACTCCCGCGATGGCGTCGGCGACCTCGTCCGCGGGGCGGCCCTCGGCGGCCGCGCGCTCATTGGTGATCCCGTGGACCTCGACCGCGTCGGCCGGGATCTCCACGCCCGGATCGGCCAGCCACTCGCGGCGGCCCAGCGGCTCTCCGTCCTTGACCTCTATCACGGCGCCCGTGACGATGCGCGACTCGCGCGGATCGGTCCCGGTCGTCTCCAGGTCGAAGCCGATCAGCAGCTCCCGGTGCCAGCCCATGGGTGGCCCCCCTTCTTCGTGGTGCTTTCCCCCAGTGGTCTCCACGATCGCATGAGCCACTGACAATCCGGGGGGCGTGTTCCACCGGACCGCGAGGAACGGCTGCTCAGGACACGGGCCGCGAATCGGCCCAAGCCATCTCGAACTCCTCGCGATACGTAGGGAAGAGTCCCTCTTCGCCGATTTCGTCCGGTTTGAGCACTCGGCTGCCGCCGCGCAGCACCAGGACGGGGGCCTCCATGCCGCGCGTGCGGCGCAGGTAGGACTGCACGACCGCGACGCCGTCCGAGCCGTCCCCGTCGACGAGGTACGCGGTGAAGCGGGGCGTCTCGTCGTAGACCTGGATCTCGAAGGCGTCCGGGTCACGCAGCCTGGACCGCACCCGCCGCATGTGCAGGATGTTCATCTCGACCGACCGGCTCAACTCGCCTCGCTTGAGGCCCAGTTCACGCTCGCGCCGCTTGACCGCGCTGGAGGCGGGGTTCAGGAACAGCAGCCGGGTCCGGCAGCCGGACTCGGCGAGGCGGACCAGCCGGCGCCCGGAGAAGTTCTGCACCAGCAGGTTGAGGCCGATGCCGATCGCGTCCAGCCGGCGGGCTCCGCCGAAGAGGTCCTCCGCGGGGAACTGGCGCAGCAGCCGCACCCGGTCGGAGTGCACCGCGACGACGTCCGCGTAGCGGTCGCCCACGAGGTCCTCGACGGCGTCCACGGGCAGCCGGCGCGCGGAGGGCACGTCGCTCCCGGCGCCGAGAATCTCCAGGAGCTTCGCCGCGGCCCGCTCGGCCTGGTTCAGGACGGCCTCGGACAGCGCCCGGTTGCGTGACACGACGTTGCGGGTCACTTCCAGCTCGTCCAGGGCGAGTTCGACGTCCCTGCGTTCGTCGAAGTAGGGCTCGAAGCACGGCCAGTGCTGCACGATCAGCTCGCGCAGCTGGGGCAGCGTGAGGAAACTCAGCACGTTGTCGTCGGCCGGGTCGAGCAAGTACCCCTTGCGGCGGCTGACTTCGCGTACGGCGACGGCGCGCTGCACCCATTCCTGGCCGGCCGGACCCGCGGCGGCGACCACCCAGTCGTCGCCGTGGACGGGTTCGTAGATGGGCCGGAGAACAGCGGCCACGACCGCGCGCAGCCGCTGTTCGACCAGGTTCAGCCAGATGTAGGCGCGCCCGGCCCGCTGGGCGCGCGTCCTTACCTCGCGCCAGGCATCGGCGCCCCAGTCCAGTTCCGGTCCGATGGATCCCATTTCCATCGGCCGCGCCAGGGACACCGCGCCGGGTGGGACATCTGTGGAGTTCCCCTCGTGACCCTCGTCACCCGGAGGCAGCTCCAGCCCTCCCGAGCCCACCCACGCACCGCCTTCCGCTCCCCCGAGCACTCCCCAGGGGCCTGGCCCCAATCAACGATCAAGGAAGGGTACTCCGGGAGCGGCGAGCGGTGCAGCCCGATGCTCAGGTCGTTTCCCAACTACCTAGGTTGGACATGCCCGTTCTGGTCCGCGAGCTCCGGCGGAGTGAGCGGATTCATAGCGGTGACGTCACGCGGGGCGATGGAGAATCCCTGCCAGTGGACCGGCATCGGCTGCTGGTCCTCGTCCCGGGCGATGTGGTGGAAGCCCACGTTGACCCAGACCACGGGGTGGGTGAGCGTCTGCCCGTCGACGTACTTGTCGACGGTTTTACCGTGCCCGGCACCGCAGTTGCGCAGGTTGTCGCTCGCGAACTGCTCGCACTTGTTGTACTCGGTGAAGTAGACGTCGTGCTTGGTGAAAGCGCGACCGAGGTACTTGGTGGTCGCGCCAGGGACGATCTCGTACGAACGTGCGTGGTTGTCCTTGTTCTTGCCGGTGTTGCTGACGATCCGCCACCAGCGCATGTTCTTGGCGTCACCGGCGAGTTCCTTGGTGACCTTGGTGACGGTGGTCTTGTTGCTCGGGGCCTCGGCGCCTTGCGCGGGCGGGCTGACGACGGAGTCGTACTGCTCGATCTTCCCCTTGGAGGAGCCGTCCAGGCCGAAGTTGAGCCGCCAGAAGACGTTGTGGCTGTGGCTCGTGGCGTAGTCCTTGGCGCCCTTGCCGAGCGGCCAGCCGCGCCCGTCGCCCGCGTCGTAGTCACCGGGCGAGAGGCTGCCGGTGGCGCCGATGTTCATGTTGATCGTGCCGTCGTCCTGGAACCGCCACTCGGTGATGTACTCGTACCAGCCGACCTTGTTGACGGTGTAGACGAGCAGGTCCTTGCCCTGCTTCTGGAAGACCTTGTTCCCCGTGTCGGCCTCCATCCGGTAGGCGTGGCCGCGTGAACGGGTCGTGGTGCACAGGCCCTTGACGTTCGCGTGCGCCGGGTCCCAGGCCTCCGGGACCTTGACCGTCTTGATGGAGCCGCCGGGACACTCGGCGGGGACCATGTCCACCAGGCCCTGGCCGAAGCCGGCGCCGGTCAGGTCGCTGTACTCGACCGAGCCGTCGTCGTAGGGGACGTCGATCTGGGCGAGCTTGGCGGTGCTCAGGACCTTGATCGGGGCGGCCTCGCCGGGGGGCTGGTACGAGATGTTCTCCAGGACGAGCCCGGCCTCGCTCTCGTAGTGCCAGCACATCCGCCAGGTGGTGCCGGTGGAGAGCTTCTGTTCGATCTGGTAGGCCGCGCTGCATTCGGCGGCCGGGGCGGGCGCGGACCGGGGCTGGGCGACGGCCGGTCCCGCGGCCGTCGTCGCTCCGGCGGCCAGGGCGAGCGCCGAGAGGCCCACGGCCGTCCGGCTGCGGGCACGGCTGTTTCTGTTGACGCGCATGAAGAGAGGACTCCTTGCGGAAAGCTGTGAAGGTGGGAAGGACAGAGGAAGGGCGGCGCTCAGCCGAGCTTGCCGACCTTGCGGGCGCTCAGGTCGATCACCAGGTCACGGCTGTCGATCCAGGGCCCGTTCTTGACCTTCGGGAAGAGCCGGACGCACCGGTGCTCGCCGCAGGCGCCGAGGGCGGCGGGCTGGGCACCGGGGGTCGCGCGGTAGACCATGCTGTTGAGCATCAGCTGGTCGGGCGAGGTGAGGTCCTTGCCGGTGGCGTCCTTGAAGTCGGCCTTGAGGCCCGCGCCGAGCGGATCGGCGATCAGCAGCTTGGCCGCCTCGGTCATCTCGTCCCGGCTGATCGGCGGCTGTACGCCGTGCTGGACGCCCGTCTGCTCGACCTTCCCGGTGTCGAGGTCGACGGTCTTGGTGACGAGCGTGTCGTCCTTGTAGTCGTAGAACGTGATGTCGGCCCGGCGCGGCGCGTTCGGGTTGTCCAGATCGGCCGTGTCGGGTTCGGAGAGGTCGACGCCGATGCGCTGCGGTCCGCGGGCGCCCTCGACGTTCTCGCTGGAATTGAAGAGCTGCCGGTTCACCGCGATCTGTTCGGCACGCCGCATCTCGTCGTCGGTCAGCGGGTCACGGCCCTTGCCCTTCTGCCCCTCCGCCGGCGCCCGCTCGACGACTCCGGGCCGCACCGCGCCGCCCGGACCGTCCTGCGCCGGCTGCTGCGCGGTCCCGCCTCCGCCGCCCCCGCTCGCTCCGCCCGACTCGTCGGCCCCCGCCGACCCCGGAAGGGTGACACCGATCATCACGGCCGTCCCTGCCACCGCGATGGCCGCACCCGCCACCACCTTGCCCAGATGGCGGTGCACTATCTTGCGCACATTTCCCCCTACTCCCCCTGCATCCCCAGGAGTCGTTCGAGTCCCACTGGTTCGGCATACGAGATATGCCTGGTCGCGGGGTAAGAGGGATGTAAGTCATAGGAGGTTCCATCAATTTCGAGGAGACTCGGCTCGGACTCGCCCCCAGGGGCACGGCACTACTGGAAGAGTCATATCCATGCAGGTCTGGCCTGGCGAGGCGTATCCACTCGGTGCCACGTACGACGGTGCCGGTACCAATTTCGCGGTCTTCTCGGAGGCCGCCGACCGTATTGAGCTGTGCCTTCTGCACGACGACGGCTCGGAGACGGCCGTGGAACTGCGGGAGACCGACGCGTTCGTGCGGCACGCGTACCTGCCCGGGATCATGCCCGGACAGCGGTACGGCTTCCGGGTGCACGGGCGGTACGCGCCCGAGCGGGGGCAGCGCGCCAACTCCGCGAAGCTGCTGCTCGACCCGTACGCGCGTGCGATCGCCGGCTCCGTCGACTGGGGCGAGGAGGTGTACGGCTATCCGTTCGGGTCGCCCGACCGGCGCAACGACCTCGACTCGGCACCGCACACCATGTCGTCGGTCGTGGTCAACCCGTACTTCGACTGGGGCGACGACCGGCGCCCCCGGACGGAGTACCACCACACGGTGATCTACGAGGCCCACGTGAAGGGCCTCACGATGCTGCATCCCGCACTCCCGGACGAGTTGCGCGGCACCTACGCGGCGCTCGCGCATCCGGCGATCATCGAACACCTGACCGAACTGGGCGTCACCGCGCTGGAACTGATGCCCGTGCACCAGTTCGTGAACGACCACCGGCTGGCCGACATGGGCCTCAGCAACTACTGGGGCTACAACACGATCGGCTTCTTCGCCCCGCACAACGCGTACGCCTCCTGGGGCGACCGGGGCCAGCAGGTCCTGGAGTTCAAGTCGGCCGTCAGGGCGCTGCACGAGGCCGGCATCGAGGTCATCCTCGACGTGGTCTACAACCACACGGCCGAGGGCAACCACCTGGGCCCGACGCTCTCCTTCAGGGGCCTCGACAACGCCTCGTACTACCGTCTGGCGGACGACCCCCGCTACTACATGGACACGACGGGCACCGGCAACTCGCTCCTGATGCGCTCGCCGCACGTGCTCCAGCTGATCATGGACTCGCTGCGCTACTGGGTCACCGACATGCACGTGGACGGCTTCCGCTTCGACCTCGCGGCCACGCTGGCGCGCCAGTTCCACGAGGTGGACCGGCTGTCGTCGTTCTTCGACCTGGTCCAGCAGGACCCGGTGGTCTCCCAGGTGAAGCTGATCGCCGAGCCCTGGGACGTCGGCGAGGGCGGCTATCAGGTGGGCAACTTCCCGCCCCTGTGGACCGAGTGGAACGGCAAGTACCGCGACACCGTGCGGGACCTGTGGCGCGGTGAGCCGCGCACGCTGGCCGAGTTCGCGTCCCGGCTGACCGGCTCGTCCGACCTCTACCAGGACGACGGACGCCGTCCGCTCGCCTCCATCAACTTCGTCACCTGCCACGACGGCTTCACCCTGAACGACCTCGTGTCGTACAACAACAAGCGCAACCAGGCCAACGGCGAGGACAACCGGGACGGCGAGAGTCACAACCGCTCCTGGAACTGCGGCGCCGAGGGCGAGACGGAGGACCCGGACGTGCTGGCGCTGCGGGGCAGGCAGCGGCGCAACTTCATCGCCACCCTGATGCTCTCCCAGGGCGTGCCGATGCTCAGCCACGGCGACGAGTTCGCGCGCTCCCAGGGCGGCAACAACAACGCCTACTGCCAGGACAGCGAGCTCGCCTGGGTGCCGTGGCCCGAGGAGGACTGCGAGCTCCTCGCCTTCACGCGCGCGATGGTGTGGCTGCGCCGGGACCACCCCGTCTTCCGGCGGCGGCGCTTCTTCCACGGCCGCCCCGTCCAGGGCACCCACGACGAGCTCTCCGACATCGCCTGGTTCACCCCTGAGGGCCAGGAGATGACCCAGCGCGACTGGGGGTCCGCGCAGGCCCGGGCGCTGTCCGTCTTCCTCAACGGCAACGCGATCTCCGAGCCGGACACGCGCGGGGAGCGCATCTCCGACGACTCCTTCCTGCTGATGTTCAACGCCTCCCCCAAGCCGCTGGAATTCGCCGTACCGGCGGACCACGGCCGTCAGTGGCAGGTCGTCGTCGACACGTCGCTGCCGGAGGGAATCGCGCCGGGTACGGGCGCGAAGGTCACGGCCGGTGACCGGCTGACCCTGGTCGACCGGAGCCTGACCGTGCTTCAGCGGCCCGTATAGGAGGCCTCGCCCCCCGCACGCGCGCGTGGGCTCCCGTCACGGGTCCGCGCGCGCGGAGCGGGGCCGTGAGCGGAGCCGGGCCGCGCGTGCGGGATGGGGCGGGGCCGTGCGTGCCCTTGTGCCGGCCGCGATGACAGAAAGGCGGCCGGGCGGGTACGTAGATTCGCATGACACCTGAGCGCCCCGAACCGGCGATCGCGGACTCGGTCGTCCCCGGCCCGGTCGCCCCCGTCGTGCCGACCGCCACCTACCGGCTCCAGCTACAGCCCGAGTTCCCCTTCCGCCGCGCCGAGGCCGCCGTCCCCTATCTGGCCTCGCTCGGCGTCTCCCACCTGCATCTGTCCCCCGTCCTCGAGGCCGTCCCCGGCTCGACCCACGGCTACGACGTGGTCGACCACACGCGCGTACGGGCCGAACTGGGCGGTGAGGAGGGGCTGCGGTCCCTGGCACGCACCGCGCGGGAGCACGGTCTCGGGCTCGTCGTGGACATCGTGCCGAACCACATGGCGATGTCCCCGCGCCACAACCACGCCCTGTGGGAGGTGCTGCGCGAGGGCCCCCGGTCGCCGTACGCCCGCTGGTTCGACATCGACTGGGACGCCCAGGACGGCCGGCTGCTGCTGCCGGTGCTCGGGGACCGCCTCGGCGCCGAGACCGGCCAGCTCAAGGTCGACGGCGACATACTGCGCTACTACGACCACGTGTTCCCGCTCCGCGAGGGCACCGCGAGACTGCCGATGCCCCAGCTCCTGGACGCCCAGTGGTACCGCCCCGCGTGGTGGCGGCTGGCCCGCACCGAGCTCAACTACCGGCGCTTCTTCAGCATCTCGGAGCTCATCGGGGTGCGCGTCGAGGACCCCGAGGTGTTCGCCGCGACCCACGCGAAGATCCTGGAACTCGTCGCCGACGGGGTGATCGACGGACTGCGCGTCGACCATCCGGACGGGCTGGCGGACCCCGACGCCTATCTGCGCCGGCTGCACGAGGCGACCGGCGGCCGCTGGATCGTGGTCGAGAAGATCCTCGCCGACGGCGAGCCGCTCCCGCCCGCGTGGCCCGTGGCGGGCACCACCGGCTACGACGCTCTGCGGCACGTCGACGGCCTCTTCACGGACGAGGCGGGCGCGAGCCGGCTGCTCGGCCGCTACCGGCGCTTCGCGGGCCCGCAGGCCGACCGGGGCGGCCACTGGGCCAGCACGGTGCGCCGGGCCGCGTACAAGGTGATCACCCACGAACTGGCCGCGGAGGTCGAGCGCCTCACCCGTGAGGTGAGCGCGCTGTGCGCCGCCTCCCCCGACCCCGCCGCCCGCGACCACGCTCCCTGGGCCCTGGGCGCCGCGCTGCGCGAGCTCCTGGTCAGGATGGAGGTGTACCGGCCCTATCCGTCCACGGACGCGGCCCAGGTCATCACCGAGCGGGCCGCCGCCGAGGCCAGGTCTGCGTTCCGGGTGCCCGAGGAGGCACACGCCGTGGATGTCGTACGGGATCTGCTGCTCGCCCGGGACGGCGACGAGCCCGGGGAGGCCGCGTTCCGGGCCCGGTTCGCGCAGACCTCGTCGGCGCTGCGGGCCAAGTCGGTGGAGGACACGGCGTTCTACCGCTATGTGCCGCTGCTTTCGGCGAACGAGGTGGGCGGCGCCCCGGGCAGCCCCGCGGTGTCCCCTGACGACTTCCACGCGTACTGCGCGCGCGTGCAGCGCGACTGGCCCTGCGGCGGAACCGTCCTGTCGACCCACGACACGAAACGCAGCGCGGACGTGCGCGCCGCCGTCTCCGTCCTCACCCAGTGCCCGGAGGCCTGGTCCGAGGTCCTGGCGGCGGTGACCGACGAGGAGCCGGGCACCCCCGACCCGCAGGTGGCGTGGGCCGCGTGGCAGACGGTGTTCGGCCTCGGCCCGGCCACCGGCGAGGACGGCGTCGCCGTCCGCACCGAGCGCGTACGCGAGGCCCTGCTGAAGCACATCAGGGAGGCCGGAACGCGCACCGCCTGGACCGAGCGGGACCCCGCGTACGAGGACGCGGTGTCCGCGTTCGTCGCCGACGGGCCGTGCGGGCCCCCTGGGCGGCACGTGACCGCCCTGCGGGCCTCGCTCGGCCCGCACGTGCGGGCCAACGTCCTGGGGGCCGCCCTGGTCCATCTGACGATGCCCGGGGTGCCGGACGTGTACCAGGGCACCGAGGACGAGTACCGGGCGCTGGTGGACCCGGACAACCGGGAGGCGTTCGCACCGCGCGATCCGTCCGCGGAGAAGCCCGCGATGACGGCCGCCGCGCTGCGGCTGCGGGCCCGGCGGCCCGACGTCTTCGGCGGCTCGGCGACGTACGCGCCGCTGCGGGCCGAGGGGCCGGCCGCCGAGCACTGTGTGGCGTTCGTGCGGTCGGGAGAGGTGATCACGGCCGTCACCCGGTTGTCGCTCGGTCTCGCCGAGGCCGACGGCTGGCGCGACACCGTCCTCGCGCTCCCCGAGGGGCGGTGGGCCGACGTGCTCCCCTCGGGCTCCGCCGGACGGGAGTTCACGGGCCACGCGCGCGTGGCGGACCTCTTCGGGACGTCACCCGTCGTGCTCCTGGAGCGCGTCAGCTCGGACACACCGGAAGAGTCCGGGGAGAGCGGCTGACCAGTCCCTCCGGGCGCGGCCGGGACCCGGGGGCCCGGCGCAGGTCCGGCAGCGCGGTCAGCAGGGCGCGCAGCCCGGCCTCCGCCGTCAGCCGGGCCAGCGGCGCGCCCGGGCAGTAGTACTGGCCCGAGCCGTACGCGAGGTCGCCCCGGTCCGCGCGGAAGATGTCGTAGCGGTCCGGGTCCGCGAACCGTGCCGGGTCGCGGCCCGCCGCGCCGAGCAGACACGCCACGGTGGCGCCCTCGGGTATCGGGCCGATCGGTTCGAGCGCCCGGCGGGCCACGATCTGCAACGGCGGGTCGCGGCGCAGCGACTCCTCCCAGGCGGCGCCGGCCAGCTCGGGGCGGTCACGGATCAGGCCGAGCGCGCGCGGGTGGTCGAGAAGGCCGGACAGGAACGACGCGAGGGCGCGTGCCGTCGTCTCACCGGCCGCGCCCAGAACGGTCCCGGCGAACCCGGTCACGGCCTCGTCCGGCAGCGGATGCCCGTCGGGGCGGGCCGCGCACAGCACGGACAGCAGGTCGTCACCGGGGTGGGCCCGGCGGCGGACGACGTGGGGCAGCAGGTAGGCGTCGAGGCCGGGGCGCCTGCCGCCGAGGTGGTCGAGTCCCGTCCGGCACCAGGCGTGCACGCGTGCGGTGTCCTCGTACGGCAGCCCGAGCGCGGCGACGGCCGCGGCGGCGGGCAGCCACTGGCAGAAGTCGGCCACGAGATCGGCCTCCGGGCGGGACGCCAGACGGCTCGCGAGCACATGGGCGGTGCGCTCGACGCCCGCGCGCAGGGCGGCCGTCACCTGGTCCCGCAGCGCCGAGGACGCGAGGGCCCGGTACGCGCCCCCGTGGGCCGGTACGGGTCCGGGCGAGGGCGCCACGAGCCGCGGGTCCGCGAGTGCGGCGCGCACATCGGCGTACCGGCTGATCAGCCACGCGCCGAACGGCTCGTCGTAGACCAGGGGGAAGCGTCCGCGCAGGGTGCGGTAGAGCGGGTGGGGATCGCGCTCGGTTCCCGGGTCGAGAAGGCTGGCTGGGGCACCCGCCTCCGGGGAGGGCCAGGGCGGCGGCGTGTACGGCGAGGGGGCCGACGGGGTGAACGGGGGCGCCTGCGAGGGACGCCCGGGCACGGGAGCCGGCACCGGGCTCGCGCCGAGCGGAGACGCCGGGCTCGCGGAGAGCGGGGGCGGTGGGCCCACGGAGGGTGTGGGCGCTGGGTCCACGGCGGGCGGGCTTGACGAGCCCATGGCGGGCGGGGGCGACTGGCCCACGGCGGGCGGGGTTGACGGGAGCCGGGGGCTCATGGGGGTTGCCGTCGGGGCGCCTTCGCCGGGAAGGCCGTGTGGACACAGCACCGCGGGCCACCACCTCGGGTCTGCGCGCCGGACCCGCGCGCGGTTGTTCCGAGTCGAACACCGCCCGCGCCGCACCGCAGTTCCCGTACACCCGGACGAGTGAATCGTGTACGTCGCCCCGGCACGCCCGCCCGTGCCGCGCGGGTACGCCGTTCACCCCCTGCCGATCACCTCCCGCCGAGTGCCCGCCAGGGTTCTCCGCAGGCCTGCGGGACGCGGTCCGCCCCGGCCGGTAAGGCGCGCGCACCCGCCGCTGCCCCTTGCCGCCGGAAAATGCCACCCGGGGTTCCCCGGGGCCGCGCCGACGCGTCCTTGACAGTTCTCCGAGACCGTGGAGTACTGCCAAAAGCGACGCAGGGCGGACAAGTCGGGGGTGAGTCATCTGCCGGAGTTGCGCTACCCCAGTGTGACCGAAATCGTGTCGTCCGCCTCTGCGCTGGCGGCCCACCGGCCCGACCTGTGCGTCCTCAGACAAGTGGGCGCCTCCCGCGCGGGCAGACCCCTCCACCTGCTGTCCGTCGGCCACGCCCGGCGCGCGGTCCTCGTCGTGGCGGGGGCCCACGCCAACGAACCGACGGGCGGTTCGACGCTGTTGTCACTGGCTGAACGCGTGCTGTACCGAAGGGAGTTGCGCCGGGACACCTCTTGGCACTTTCTGCTCTGCGCGGACCCCGACGGGGCGAGCCTCCATGTGACCCCCGCACCGCGGACCCTCCTCGACTACCACCTGGGCTTCTTCCGTCCGGCCGGCCCCGAGCAGCCGGAGTGGTCGCCCTCCGTCCTGCCGCCCGACCGGCTCCCGCCGGAGACTCGCGCGCTGACCCGGGTCATCGACGAGGTGCGGCCCTACCTCCAGGTGACGCTGCACGGAACCGATCTGGGCGGCAGCTGGGTGCAGTTGACCAAGGACATCCCGGGTCTCGCGGAGCCGTTCGCCAAGTCTGCGGCGGAGCTGCGCATCCCGGTCGAGACGGCCGCCTCCGACGCCGCGGGCTGGCCCGCCTCGGGGCCCGGGGTCCATGTGATGCCTGCGCCGGGCTCGGACACGGCGTACCCGAGCATGCCTGACGACGCCCGGCACAGCACCTGGTACCACGCCCACCGGTACGGCGGTCTGACGGCCGTCGTGGAGGTACCGATGTGGGCCAGCGACCTGGTGGACGATCCGGCGCCGCACCCCGCTCCCGAGGCGGCGATGCGACGCCTGGCCCACCGGCTGGTGATGGACGCCGATCAGGTGGAGGCGGTGCTCGGGCGGGCCCTGCCCCGGCTGCGGGGACCGGACGGACCGCTTCTGCGGGCCGCGAAGTGGGCACTGGACCTGGTGCCGGGGCTCGCCGCCGACTGGTCGCAGCCGCCCCCCGCGGACACGACGATGGCGTACGTGGGCAGTGTGGACGCGTTCGGCAGGCGGATCCCGCTGCGGGCCGCGTCGATGCTGCTGCGCGTCCTGCGGGAGGCCGGCGACCAGGAGGCACCCCGCCTGGAACAGTTGGTCGGCGGCTGGAGCGACGCCTTCGCGGAACGCTTCGGCGCACGCTGGGTGCCGCTGGAGAACCAGGTCGAGCACCAGGCCCGTACGGTGATGGCGGCCGCCCGCCACGCGCGCGACGGCGCCGTCTGACTCAGCTCGACAGGTCGAACACCGCGCCCGTCTCGGCCTTCATCGCACAGGAGTTGGAGAACGCGCGCGTGTAGTCGACCCGGCGGCCGTTCCACGCGCCGTGCGCCGACGCCGTCACGGGCGCGTAGATCATGGGGCACATGGTGCCGGACCGACGGGGGATGCGGCCGATGTCGCCTCCGGCGGCGGCGAGTTGCCGGCAGGCCCTGGCCGCGTGGGCGTGGCCCCGGGGCGGGTCGCAGAGCAGCAGGACACCGCGGGTGTCGCTGGAGCGGGCGTCGCCGCGGGTGACGGCGAGGCGGAGCCAGTTGCCGGGCAGGCCGTGCCGGGGGGACGCGGGGGCCGCGCCTGCCAGGAGAAGGGCGAGCGGGACGAGCAGGGCGGCGCGGATCACTCGAAGGGGTGTCGTCATTCCCGGTGCATCGGCACCTTGGCCTGTGCGGTCCAGCCGGAGTCACCCGAACGAGGACGTGTGCCGTTGTGGCGCCCGGCGAGTTCGAACGCGGCGAGCACGACACGCGCCTGGTACTCGACCTGGCGTGCGACCGGTATCCAGCGCGCTCCGCAGCCGTCGCGGTAGTCGGCGCACCACGCGTCGATCAGCCGGTCGAGCTCGGGCAGCGCGTCGCAGGGGTCCTCGCCGGAGGCGACGACGAGCTGGTGCAGCAGCCCGGCGGTGCGCAGCGCGACCCGGCGCCCGGCGAGGCGCAGGGCGGTGAGCCGGGCGGTGTCGAGCGGGGGCAGGGCTCGTGTCCCGGCGTCGCGCGCGTCGGGGTCCCAGGAGTCGGCGAGTCCGGGGCCGACCAGTAAATAGTCGTCGACGGGCGCGAGCAGACAGGTCACGTCCGGCGAGCTGCCGAGGCCGGGGCGCACCCGGGCCAGGACGTCCTCAAGAACTCTCGTGTCGTGCCGCAGGGTTCGGCTGACGGAGCGCAGCACCGCGTCGGGATCGGCGGGGCGCGCCGGGTCCTCGACGGCGCCGACTCCCCACATGGGTGCCTCGACGATCGCGGTGACCGTGCCGTGCGTCTGGGGGTGGAACCAGGTGGAGTCGACCGCGGCCTCCGTGATGGCGGCGGCCAGGTCGCCCGTGCGCGGTGGCGGGACGCGGTAGACGGCGGGACCGAGCGCGGGCCAGTACAGGGTGTCGTAGGGGCCGAGTTCGCGCGGGATGCCGAGGCGGGCCGCGCTGTGCGCGACGCGCTGGGAGAGGCCGGGCAGGTCGCGGGTCAGCTCGACGAAGGCGCCGCCGACGTCGACGCCGTGCAGGGAGCACTGGAGGAACGGCCGCAGTTCGTCCTGGAGTCCGAGCAGGACGCGGGTCTCCGGCAGCGCGGCACCGTCCGGGCCGTCGGGCAGCCATTCCGGCTGTTCGTGGAAGCCGGGCCGGAAGAAGTGCCGGAAGTAGTGGCCGAGCGTGTAAGGGCCTTGGAGCCAGGCCTCGTTGCGGCGGGAGCCGTCGGGGTCGAGGCAGAGCAGCAGGTTCCAGGTGGCGTCCGCGCCCTCGGTGAGGCGGGGGTCGGTGAGTGCCCGCTCGGCCAGCCTGAGGGCGGTCGCGCCGCCGACGGGTTCGTTGGCGTGCGGTCCGGCGACGACGAGGGCCTGGCGGCTGCCGTGTCCGACGGACAGGAGCAGCATCGGTGTGCCGGCCCGGGAGGTGCCCACGCGGCGCAGCCGGGCGGCTTCGGGGTGGCGGGCGACGAGCGCGGCGGCGCGGACGCCGAGTTCGTCCACGGTGGGGTAACGGCGGAGTGGCGGCAGAGCACACCTCCACTCGTACGTGCCGTCGTTTCACCAGATGTACATCAAGTACCCACAGTCAGTCACGAACTCCGGGTGTACGTCAACACCGCGGCAGCGCACGGATGTTGCGAGCGCCGACCGGTGAGTGCCGCTCCGCGTCCGGTCGCCGGGCGGGCGGGCGCTCCTCGCGTACAGCGGTTCATGTCCATCGCCTGGCGCTCGGGCGCTGCTCGCGTACACCGGTCCGTGTCCGGTCTGCGGGCGCTGCTCGCGTACACCGGTCCTTGTCCGGTCGCCCGGCGCCCGGGCACTCCTCGCCTACGCCGTGCGGAGGCCGTGGTTCAGGCCGAGGCGAGGCGGAACATCATGCGGCCGAAGCCGACCTGGTCGCCGTCCTTCACGACGGAAGCGCCGATGACGCGCCGTCCGTTGACGGTCGTGCCGTTGGTCGAGCCGAGGTCGCGCAGCACCCACGCACCGCCCTGGCGCCGCAGTTCGGCGTGCACCCGGGAGACCGTCTCGTGGTTGAGGCGCAGCCCGCTCGCCGGGTCGCGGCCGATGCGCAGCGGGTAGGCGTCACTCGGTTCGGGCAGCTGCAGTTTGGGCAGCCGCTCGGCCTGCCAGGCCCGGCGCAGCCGGACCGTGAAGCCGGACACGGCCTCCACGCTGCCGAACACCCACTTCGACCAGCGCCGCCCGGCGGGTTCGTCGCCGCCGGGCAGGTCGGCGGTGAGCACGGCGAGTTCGTCGGAGCGACGGGCGGACAGCGCCAGCTCCATGCGGTGGACGAAGGTGTCGTGGGAGAGACGGCCGAGGGCGACGCCGTCGCGGAGGGACTTGAGCGCCCGGTCGCGCTCCGCGTCGGACAGCCGCGCGGGGTACGGGTGGAACTCGAAGGACGACGTCACATTCGTGATTGTCGGCCAGTAACGACAAGGTGTCCAGAAGACCCGGAAACGGCTGGTGGGACCGTATGCCGCCGTTCGCGCGACCAAAGGGCGACGAACACGCGGCAAAAGGGTGGATCCGAAAGCGAATTGATCTCCTGTGGAGCACCATGGACGGGCTGGGTCACTGCGAGCCGACAAGGGGGAAGCGTCCATGCGATTCGAGGTGTGGGCACCACGGGCCGACCGGATGACGCTCCATTGCGCGGGTGTCACGAGCGCGTTGGAGCGTGATCCCGGACGTGCCGGATGGTGGGCGGGCGAGGCGGAGGCGGCGGACGGGACCCGGTACGGGTTCGCGGTGGACGACGGTCCGGTCCTGCCCGATCCCCGCTCGCGCCGCCAGCCGGACGGCCCCGACGGAGAGAGCGCGGTGGTCGACCAGGGGCGGTACGCGTGGCGTGCGGACTGGCCCGGACGCCCGCTGCCGGGCGCGGTCCTGTACGAGCTGCACGTGGGTACGTACACACCCGAGGGAACTCTGGACGCGGCGGCGGAGCGCCTCGGACATCTGGCCGAACTGGGCGTCACACACGTCGAGTTGATGCCGCTCTGCCCGTTCCCCGGCCGGCACGGCTGGGGGTACGAGGGTGTCTCCCTGTGGGCGGTGCACGAGCCGTACGGCGGTCCCGGGGCGCTGAAGCGCTTCGTGGACCGGGCGCACGAGCTGGGCCTCGGTGTCGTCCTCGACGTGGTGCACAACCATCTCGGTCCTTCGGGCAACCATCTGCCGTCCTTCGGGCCCTACTTCACGGACACCCACCAGACGCCCTGGGGCTCGGCGGTGAACCTCGACGCGCCCGGCTCGGACGAGGTGCGCGCGTATCTCGTGGGCAGTGCGCTGGCCTGGCTGCGCGACTACCGGCTGGACGGGCTGCGGCTCGACGCGGTGCACGCGCTGCGGGACACCCGGGCGCTGCACTTCCTGGAGGAACTGTCGGCGGCCGTGGACGCGCTCGCCGGGGACCTGGGCCGGCCGTTGTTCCTGATCGCCGAGTCGGATCTCAACGACCCGCGGCTCATCACCTCACGCGAGGAGGGCGGTCTCGGGCTGCACGCGCAGTGGAACGACGACTTCCATCACGCGCTGCACACCACGCTGACCGGAGAGGCGCAGGGCTACTACGCGGACTTCGCGCACGCCCCGCTCACCGCGCTGTGCAAGACGCTGACGTCGGGCTTCTTCCACAACGGCACCTACTCCAGCTTCCGCGAACGGCATCACGGCCGTCCGCTCGACCGCGCGCGGATCTCGGCGCAGCGGCTGCTCGGCTACACCCAGACCCACGACCAGATCGGCAACCGCGCGCAGGGGGACCGGCTGTCGGCCGCCCTCTCCCCCGGGCTGCTGGCCTGTGCCGCCGCGCTGGCGCTCACCGCGCCCTTCACGCCGATGCTGTTCATGGGCGAGGAGTGGGGTGCCTCGACTCCCTGGCAGTTCTTCACCGACCACACCGACCCCGAGCTCGCGGAGGCCGTACGGCGGGGCAGGCGGCGGGAGTTCGCGGCGCACGGCTGGGCCGAGGAGGACGTGCCCGACCCACAGGACCCGGCGACCCGGGACCGCTCCTGTCTCGACTGGTCGGAGCCGGGGAGCGCCCCGCACGCCCGGCTGCTGGCCTGGTACCGCGAACTGATCGCCCTGCGCCGGAGCCAGGCCGACCTGTCGGACCCCGATCTCGCGGCGGTCAGGGTCGCCCACGATCCGACGGCCCGCTGGGTCGCCGTCCGGCGCGGCGACGTACGGATCGCCGTGAACCTCGGCAAGGATCCGGCGGCGATTCCGCTCGGCATCCGCCGCGTACACGTCCTCGCGGCCTGGGAGCCGGTCGAGGCACCGGCGGCGGACGGCGTGCTGAACGTGCCGGGAGAGTCGTGCGTGGTGCTGACCCAGGCCTGAGCGATCCCTCCCCCGGCGTCCTGCCGGGCTCGGCCGGGCCCTGACGTACCGCGGTACAGCGTCCTGTCCTGTCCCCGCTCCGTCCCGCCCTGTCCTGGCTTGCCTCGGTCCTAGGGTGCGTCGCCCGGCGCGTCCCGCAGGTCCGTGACCCGCTCCAGCAGGATCGACTCCCAGGCACGCGCCAACCGGGCTTCGAGGAGCGGGAGTCGACCGGGTTCCCGGCCGCCCCGGTGGTGGTCGGCGAGCCGGATGACGGTGTCGCAGCGGGCGAGCCACAGACCGCGCAGGCAGGGGCGGGCACCGTAGCCGGCGAGGGTCGCGGCGCGCACGGCGGCCGGGGCACCGACGGCGAGGGCCAGCCCGGCGATGTCCTCGGCCGGATCTCCGATCACCGTGCCGGTCCAGTCGAGGACGCCCCGCACCCGTCCGTCGGGGCTGACCACGAGGTGCTCGCCGAGGAGTCCGTGGTGCACGAGGACGGCGGGGCCGGTCTGCGCGCCCAGCTGGACGGCGGCGGGCGCGGCGAGCTGGTCGAACCGGGCGGGGTCGAACTCCTCCGCGGGGATCCGACCGGCGGCCCGTACGGCGCCGGCCCGCAGGTCCTCCAGGGAGCGCGGCGCGGTCCGTGGCACCCCCAGGGTCTCCGCCTGCCGTACGGGGACCTCGCGCAGCCCGGTCAGCAGGTCCGCCAGGTCGGCCTCGCCGAGCGCCGAGACGGCCTGTTCCTCACCGGAGACGCCGGGCACCTTGGTGTCGAGGGTGTAGCTCAGTCCGCTCGCCCACTCGCCCCGCGCCACGCTCACGGGAACGGCGCCCCCGACGAAGGGGCGGATCAGACCACGCAGCCGCAGCTCACGGCGTTGGCGCAGGGAGGCCTTGCGGTCCGGGGCGAGCCTCAGCACATGGCGCCTGCCCACCCACCAGGTGTGGTGCCCGCCCCCCTCGCGCACGGGCCGTACGTCCGGTCCCGGACCGGGCGCGGCGTCGTCCGAGAGCAGGGCGCGGACGAGCCGACGGACGGTCTCGGAAGTCGGCGGGGGTGTCGGTGCCGGTGTCGGGTTCATGGTCGCGCCCTTGTCGTCCGGGGGCGGGGGCGAGGGATCGCCGCGCGGTCTGCGGGCGCGTGTCAGTCGACGATCACCATCTCGCGGGATGTGTTGTTGAGCCGGCGTCCGCCGTCCTCGGTGACCGTGACGATGTCCTCGATGCGGACCCCGAAGCGGCCGGGCAGATAGATCCCCGGCTCGACGGAGAAACACATGCCGGGGACGAGGGGCTGTTCCTCGCCCTCGACCATGTAGGGCGGTTCGTGGGTGGTGACGCCGATGCCGTGCCCGGTGCGGTGGATGAAGTACTCGCCGTACCCGGCGGCCTCGATGACGGCGCGCGCGGCACGGTCGATGTCCTGGCAGGCGGCCCCGGGACGCACGGCACGGAAGCCGGCCTCCTGGGCCTCGCGCACGATGTCGTGCACCTTGCGCTCCTCGTCGTCCGGTTCGCCGACGTGGACCGTGCGGGAGGTGTCGGAGCCGTAGCCGTCCTTGAGGCCGCCGAAGTCGAGGACGACCATGTCGCCGGGCTCGATCACCCGCTCGTCGGCCTCGTGGTGGGGGTTGGCTCCGTTGGGGCCCGAGGCGACGATGGTGAAGTCCACCTGGGAGTGCCCGAACCGGCGCAGCAGCTCGGCGAGGTCGTGGGAGACCTCCGACTCCCTGCGGTCGGCGAAGCGGACCTTGCGGATCTCCTCGAACGCCTCGTCCGCGGCCGCTCCGGCGGCCGCGAGCCGCTCCAGTTCGGCCGCGTCCTTGACGGCCCTGAGCATCGGCAGGGCCTCGGTCAGGGCCGCGTAGCGGGTGTCGGGGAGCCGCTTCTGTATGCCCAGCAGGTGCAGGGCCCAGCCGTTGTCGCTGATGCCGAAGCGGCCGGAACGGCCCATGAGGGGTTCGGCGGCCGCGTAGGGGTCGGAGCCGTCGGTCCAGGTGTGCAGGGTCAGCGCGGGCGCGCCGGCCGACTTGGCCGCGTCGGGCGCCTCCAGGGTGGGCACGACGAGGGCCGGGTCGTGACCGGCCCGCAGCACAAGCAGGGTGAGCCGCTCGGTCTCCACCGGACGGTACCCCGTCAGCCACACCAGGTCGGGCCCCGGCGCGACCAGGACGCCGTCGAGCCCGGCGTCGGCCGCGGCCCGGGCGGCGCGCCGCATACGGGCCTCGTAGTCGTCGGCGGTGAAGGGCTCGGGTGTGGCGGCGGTCATCCATGCCTCCGTGTGTGCGGAGTTCCCCCAGGGGGCTACGGCAGCATCCTGCCCCTCCCTCGGGGTGTGCGCGAGCCGGTCACGCCCGCCCCGGGTCAGCCCTCCAGGGCCAGGCGGGCGCCCAGGAGCAGCAGGACGCCTCCGGAGACCTGCTCCAGGCGCTGGCGCACACCCGTGCGGGACAGCACGGCCTTCATCCGGCCGACGAACCACACGTAGACGCCGTAGTACCCCACCTCGTAGACCGCCCAGAGCGCGGCGAGACCGAGCATGGCGGGCAGGTGCGGGGCACCCTCGGGCACGAACTGGGGCAGGAAGGACATCGCGAAGACGGCCGCCTTGGGGTTGGCGAGGTTGAGCAGCAGCCCGCCCCGGTAGGACGCCCAGGCGCTTCTCTCCGCGCCCTCCCAGCCGCTGTCGGCGGCACCCTTGGAACGGCGTGCCTGCCACAGCGTCTGGACGCCGAAGCCGACGAGCACGACGGCACCGACGACGCGCATGACGCCGTACGCCAGCTCGGAGGCGGCGAGCAGGGCGGAGAGGCCGAACGCGGCCACGGCTCCCCACAGGAAGACGCCGGTCTCGTTGCCGAGCACGGTCATGAAGCCCGACCGCCTGCTGCCCAGCGACCGTTTGATGATCAGTACGGTGCTCGGTCCGGGCGAGGCCGCGATCAGGGTGCAGGCGCCGAGGAAGGCGGCGAGGGTGCTCAGCATGCGGCCATGGTGACGGGCCGCGGCTTCGTTGACCAGCCCTTTTCCCCTGCGCCTGGCGGAATGGGTCCCTTACTCGCGGGGGCTCGGGCCGGGGCCCCTCAGGTCGCGATCCCGGGGACCGCGGACAGGCGCCCTCGGACGCCGTTCGCGTGCCGTACGCGCAGGGTGACCTCCCGGCCCGGGGTCGCGTCCGCCACCGCGCGCGCGAGGCCGGCGGCCGAGGTGACCCCGGTCCCCCCGAAGGCGAGCAGGACGTCTCCGCTAACCAGGCCCGCGGTGCAGCCGGGACCGGGGACGTGCACGGCGACGATCAGCGCGCCCCCGCGGTCGGGGGCGTCGACGGCCTCGACCCCGAGGGTCCCTCGCGCGAACTGCCCGTCGGACTCACCCGACCGGATCGGGCTGCCGGTGCCGGACTCCGTCCTGGGGCTGTCGGACCCCGGCACGCCGGAACCGCCGGGCCGCGGCGCTCCGGAGCCGGCGGAGGGCTGCTGTGCGTGCCCGGCCGCACCGGCCTGCTTCTGAACGTCCGCCAGTCTGTTCAGGCCGATCACGGTCGCGCCCACCGCGCCGAGCCCCACACCGGACAGGACGAGGACCGACCCGACGAACAGGCCGGTCAGCAGGGTGACCAGCCGCCGGCCGCGGCGCCGCGCGGCGTGCGGGCGCCGGCTTTCGCCGGACGGACGGGTGCCGTCCGACGTACGGTCGCCGCCGTACGTACGCGTGCCGCCGCCCGGACGGTCGCCACCGCCGGGGTTCTGACCGGGCATCGGCTTGGCACGCAACGCGGCCTGTTCCATGAGTCGCCTCCGGCAGGTGTTCTACGGACCGCCTTCAGCTCATGCCCTACCCCTCGCTCCGGCTCGCGACGATCCCCTAACGAGTGAGACTGTCATCCCCGTTCGAGGAGCCGGCCCTTCACGGCCCCTGCCGCTCCGCCGGGCGATCCGCCGTGCGGCACCCTGTTCAGACGGGTTCCGCCCGCCAGGCGAGCGGCAGCGCCGACGCCTGGTCCGGTACGAAGCCGTGGGCGCGCCTGGCCAGGTCCGCAGCGCCGTAGCGGCCGCATTCCTGGTGCCACTTGAGGATTCCGGCCAGCCAGTTCTCCAGTTCCGTCACATAGCCCCGCATGATCGCGCGCGCTTCCTCCGAGAGCTTGAAGTCCTCGTACAGGAGGGGCAGTTCGTGGGCGGCGACATGCTGGAACTGCTCCATGCGCCGGGTCATCAGGTCATGGACGATGCCGAGCGCCGTCGGATAGTCGCAGCCGAAGAAGTTCTGCACGACGAGGATGCCGTTGTGGATCTCCCCCTCGTACTCGATCTCCTTCTGGTACGAGAAGACGTCGTTCAGGAGCATCGCGTAGTCCATGGCCGCGTTCTCCAGTGACCGGACGGCACCGCTGCGGTAGACCTCAGGGGGGACCGTACGGCCGTGTCCGAGGCGGCACAGGCTCATGGTGAGCTCGGAACCGAAGGTGGCCCGGCGCATCTCCAGATAGTCGACCGGGTCCGGGATCCGGTGCTGGATCCGGTTGGACAGCTCCCACAGCCAGCTCTCCGTCATGACGTCCACCGACGCGCGCAGCGCGGTCCGGGCGTCCGGGGTCATCTCCGCGGTGGTGCGCCGCCACAGGTCGATCAGCCCCCGCTCCATGCCGTTGGCCGGGACGGGCGTCTCCTCGCCCTCCTCGGGCATGCAGGCGCTCAGGCGCGCCGTGGCCAGCCGGGCGGCGGTCAGGTCGGGGCGGCCGCCGAAGCACAACGGGTAGTAGTCGTCGCCGTAGGTGCCCCAGGCCAGCCACTGCGAGCCGAGGTCGAGGGCCTCGGGCGTGGCGTCGGGGTGGATGCCGGCGGCGCACAGCGGCAGGTCGTAGGCGACGAGCTTGTCCTCGTCCCAGACGCCCTCCCGGAGCATGCCCATGGCGTGCATCCAGGTGCCGAGGCCCTCGCGGGCACCCGCGAGGTGCGGGCTGAGGGTGACCTCGAACGGCATGTGGAACTCGGGCAGCCTGGAGGGGCCGACCTTCTGGAACGGGACGTGGGTGTACACGCGCAGCCGCTCCGCCCCGGCCGAGAGCAGTGCCCCGACGTCCGCGGCGGACGTCCCGAACTCGCCCATGCCGAGGGGCCGCGCCTCCTCGGCGACGCCCTTGTTCATGTAACGGCTGGAGCGCATGTGCCATTCGTGTCCGCCGGACTGCCAGTCCTGGAGTCCCCGTGTGTACGCGGCGACGGCGCCGACCTCCGGGGCGGTGAGCCCCTTCTCGAGAGCCAGCGCGGGCACCTCGGTGAGGGCCGTGTGCTCGAACTGGCGGAGCCGTGAGGTGAGTACGTCGTTGACGGTCTCGGCGGCCTGCTGTGTCGTGCAGCCGAAGAACGTCTCCAGGACGAGGACGCCGTTGCTGAGTTCGCCCTCCTCCTCGACCTCCCGCTGGTAGGAGAAGAGGTCGTTGCGCAGGTGGACCCCGTCGGAGAACGTCTCCATGAGGACGCGCAGCGGCCTCGACTCCTCGACGGACGCGGGCACTTCGCAGGTCGCGTACTCGACGAGCCCCGCCGACCAGGGGGCTCCGCCCACCTTGCGGCGCATCTCGATGTACTCGACGGGGTTGGCGATCCGTCCCTCGTCGATGTTGGACAGCTCCCACATCGACTCGTTGAGCAGATGCTCGGTGGAGACGGCGAACCGCCTGCGCCACGCCGTGGACATCGAGGGCACCGTGCGCGCCCACAGGTCGGCGAGTCCCGCCTCGACGGGATTCTCCGGTTCGGGGACGGGGGCCGACAGGTCCAGCGGCATGAAGAGGGGGAGCCGGTCCAGGTAGGCCTTGCCGCCCGCGCGGTCCTGGGTGCGCTTGAAGGTCTCCAGGAAGTGGTCGTCGAAGAAGAAAACCCACACGTACCAGTCGGTGATGAGGGAGAGCGCCGGCCCGTCGCAGTCGGGGTGGGTGTAGGCGCACAACAGGCCGTAGTCGTGGGCGTCGAGGTCGGACTGCTCCCAGATGCCCGAACCTTCGAGCATGCCCATGTCGCGGGCCCACTCGGCCGAATGGGCCCGCGCCTCGTCCAGGTGCGGGTTCAGGCGGGCGGTGTAGGGCATGTAGAAGTGCGGGAGTCGGAACGGCTGCGTCATGGCCGGGCCCTACCCAGGGCCCCGCGCGCACATCCGCAGGCCAGGACATGATCACACCATCGCGTGAACCCGCCCGAAAGCCGCACACGAGGACACCGGACCTGTCCCTGGGCCCTGGATTCAGGTGACTTGACCGGACCCGGAAGCCGGGCGAACGGTCATCCGCGTCTCGCCTGGATCAGCGCGTGGGTCCCGCCCGTGCGCCAGCGGTCGCCCTCGGCGGCGTTGAGGTCCGCCTCGACGGCGGCGCCGAGCCCGACGACCACATCGGACTTGAGGGTCCGCAGCGCGGCCACCGCACCGGGGAAGTGGGCGGTCACGGCGGCGAACGGGGTGGTGGCGGGGTAGAGCCGGTCGCCGATCAGCCGGCGGTAGTTCAGGTCGCCCTTCAGCAGGGTCACGTCGGCGGCGGCGAACTCCCGCCGGAGGTCCTCGGGCAGATCGGCGTACGGCAGCGGGCCGCAGGCGAAGGGGTGGGTCCTGACGGTGAGCCGGCCCCCGGACAGGGCCGCCCAGAGGCGCTTCCCGGCCTCGCCGGCCGCTCCCTTCGCGGCGGTCAGCCGGCGCAGGGCGTCCAGCACGTCGGCCGCGGTGGCGTCGGACACGTAGTACGGGTACGGCTTCACGTGCAGGGCGGCCCGCTCGACCCGGCCGTGCCGGAGCAGATGGTCGACGAGGAGGAGGTCGGGGACGAGTTCGCGGCCCGCGTTGTCCGCGACGAGACAGAGGGTGCCTCCGGCGAACAGGGACCGCAGCAGTTCCGTGTCGTCCGCCACGAGCCGGGACTCGGCCGCCGCCGCGCCTGCGCCGCCGGCCAGCCTGAACCCGAGGTCGGCGCGGTTGCCCCACAGGGAGCCGTGCAGCAGCGCCTCCTCCTGTTCCTCGGCCGGCCGGCGCGCGAGGTCGTCGAGCGCGGCGAGTTCCTCCTCGGCCTCCGGGGTGTCGAGTTCGGCGAGCTTGAAGGGGCGGAAGGGGTCGATGCCCTGCCAGGGACCGGGCGCGAAGTAGCCGACGGCTTCGAGGAGTTTGCGGTAGAAGTAGCTCTCGGACCACAGGAAGGGCAGGTCGAACCAGGACCGGCCGTAGTACTCCTGGCCACCCCAGGCGTCCCACCGGGCGCGGTCCGCGGCGGGCTCCGCGAGCGGCTCGGCGACGCCCTCGGCGCAGTTCCGCAGCAGCGCGTCGAGCGCGTGACGCTGCTCGGGACCGTACGGGAAGGCGTCGCGCACCTTCCGGATGAGGGCCGGATGCCGTTCGGCGAGCACGCTCCAGGGGAACGAGCCCGGTACCGAGCTCACGACCACCGGGGCGTCGTCGGGATCGGCGGCACTGCGGGCGGGGGCGGCGGGATCGTGCATGCGGCTCACCGTACCCGGCGGAACAGAAGGGGCCGTCCGGCGCGATGCGCGCCGAGCGGCCCCTCCCCCCGTAGAGCCCAGCGGTCGGCCCGAGCCCTGTCGTCAGATCCCCTTCGTCCGCGCCGGAGTTCTTCGCTGCCCGGTCCTGGACGGGGGGTGCACGGCCGCCGTCGGCGGTCGCGCTGAACGATAGGCAGGCCGCGGAGAGGAGGGATAGCGGGAAAACCCTCGATCCGGCCGGTGTCCGGCCCTCGTCCTGGCGCGGTCCGGCGAGGTGGCCCCGATTCGCGCGGATTGCGGATCCGGCTGAACACCGCACGCTCCGGATCCGTATCCCACCGTGCCCCGTGCGAGGAGTGCGTCCCGGCCGCGCACGGCGGCCCGCCGCTTCGCCCACGCTTCGAGGAGACGTCCCGGATGACCGCCTACCGCACCGCCACCGCGGCCGCCGTCGCCCTGGCGGCTCCGCTGCTGCTCACGACATGGGCCGCGGGGACCGCGTCGGCGCACGGCGCGCCGACGTCTCCGGTCAGCCGGGTGTACGCGTGCTCGCCCGAGGGCGGCAGCCAGAACCGGACGGCGGCCTGCCTGGCGGCGATCGCGGCGAACGGCTCGCCCTTCACCGCGTGGGACAACCTGCGGGTGGGTGGCGTCGACGGCCGGGACCGTTCGGTGATCCCGGACGGGAAACTGTGCAGCGGGGGCCTGCCCGCCTACAAGGGCCTCGACCTGGCCCGCGCCGACTTCCCCGCGACGCGTCTGACGCCAGGTGCGCGCCTGAACATGAAGTACAGCTCGACGATCGCGCACACGGGGACCTTCAAGCTTTATCTGACCAACCAGGGCTACAGTCCGACGCGGCCGCTGAAGTGGTCCGACCTGCCGGAGAAGCCGTTCGCCACGGTCACGGACCCGGCGCTGGTCGCCGGCGCCTACCGGATCGGGGCGACGCTGCCGTCCGACCGTACCGGCCGCCAGATGCTGTTCACCATCTGGCAGAACTCCAGCACGACGGACACCTACTACTCGTGCTCGGACGTGGTGTTCTCCGGCGGCGGCGGGGCGTCGAAGCCGGCCGCGAGCACCGGGTCTTCCACGACGGCCGGGAGCGGCTCCGGCGCGAAGAGCGCCAAGAAGTCCCCCGCGGCCACCCGGCCGGCGAGCGCGACGCCCAGTGCCACGGCCGCGTCGCCGTCCGCCGGTTCCGCCTCCCCCGAGGCCGGTTCGGCGGCCGAGAAGGCGGGCACCGATCATCTGGCGCCCGCCGCCGAGAGCACGTCGGGCGGTGGCCCCGCCCTCCCCATGGTCGCCGGTGGAGCGGGGGCGGCTCTGCTGCTCACCGCCGGCGTCGCCGTGGTGCTGCGCCGCCGGCGGTGAACCGGATTCCCGTGGGGGTCAGTTGACGAACACCGCCGGGCTGCCCGCCTGGCTGGTGTCGGTCACGGGGGCGTACTTCGCGGTGAAGTAGCCGTTCGCGAAGCAGAGGGACGAGCCGGAGAACTTCGTGAACTGCTGATTGGTGAAGTTGATGCTGTTGTCGGTGTTGTCAGCCGTGCCGGACAGGCCGGCCGCCCGGTAGACGCACGTCAGCGTGCCCAGCAGCGAGCGCAGCTTGACCGTGGTCTGGATGCTGGAGCCGGCCGCCGGGGTGACCGCGACGCTTCCGTCGGAGCCCACCGCGGTGCTGTAGGGCAGGTTGTCGACCGTGATGCTGGTGACGCCGAGGACGCCGATGACGTTGCTGCTGCACGAACTGGCCGTGAAGGTCTGGCCGGTGACGGACTCGGTGGCCGTGCCGGGGGACGCGGGGTTGTCGGCGGCGGCCGCGGTGAAGGTCGACCCGGAACAGGAGACGCCGCTCGTGCCGGTGCTGCTGGAGTAGAGCGTGGCGTTGGTGCCGCTCGCCAGCGAGGCCACGAGGACGTCGCCGACGGCGACGGGGGTCCCTCCGGCGCTGCCGGTGGTGAGCACGGCGACGTCGTCCGCGGAGGCCGGGACGACGGCGGACGCCGAGAGGGCCGCGACGACGCCGACGGCGGCGAGCAGGGATCGAGTACGCATGGGGGTGCCTCTTCTCCGATGGGGGTGTGGGTGCCTGACCGCGCCGGGGCGCGGGGGTGCGGGTCGAGACGGTGGCGCGGGTGTGCGGGGTGGAACGGGCCGCGCGCGACGGCGGGCGAAGACAGCGGGGCCCGCCCTCGGGAGTGGTGCGAGGAGTGACCGCCGCCGGCCCGTGACGCCTTCTCCTTACGCCACGGGCCGGCGGCGACAGCCGGGCGACCGGTACGGCCCTCTGGGGGAAGGTGACCGCACCGGTGCCACGGGAACGGGAACGGCCGGGAGGCGCGCCTTTGGGCGTACGCGCCAGGGTCGCTCCGGAACACGCCATGACCGCCCCGCAGAGCGGGGTCCGGGAGGTGACGGGCGCGTCAGCCGACGGATCCGGCGCCACGGATCCGGGAAACAGGGAGAGTTGTAGACCTGATGGAGGGTCAACGTCAAGGCGTAGCAAGGAAGTTGAAGGTCAGCGGGACTCTCCGGCGGATGACTGTTCACACCTGGGGCACAACTGGCACGGTTTTCCCACACGCGCCTTGACCCGTTCGTGTAACCCCCGGTAACTTCCTCGAAGGCTACTGCCGCGTAACGAGAAAGCCCTTGCAACCGCCGGGAGGCGCGAGGAGGCGTTCGCGGCAGCCGCTGTCCGCGCCAGGACAACGCGCCACTGGAGCCCCACCCGCATCGATTTCAGCATCGAACGTGCCCAGGGAGCAGACATGGCTTCGTCCCCGGACGCCACGGCGTCCAACGGTTCCACGCCCGAGACCCCGGAAAGCGGTTCAGCCGCCGACGGTCAGGACAGACGCGGGCGGGTCCGGCTGCGCCGCGCCGCGGTGATGGCGGTACCGGCCACGATGGTCGCCGCGGGGCTGATGATCGCGACGGCACAGGGTGCCCTCGGCGTGCAGTTCGCCATCTCCGGAATGCCGTTCACGGTCACCGCGACCGAACTGAACGGCACCGGCTTCGAGCAGTTCGGCGGCCTCGACAACATGGCGGACGACAGCCCGAACGCCGGCGACACCGGCGGGCAGGTCCTCATCGTCACCTCGGCGATCAAGAACGCCACCCTCGACCACCTCTGCCAGAGCGTCGACCTGGGGGGCACCAACCTGCTCATCACGGCGGGCAGCGGGTCGGACAAGGTCCAGGCGACCAACCTGACCACCGACTCCACGGAGCTGACGGGCAACGCCTCCTTCAACAACATCGAGATCGGCAACGACGCGAGCACGCTCGACAAGGCCGGGGTCCAGGGCCCCAAGGGCGTGTTCAGCCAGCAGGCGGACACCGTACGCATCGCGAACCTGCGCCAGACCAACTACGCGACGACGGCGGCGGTGTTCAAGCTCCCCGGCCTCAAGCTCCGCTTCAGCGACCAAGGCTGCTGATGAGTGCCGAGGCGCAGAAGGACGACACCCGGGACCTGAGGGACTCCTTCCGGCGGTGGCGCGCGAACCGCCCCTTCTGGGGCGGGCTGCTGCTCACCCTGGGAGGGGCGGAGATCCTCCTCACCGAGAAGGCGTCGCTGAAGGTCGTCCTGCACATCGGGATGCAGGGCCTCGCGGGCTATCTGCTGCCCACCACGATGCTGCTGTGCGGCCTGCTGATCCTCTTCAATCCGGCCCAGCGTCTGTTCTACTCCCTGCTGGGCATCCTGCTGTCGCTCGGCACCTGGGTCACCTCCAACCTCGGCGGCTTCTTCGTCGGCCTGCTCCTCGGGGCCGTCGGCAGCTGTCTCACCTTCGGCTGGCTCCCCGACCAGAAGCCGCGCAGGCGGCTGCTGCGTCGCGAGCACGCCTGAGGCGGGCGGAACAGCGGGATCCGGACCCTCGACGGCTTGCCCACGCGCTTCGGGTGATCGGAATTGCCCGTACGCGCAGGGAAGTTGGCACCCCACGCAGCCGGTACCCGGTGCGATTCGAGGGGCGGCGTCGTCGCGTAGCGTGACGCGCCGTATCCGAATCCGGGTTCGACTGCCGGGAGGCTCCTGATGGGAAATCCACGTCCTTTGGTGATCGACGCGACCGGACGCGACATCCACGGAGAGGCCGTCCGGATCCGCGAGAGAGGACCACTGGCCCGGGTGGAGCTGCCCGGCGGTGTGCGGGCCTGGGCGGTGAGCGGTCCCGAGCTGCTGAAACGGCTGCTCACCGATCCCCGGGTGTCCAAGGACGCGCGGCAGCACTGGCCCCTGCTGGCGAGTGGCGTGATCACCCCCGAGTGGCCGCTGTTCGCCTGGGTGGCCGTGGAGAACATGTTCACCGCGTACGGGGGTGAGCACCGCCGCCTGCGCACCATGGTCTCCAAGGCGTTCACCGCCCGCAGGACGGCCGCGCTCCAGCCGCGCATCGAGGAGATCACCCGGCAACTGCTGGACCGCGTGGCCGAGGCCGGTCGCGGCGACCAGGTCGTCGACCTGCGCGAGGAGTTCTGCTATCCGCTGCCGATCCAGGTGATCAGCGAACTGTTCGGGCTGCCCGAGGAACGGGGACCCGAGCTGCGCAAGCTGGTGGACCGCATGTTCGACACCTCCGCCGACCCGGGCGAGATGACGTCCGCCTACGGCCGGCTGCTCGTCGTCCTGGCCGAACTCGTCGTCGACAAGCGGAAGTCACCGGGCGACGATCTGACCTCCGGGCTCATCGCGGCCCGTGACGACCAGAACGGCACCGCGCTCAGCGAACAGGAACTGCTGGACACCCTGATCCTCATGGTCAGCGCCGGTCACGAGACGACGGTCAACCTCATCGACAACGCCGTGCACGCCCTGCTCACCCGTCCCGGACAGCTCGCGCACGTCCGGGAGGGCCGCGCCGGCTGGGACGACGTGGTCGAGGAGACACTGCGCGCGGACGCCCCGGTCGCGAGCCTGCCGCTGCGGTACGCCGTCGAGGACATCGACGTCTCCGAACTCGGCGGCCCCGACGGCACCGTGATCGCCCGGGGCGAGGCGATCCTCGCGGCATACGCCGCCGCCGGGCGTGATCCCGAACGCCACGGCAAGGACGCCGACCTGTTCGACGTCACCCGCGCCGACAAGGAGCACCTCGCCTTCGGCCACGGCGTGCACCGCTGCCTGGGCGCCCCGCTGGGCCGCCTCGAGGCTCGGATCGCGCTTCCGGCCCTGTTCGGCCGGTTCCCGGACCTGCGGCTCGCCGTCCCGGAGGAGGAGCTGAGGCCGGTGGACTCCTTCATCTCCAACGGGCACCGCTCACTGCCGGTGCGTATTTCCTAAGGGCTGTCACGTAATCCCCGGTGGATCAGCGCGCGGCGTCGGATGCGGTGCATCGCAAGGCGGAGGGTCGTCCTCATGCTGGGCGTATTCGGGCGATCCGGCAACGCGGCGTGGGGGTACCCCCTGCTCGAAGAGCTTGGGGGAGCCGTAGCTGTCGTCGTGCGCCCGCCGGGGACTACGGGACAGCCCTTAGCGCCGCGGCAGGCACCCTCACTCCCCGCGCCACCAGGCCGCCGTCCGTGCCCAGGCGCTCCGCGGGCGGCCGGTCTCGGGGGGCCAGGGCTCGGACGCGGGCGCCGGGAAGGGATCGGGCGACGCCCGCCGCGCAGCGTCGGTACGTCCGTCACCGGACCGTGCGACGGCCGGGGCGGCCCGGAAGGCCACCGGCAGCACGGCGAGCGCGCGGTGGAACGGTCCGGGGCGCCAGCGGAGTTCCTCCACGGGAACCGTCAGTTCGATGTCGGGGATCCGGTCCAGGAGCTTCTCGACCGCGACGGACGCGATCAGCCGTGCCGGACCCTGCGCGGGACAGGTGTGCGGACCCGCGCTCCACGCCAAGTGAGCTCGATTGCCCGTCCGTTGACGGTTAGTCAGGACGGGATCGGTGTTCGCGGCGGCGAGGCTCACCACGAGCGGCTCACCCGCGCGCAGCAGCGTCCCCTCGTACACGGCGTCGTACCGCGGATAGTGCACGGCGTAGTTCGCGATCGGCGGGTCGGTCCAGAGCACCTCGTCCAGGGCGTCCTCCACCGGCAGGGTGCCACCGGACAGATCGCCGGCGAATCGGTCGTCGGACAGCAGCAGGCGCAGGGCGTTCGCGATCAGGTTCTGCTGCGGTTCGGTGCCCGCGCCCATCAGCACGGCGAGGGTGTGGATCAGCTCCTCGTCGGTCAGCGCGGCCGGGTGCTCCATCAGCCAGGACGTCATGTCCGCGGCCGGCCGCCGCCGCTTGAGCTCGACCAGGTCGAGCAGGGTGGTGACCAGCAGCTCGTACGCCTTCTCGGCGTCGACCCCGTCGAACATTCCGGACATGCCCTCGACCAGCCGGACGCCGTGCCCGGCGGGGCAGCCGAAGAGGTGGTTGAAGACGAGCAGCGGCAGGACCTGGGCGTACTCGCCGAGCAGATCTGCCGAGCCGAGCGGGGCGAACCTGTCGATGAGGGTGTCGGCGCTGCGTTCGGCGTAGCCGCGCAGGGTGCCCGCCTCGACGCGGGCGAGCGTGTCGGTGATGGCGCCCCGGAGCCGGCCGTGCTCCTCGCCGTCGGTGAACAGGGCGCTGGGCCGGTACATCATCATCGGGAGGACCGGGCTGTCGGCCGGGACGGTGCCGTCGGCGAGGGCCTGCCAGTGCCGCGGGTCCTTGGAGAAAGTCTCCGGGCTGCGCAGGACATGCAGCGCGGCGTCGTAACCGGTGACCAGGGTGGCCCGGACTCCGGGGGCGAGTTCGACGGGCGCGGTCGGTCCTGACTCCCGCAGCCGTCGGTAGACCGAGGCGGGATCGGCCGCGAACTCGGGCCCGTACAACGACTGATGGACGGGGCAGCCGGGCGGCGGTACGGCTTTCACGCGTTCTCCAGTTCGCCGGTGCGGGCCAGCAGATGAGCGACGAGGGCGATCAGCGTCTCGGTGGCGGAGACCCGGTCGCGGGCGTCGCAGCGCAGCAGCGGGGTGGAGGGCAGCAGGTCGAGGGCCTCGCGCACCTCTTCGAGGCTGTGCCCGGCCCCGCCGTCGAAGTCGTTCAGGGCTACGGCGTAGGGGAGTTCCGACTCCTCCAGCAGGCCCATGACGTCGAAGGACCGGTCCAGGCTCCGGGTGTCGGCGAGGACGAGCGCGCCGAGCGCGCCGCGGGTCAGGTCCCGCCAGAGTCCGGTGAAGCGCCGCTGTCCCGGGGCGCCGAACAGATAGAGGACCAGGCTGTCGTTGAGGGTGACGCGGCCGAAGTCGAGGGCGACCGTGGTGGTCGTCTTGCCCCTGGCGCCCGCCAGGTCGTCCACGTACGCGCCGGCTTGGGTCATGACCTCCTCGGTGCGCAGCGGTGGTATCTCGGACAGCGCGCCGACGAACGTGGTCTTGCCGACCGCGAAGTGGCCGACGACCAGCAGTTTCACGGCGGTCCGCACGCCCTCGGGCAGGTACACGGCCTCAGAGGCGGGAGCGCAGTCCATCGAGCACCTCCTTGAGGACACGGGTGTCGGACGTCGGCCCGGCTGCGGGGATCGGCGCGCGGGTGACGAGGTGACCGCTGTCCATCAGGTCGGCGACCAGCACCTTGGTGACGCTCACCGGAAGTTCCAGATGGCCGGCCACCTCGGCCAGCGACAGGGCTCCGGGCCGGCACAGCTCCATCAGCCGTCGCTTCTCGGGGCTCAGCCCGGTGAGCGGCGGGCCGGCGGCGGCGATCAGCAGCGTGACGAGGTCGAGGGTGTTGCGCGAGGGCCGCGAACGGCCGCCGGTGACGACGTACGACCGCACCAGCCGTTCCCCGGGACGGCCTCCGGGCGGTGTCATGCCGGTCTGCCGGTGTCCTGCCGGGCGGGGCTGGCCAGCTCTTTGCCGAGCCGGTCGACCGTCTTGTGCATGCGGTACGTGACCGCCTCCATGTCGACGTTCTCGGTCGTGGACACCGCGAGGTGGGTGCCCTCGCCCGCGGCGACGAGGAAGACGTAGCCGTGGGCGAACTCGATCAGGGTCTGTCGCCAGGGCGTGTCCGGGCTGCCGCAGAACTCGGCGGTGCTGCGGCTGATCGACTGCACGCCGGACAGTCCGGCGGCCAGCCGCTCGGCGTCGTCCCGGCCGATGTCCGCGGAATGGGCGCGGAGCATGCCGTCGGCGGACAGCAGGATCGCGTGCCGCGCTTCCGGCACCTTCAGGACCTCGTCGAGCATCCACCCGAGCTCATTGGTCATGGGCGCGGTCATCCCTGTGTGCTCCCTTCGATCGGACGGGGTGGGGCGTCCGCCGGCCGGGGGGCCGCCGGGCTTCCGGTGGTGTCCTGTTCGGAGCGGCCGGAGCGGGTGCCGCGGGCGAACGCGCCCATGCGCCGGGCGTTCTCCCCGGCCGACCGTGCGCTGACGTCCTCGGCCGGTACGGCGGCGGGCGCTTCCTCGGGGCCCGGCGGCTGCGGGGCCCGGCGGCGCCGCTTCGGCAGGCCTCCGGCCGTGGTCGTCCCGACGGGCTCGGCCGACCGCCGGGTGGGAAGCACCGGCGGCACGGACGCGGCCCGCGCGCCCACGGGTCTCCCGGCCGTCCGTGCGGGCTCGGACCGCGGGGGCGCCTTCACGGCCGGGGCCGGATGCGTGAGCAGCTTCGCGGGCAGGAACACCACCGCCCGGACACCGCCGTACGGTGACCGGGTGTCCACCGAGACGCTGAACCCGTACCGGGCGGCGAGTACACCGATGGCTGCGAAGCCGAACTGCGGAGGGTCCTCGAGCCGGGTCACGTCCACCAGGTCGCGGCCGGTCAGCAGCCCGGTTGCCCGCTCGATCGCCCCGCCGTCCATGCCGACACCGGCGTCGTCGACGACCACGCAGGCACCGTTGTGCGCGGGCTGGACGGTGACCTCGACGGCGGTGCCGGGCTGCGAGTGGCGGGCCGCGTTGTCCAGCAGTTCGGCGACGGCGAGGACCACCGGTTCGACGGCGCGGCTCTCGACGGCGATGTCGACCTGTCCGTTGACGCGGACGCGCCGGTAGTCACGGACGCGGGAGGTCGCTCCCCGCACCACCTCGATCAGCGCGGAGGTGCTGCGCTGCCGTCCGGGCCAGGAGCCGCACAGGACGGCGATCGCCTGCGCGCGGCGGCCGAACTGGGCGTTGGTGTGGTCGATTTCGAGCAGGTCGCGCAGGACGTCGGGGTGGTCGTGCCGGTCCTGCATCTCGGCGATGGACACCTGCTGCTCGTTGGCGAGGGCCTGGATCGAACGCATCGACGCCTTGAGCGCGGACTTCGCGGACTGGTCGGCGCGCGCCTGCGCGTGTCCCACCGCCTCCGAGAACCGTTCGAGGACGGTGTCGAGCTGCTTCGCGAAGTCCGTGCCGGCCAGCCGGGCGCCGAGCGGGCCGGTCTCCGGGGCGCCCGGGCCGGTGTGCTGGTGCGGGGTGTCCTCCAGGGCGGGCAGGCGGACCTCGGCCAGCCGGCGCAGCCCCTCGTCGCGGGCCCGCAGCTCCTCCGTGAGATCGTCGATCCGCCGGCGCTGCCGGGTGCTGATCCCCCGTCGGCGTATCAGCAGCACGGTGACGGCGAGCAGGCCGGCGGCTAGGCACCAGGACACGGCCTCCGGTATCCGTTCGGTCATGGTCCTCAAGTCCTCTTGTGCAATGGGGCATTGCTGGGGCAGGAGCAGGAAAAGTGAGGGATGGGGCGCGAGTTGGCGGGGCGGATGACGGTAGCCGCGTGCGGGCCCTCTCTCTTTCCCGGACGCGCAGAGAAGTTGCCGCCAGGCGCACCGGCTGTGTGCACTAGGCTGACACCGCGTAACTGCCCTCACCCGCACGGGAGTCGATGGTGGCCTTGCCCACGGGGAACTACCTGGTGGAAACCCGGTCCACGGGTGCGGTGGAACCGTCCGAGCGGGCCGACTTCTGGAGCGAGCACATCGGCTCGTACCAGTCCCGGATGGGCTACCGGTACGGCCGCGCCGACGACTTCCGCGGCAGGACGGTCCGTCAGCGTACCGAGGCGTACCAGCTCGTCAGGTTCCGGTCGGACGAGATCGAGTACAGCAGGACGGCGCGGCAGATCCGCGAGGATCCCGACGGGGACTACCGGTTACTGCTTCCGCTGACCGGACAGATCGTCCTGCGCCAGGAGGGTCACGAGACACGTCTGACGCCGGGGACGGGCACACTCGTCTCGTTCGGTTCCCCCTTCCAGTGCCTCCAGGACTCCGCCACCCAGGCCTTCGTCCTCACGATCCCGGCCCGCGAGCTGGACGGCCCGCTGAACCGCAAGTCGCCGCTGGCCACCGGCCTGGACCTGAGCAGGGGCCTCGGGCGCGTCGTCCGCTCGATGCTCGACGGTCTGTACACCGAGCGCGAGGACCTGACCGACTCCCAGTTCAACGCCGTGTCCGACCGTGTGGTGGAGCTGCTGTGCATGCTCACCACCGGTGACGACCGCCCCGACGGCGCGCGCCATCTGACCGACGTGGAGACGGTAGTGCGCCGCCACGTCCGCGAGAACGCCGCCGACCCCGGCCTCACCGGTACGTCCATGGCCCGCGCCCTCGGCTGGTCGCTGCGCCAGATCCAGCTGGCCCTTCAGCACGCGGGCACCACCCCCCGCGGCCTGATCCGCGAGGAGCGGCTGCGCCTGGTCCGCGAACGGCTCCGGTGCGGCGACTGCGAGCATCTGACGATCACCGATCTGGCCTACGCCTCGGGCTTCTCGTCGGCGAGCGCCCTGAGTACCGCCTTCCGGCAGCGGTTCGGGGTGAGCCCCCGGGAGATGCGCAACGGCGTCCGCGGGACGTGACCCGGGAAATGCCTCTCCCACCGGAACCGCGGGCCTCGTCAGCTGGATGCCGCGGGCCGGGGGGCCTGGTGGAAGGGCAGCTGGGGGGTCAGCCGGTCCAGGCCCTTGCGGTCGTAGTAGCGGGTCATCGCGAAGCCGAAGAGGAGGGCGAGCAGGGAGCCGACGCCGATCATGAGCCAGGCGCGGGCGAGCCCGGCGTCGGCCCGGGCGTCGAAGAAGAGGATGGCGCGCACCCCGTCGCTGAGCTGGCGCATGGGTTCGAAGACGGACAGGAAGCGGTAGAAGCCGGGGACCGCCTGGAGCGGCACGGTGGCGCCGGAGGACGGCAGGCCCAGCACGATGAACACGAACATGGACACGAGCTGCCCGATCCCGCCGAACGCCGCGTTGATCGCCTGGACTCCCAGTCCGACGGCGAGGCTCGCGCAGTAGGAGTAGATCCACAGCAACGGCAGGTGGGTGGCGTCCATGCCCAGGATCGCGACGGTGGCCAGCATGACCAGAGAGACCGTGAGCAGGGTGATCCCGGCGGTCATGGCCATCTTCAGGAGCAGCGTCTGGGTGCGGCTGATCGGCACGGTCGGGCGGCGTGTGTGCCAGGGGCCGATCTCGTTGTCGGCGTAGCCGAGGGCCGTGTCGACGCCGGTGCTGATGAGGTTGCCGCCGAGGAACCCGGCCAGCACCAGGAGCAGGGTGTAGTAGAACGCGCTCAGCCCGAGACCGCTGTGCGCGCCGATGGGGTGCCCGATGCGGGTGACGACCTGGACGGGGTCGGCGAGGAGCAGCCGGGTGGTGGAATCGGCCTTCGCGGTCACCGGGGACGCCGTCAGCTGCTTGCCGATGGTGGCGGAGGTCTGCTGGGCCGCCGCCGTGGTGATCCGGCTCGCGAGGGACGAACCGAGGCTGCCCATACCGGGGTTGGTCAGTACCGTCATGGTGGGCCGGACCGTGGCGTTCGCTGTGGTCAGGGCGGTCAGTGAGCCGGTGAAGTTCGCGGGGACGACGAGGGCGCCGTAGATCTTGCCTGAGGCGAGTTCGTCCTCGGCCTGCGCGCCGGTGAGTCTGCGCCAGTTCGCCTTGCCGGAGGTGTCGTTGGCGACGATGGCCGCGGTGACCTGGGTGCCCACGTTCTGCCGCTGTCCCGGAGGCGGTTTGCCGGTGTCCTCGTTGACCAGGCCGATCGGCAGGTGGCGCAGATGCCCGTTCGGGTTGACGATGCCTCCCATGTACAGGAGCGACAGCAGCAGGGCGAGCAGCCCCGTCAGCACGGTGGGCACCAGCCACAGCTTCGGACGGCGCAGGAGCGTGGCGGCGCGCGCCCGGGCGGAGGCGCCGGCCGGGTCACCCGCACGGTCCTCCGTGCCGGCGCGACCGCCGGGCCGTGGGGAGGCACCGTCGCCCGCGCCCCCCGCGTCCATGGGCTCCTGGGCGCCGTCGTCCGCGGGCTGGTTGCTGTCGGCGTCCATGGTTCTCCGTAGGTTCCGGGGCGGCACGGGAGCGGCGGTGGGCGTACGGCCCCCGGCCGGGGAGTCCAGGGCCGCACGTCAGGTCAGGATCGGGTGTACGCACGCGTCACGGACGGCGACGCGCCGAACCCCCGGGGACGGTCCCCGGCATCCCCCGAAGACACGCCCGGCATCGCTCCCACGCATCGCCGTCTCACTCGAACTCGCACCGCCGAAGCCCGGACAACCGGCCCCGGCGTCGGCGCCTCCGGCCGTATCGCTCAGGCGCTGGTCCCCCTTCCCCTCCCGGACACCGTGGCGTCACACCGGGCGGGAACGTTCTCCCCGTCCCCGTTGCATCGCCTCGGATCCGTCCGTCCCTACCCGGGCGTGACGCGGAAGGACGACGTGCGCCGTGTCCCTGCCCCCGCTCGACAACCTCCCCGCCACCGCGACCGCGGCGGCGCCCGCACCGACGCCCACGGACGCGGACGCGCCCGCCGAGGCGTCTCCCCCCACCTGCTCCCCTTCCGCCACCCGCCTCGCGTCCCTCACCCGGCTCACCCGCCTGGTGGTGACGCTGCTCCCCCTGCTGCTGATCGGGACCTGGGCGGCGCTTGACCGGCGCGCCGTGAGCGACGGCGTCGCCCGGCTGGGTGACGCCGATCCCCGGTGGCTGCTGGCCGGGCTGCTCTTCACCCTGCTGGGCTGGGTGGTCGCCGCCTGCGTACGGCAGGGCGCCCTGCCGGAACGGCTTCCCCCCGGCCTGCTGCTGGCGTCACAGCTGGCCGCCGGCGCCGCCAACCATGTGCTGCCGGCGAGCATCGGCGCCCACGCGGTCACCCTGCGCTTCCTGCGGGGCCAGGGCATCCCCCTGGCTCGCGCGACCGCTTCGCTCGCCCTGTACGCGCTGGTCAAGCCGGTGGCGAGGATTCCGGTGCTGATCGTCTTCCTGGTGGCGGTCGGGGACACCATCCGGTTCGGCGCGCTCGCTCCGGACCGCTGGACACTGCTCCTGGCGGTGGGAAGCACCGTGCTCGGTCTCGCGACCGTCTGCCTGCTTCTGGCGACGGTCCGTCCGCTGCGCCGCCCGGCCGTCGGCTTCCTGCGCACCGCGCTGACCGACGTACGGCTCCTGCACGCCCGGCCCAGCCGCGTTCTCGCCCTGTGGGGCGGTTCGGCCGCGGCCCCGGTGCTCCAGGGCAGCACGATCGCGGCGGTCGGCTTCTCCCTCGGGCTGCCGCTGTCATGGGCTCAGGTGGTGTTCGCGCTGCTGATCGCCAGTACCGCCGTCGGCGCCGTCCCCGCTCCGGGCGGGATCGGCCCGGTGGACGCGGCGATGGTCTTCACCATGGTGTCGCTGGGCGCCCCGACGGGCCTGTCGACGGCGACCGTCATCGGCTACCGCGTCCTGACGGTCTGGATCCCCCTGCTCCCGGGCACGCTGATCCTCTCGACCCTGGTACACCGCAAGGTGCTGTGAGGGGGACGGCCGTCATGGCCCGGCGTGCGGGTCCCTGATCCCGGCCCGTGCCCGGCCCACGCACTCGGTGCGCAGGCGGTTCGGTTCGAGCCGGGATACGGGATCAGCCCTCGTCCGGCGTCAGCCGGAGCGAGATGCTGTTGATGCAGTACCGCTGGTCCGTCGGCGTCTGATAGCCCTCGCCGTCGAAGACGTGGCCGAGGTGCGACCCGCAGCGGGCGCAGCGCACCTCCGTGCGCACCATTCCGTGCGACCGGTCCTGGATCAGCTCGACGGCGTCGGAGTCCTTCGGGTCGTAGAAGGACGGCCAGCCGCAGTGCGACTCGAACTTCTCCGTGGAGGTGAAGAGTTCGGCGCCGCAGGCGCGGCAGGAGTAGACGCCCTTCGCCTTGGTGTCGGTGTACTCGCCGGTGAAGGCGGGCTCGGTGCCCGCCTTGCGCAGCACCGTGTACTCGGACGGGGTCAGCTCCGCGCGCCACTGCTCGTCCGGCTTTTCGATGTCGTACGACATGAAGCTCAACCCCTTACGTTCAAGAAAGGCTCACAGCGAGCCACGACTACTCGGACAGCCGGGCGAGGATCTCCGGTCCGAGATCCGTCACGTCACCGGCGCCCATGGTGAGAACGAGATCACCGGGCTTCGTCATTCCCGCGACGGCCGACGGGACCTCGGCCTTGTCGTGGACCGGTGTCACCTCGGCGCCCGCGGTGCGTGCGGCCTGGATGATCAACTCGCTGGTGACACCGGGGATCGGGTCCTCGCGGGCCGGGTAGATGTCCAGGACGACCGAGGCGTCCGCCAGCGACAGGGCCTCGCCCATCTCCTTGCCGAGCTCCTGGGTGCGGGAGAACAGGTGCGGCTGGAAGACCACGAGGATGCGGCCCGAGGTCCCGGCCCGCATGGCCTCCAGGTCGGCGGTCATCTCGGTCGGGTGGTGCGCGTAGGAGTCGACGACCTGGACGCCGGCCGCCTCGCCCTTCAGCTGGAGGCGGCGCTTCACACCGGTGTACGAGGCGAGCGCGGGGGCCAGCTCGGCGGCCGGGATGCCCAGCGCGGCACCCGCGGCCAGCGCCGCCACCGCGTTGTGCGCGTAGTGGCGGCCGGGGACGGAGACCGTGAAGGTCAGCTCGGCGCCGTCCAGCAGGACCGTCACCTCGCTCTTCAGTCCGTGCGGGACCACGGACAGCACCCGGACGTCCGCGCCGGCGGCATCGCCGTACGTCACCACGCGCACGTCACTGCCCGCGAGGCGGCGGGTCAGCTCGCGGGCGCCCTCGTGGTCCGCCGAGATCACCAGCGTGCCGCCCTCGGTGACACGGCCGACGAACGTCTCGAAGGACTCGTAGATCTCTTCCATGGACGCGTAGTTGGCGTGGTGGTCGAGCTCGACGTTGAGGATGATCGCGACCTCGGGCGCGTACTTGTGAAAGCTGCGGTCCGACTCGTCGGCCTCGGCGACGAAGATCTCGCCCTCGCCGTGCAGGGCGTTCGAACCGGGCGCGTCCAAGTCGCCGCCGATGGCGTACGACGGGGAGAGGCCGAGCGACGACAGGGACACGGCCAGCATCGAGGTGGTGGTCGTCTTGCCGTGGGTGCCGGCGACCGCGATCGGGCGCAGGCCGTCCATCAGGCGGGCGAGGGCGTCCGAGCGGTGGACCACCGGGATGCCGAGCTCGGCGGCGCGGGCCAGCTCCGGGTTGTCCGCGCGGATCGCGGAGGAGACCACGACACAGGTGGCGTCGGGGGCGAGGTGACCGGCCGCGTGCCCGATGTGGACCGTGGCGCCCAGCGCGCGCAGGGCCTCCGCGGTGGCGGACTCCTTCGCGTCGCTGCCCGCGACCTGGGCTCCGCGCTGCGCGAGGATCTTCGCGATGCCCGACATCCCGGCGCCGCCGATGCCGATGAAGTGCGGTCGGTCCATCGCGGTAGGAAGGCCGGGTGCCATGCGTGTATCTCCCCAAGATCCGGTACGAAGGTGGGCGCGCTCTCCCGAAGAGAACGCAGGCCCAGCCTATTGGGTGCGGCGGACAGTGCCTCACAAGGGACACCGGCCGACGCGCCCGGGGCTCGGGCGGCGCCCCGGGACCGGCACGGGCGGCGCCCCGTGACCCGCGGCCGGGCCGCGCTCACGTCCCCGGAGCCCGGAGCCCGCTCACGCCTTGCTGTGGGAGAACAGCTTCAGGACCGGCACGCCCACCTTGTGGCGGGCCCGGGAGGCCCAGTCCCGGTGGAAGAACTCCTCCACGTAGTGCGGGTCGGTCAGCACGATGACCTCGTCGGCCTCCACCTGGTCGACCAGGGTCTTCAGCGCGTCGAGGGGGTGCTCCTCGACGAGGCGGCCCTCGGCGGTGCTGCCGGACGCGCGCAGCGCCACCAGCGACACCTCCAGCGCCTGCTCGCCCTGGCCGGCGGCCGCATCGCCCTCGGGTGTCTCGCCCTCGCGGGTCGCCTCGTCGATCTCGCCCATCGCGACGTCGTCGATGGCCCGCAGCAGCCGGTCCGCCTGGTCGCCCCGGGGCTGGAGCAGCACATGGAAGGCGACCGCCTCGTCACCGTGCAAGGTGGTGACGAACTCCACGTCGGCGGACGTCAGGGCCTTCTCGATCATCAATACGCTCGTGAACACGACAGGCGCCCTTCTCGTCCGGGGGCCTTCCCGGCCCCCTGCGGAAACCATCCTGCCCCGTGACAGCACGGGTACTGCGCGAATTAGTGCGCCCGGCCGAAGAGAAACGGAATCTAGGATTCCGACTGTCGGCCGGATCGACCGTAGCGGCTGTAGAGGAACCCGGCCTCCTCCAGCAAAGACACCAGTTCGAACCGCCGGGGAAGCGGCACCGAGGGTCCGCCCGCGATCCGCTGGGCGTCGCCCGCCACGAGCATGGGCGACAGCGTCACGCACATCTCGTCCAGGACACCGGCCGCGATCAGCTGGCCGAGCAGCCTGGGCCCGCCCTCGGTCAGCAGCCTGGTGTGCCCGAGGTCGCCCAGGGCCCGAACGGCACGGGCGGGGTCGATCCCCGCGCCGTCTCCGGCGATCACCACCCGCGCGCCCGCCCGCTCGGCCTCGGAGATCCGCTCCGGTGGCGCCGCGGCACCGGTCAGCACCAGCGTGGGCACCAGGGGCGAGGTGAAGAGCGGCAGCGAGAAGTCCAGGTCGAGGCTCGCGGTGACGACCGCGATCGCGGGCGCGGGTCCCTGCCCGGCCGCCTCCCGCGGCGCGGCGAAGGCCTCACGCGCGCGTGCCGGCCGGTAGCCCTCCTGCCGGACGGTCTCCGCCCCGACGACCACGACGTCCGCGAGTCCCCTGAGGACACCGAAGATCCTCATGTCGGCGGCGTTCGAGATGGGCTGCGAGCGCCCGTCGTGCTGGGCGGCACCGTCGAGCGTGGACACCATGTTGGCCCGCAGCCAGGGCCCCGTGACCTGGGGGTAGGCGTACGCCTCCGCCAGTTCGCCGAGCTCCCACTCCCGCTCCGTCACATCCGCCCCGGAGGCCTCGGCGGAGGCCTGGGCTGCTGTTTCATAGGTCACAGGGAACAGGCGTCGCATGACGTGCAGTGTGGCACGGCGCATAGAGTGGGGAACCGTGTCGCCCACCTCCACCGCCTCCGCGATCGACCCGATAGCCGAAGCGGCCCCGCTGTCCCTGTGCGCCCGCGAGCCGCACGTCCCCGCCGACCGGCTCGTCGCCGAGATGGTGCCGCCGCCGCGTTTCGACTCGGTCCGCTTCGCCACGTACATCCCGGACCCGAACCGGCCGAGCCAGACCGAGGCCGTCGGCATCCTCGAGAACTTCGCCGGCGGGCTCGGCGGAGCGCACGCCGTGGGCGCGCCCAGGCGGAGGCTGTTCGGATTCGGCAAGGCCCCGAAGACGCCGGCCGGTCCCCGGGGCGTCTACCTCGACGGCGGCTACGGCGTCGGCAAGACCCACCTCCTCGCGTCCCTGTGGCACGCGACCCCGGCGGAGCCCTCACTCAAGGCGTTCGGCACCTTCGTGGAGCTGACGAACCTGGTCGGCGCTCTCGGCTTCCAGAAGACCGTGCAGACCCTCTCCGGGCACCGTCTCCTGTGCATCGACGAGTTCGAACTCGACGACCCGGGGGACACCGTCCTCGTCTCCACCCTGCTCGGCAAGCTGGTCGACGCGGGTGTGGCGCTCGCCGCCACCTCGAACACGCTTCCGGGCAAGCTCGGTGAGGGGCGGTTCGCGTCCGCGGACTTCCTGCGGGAGATCCAGGGCCTCTCCTCGCGCTTCCGGTCGCTGCGCATCGACGGCGAGGACTACCGCCACCGCGGGCTGCCCGAGGCGCCCGCCCCGTTCTCCGACGAACAGGTCACCAAGGCCGCGTACGCCACCGACGGCGCCTCCCTGGACGACTTCCCGCACCTGCTCGGACATCTGGCCCGCGTCCACCCCAGCCGGTACGGCGCCCTGACCGACGGGCTCAAGGCGGTCTGCCTCACCGACGTCCAGCCCGTCCCGGACCAGTCGACGGCGCTGCGGCTCGTCGTGCTCGCCGACCGGCTGTACGACCGCGAGGTGCCGGTCCTCGCCTCCGGCATGCCCTTCGACTCGCTGTTCAGCGAGGAGATGCTGAACGGCGGCTACCGGAAGAAGTACTTCCGCGCCATCTCCCGGCTGACCGCGCTCGCCCGCGACGCGAAGGGCCTCGTGGAGAACCGGGGAGCCTAGTACCGCTACGGGTGACCCTGGCGGGCGGGCGCTGTCCGCCAGGGCACCGGAAGCCCCTCCTAACCGACCCGGCAACAACCGCACCCCCGCGACGTAAAGTGGAATTGCCAGACAAACCGGGCGGATCGGAAGGGGGTCGTCATGGTCCAGGAACTCATCGTGGCGATCACGGCGGCCTGCTCCGCCTCGGTGATCTACGTCGCGGCCGGCGCGAGGGTCATCAAGCAGTACGAACGCGGGGTCGTCTTCCGCCTCGGGCGGCTGGCGGGCGAGGTCCGCACGCCCGGCTTCACCATGGTGGTGCCGTTCGTGGACCGGCTGCGCAAGGTCAACATGCAGATCGTGACCCTGCCGATCCCGGCCCAGGAGGGCATCACCCGGGACAACGTCACGGTCCGCGTGGACGCGGTCGTCTACTTCAAGGTGGTGGACGCGCCGAACGCCATCATCCAGGTCGAGGACTACCGCTTCGCGGTCTCCCAGATGGCGCAGACCTCACTGCGGTCCATCATCGGCAAGAGCGACCTGGACGACCTGCTCTCCAACCGCGAAAAGCTCAACCAGGGGCTGGAGTTGATGATCGACAGTCCGGC